>NZ_LWID01000001.1:1372000-1715000 GCF_029783845.1 Volucribacter amazonae | reverse complement strand
TTAAAACGATTACTCATAAATCCCTCCACCATTCTCCATTTCTCTATATAAATTGACGGACTGTTGATCTCGCATTTGTGCGTTAAGATCTAATTGATATGCCTGCCGATCGGCAAGTAAACTAAGATCATATTGATATTCCGTACCTGATACACCTCTGTATCTTTTCTGTCCATTTTTGTAAAAAACAATTAATACCATATAAGCTCCTTAACGAAAATTAAAAAAATTTTAATCAGACTTGCTTTGTTATTTACATCAAGTAAATAACAAAAAGTACTATAGTACTTTTGGAAAACGAACATTTTTTGAGCTTTCGTTTATGTTCCTATTTCATCTGAAATCGTTAATCAATGAGGGTGTTGAGGGTTGAGACATCAATATGCTATGGCTGAAAGAAAGGGCGATATTAAACCGCCCTTTATATTTTATGATGATTGCGACGAAGAGAGATTGCCAGAATTCTTCTTCCTTCCATCGATTAATTCAGCAAATTCTTTAACTTTCCCCCAATCGGTATATTCAATTTCTTTGCTGGTGTCGGTTTCGCCACCTGTTAATCGCATAATAAATTGGATCATTATGCGATCAAAGAAATTATAGCGAGGGTAATATAATGCCCCAGCAAACACTGCTTTATAAGTAGGTTGCCAGCTGATTTTTTGTAATAATTTACGGGTGTAAACATTGGTTTCTGGGCTGTCTTTGCCAGCTTTTCTGGCGGTGAGATTGACAGAAAAAAAGGCACTGGGGATTTGGTTTAATTGTGCCGCATAACGCTGAATAAAAGCATATAATTTAGACTCAAAATGCCCATAACGGATAGAAGCACCGATAATAACACAAGAAATATTTTGAAAATCTACCGCACTTTTTTGTTCTAACTTTTCAATAACCACTTCTTTTTGTGGTGAAATTTGCTGTAATTGCTGTGCGATAAAATAAGCAATTTTTTTGGTTTGTCCATCACGACTGGAATATAAAATTAATGTTTTCATTATGATTTCCAAAAAGCAGGGCTAAATAAGACCAAGAGTGAAAAAATTTCTAAACGACCACAAATCATAGCAAAGGTTAAAATCCATTTGGCGCTATCTGGTAAATTGACCACATTACTATGCACCATACCTAAGGCTGGTCCAAGGTTATTTAAACAAGCGATAACCGCATTGAAGGCATCAAAAATTTCTACACCGCAAGCAATGACCCCTAATAAACAGAGAATAAAAACGAAAATATAGGCGGAAAAAAACGCCCAGATGCCTTCAATCGTGCGTTCTGGTAAGATACGTTTGCCTAATTTAATGGAAGAAATAAGGTTAGGGTGGATAAAGCGTTTTAATTCTCGTTGTCCTTGTAAGAACAACATTAAAACACGAATAACTTTTAATCCGCCCCCTGTTGAGCCTGCACAGCCCCCCACAAAAGAAGCTACTAGCAATAGCATAGGAATAAAGGACGGCCATATTTCAAAATTGGCACTGGTATAGCCTGCGGTAGTTGAAATAGAAACTGCTTGTAAGGCGGCTTGTTCTAAGTTCATTTCTGCTGTTGCAAAATAATCCCCTTGCCATAAAAAAACAAAGCAAATGCTGACTAAAAACACTTGGATTGCAATAAAAAAGCGAAATTCGGGATCTTGCCAGTAAATTTGCCATAATTTTCCCTCGCCTAAACGTGAAAACGCATTGAAATGTAGGGCATAATTACAGCCTGAAATAACGAGAAAAAATACGGTAATCCAATTAATCAAAGGGCTGGCAAAATAACCTAAACTGTCATCATGGGTAGAAAATCCACCAATGGAAACCGTAGAAAAACTATGGCATATAGCATCAAATAAGCTCATACCTGCGAGCCAGTAAGCCACCGCACAAACCACCGTCAACGAGGTATAAATAAACCAAAGAATTTTCGCGGTTTCAGCAATACGAGGACGCATTTTCTCGGTTAATGCCCCTGAGGTTTCCGCTCTATATAAGGACATTCCACCAATGCCGAGTAAAGGAATAATGGCAACCGCTAATACAATAATCCCCATGCCACCAAACCATTGTAACATTTGACGATAAAATAAAATGGCTTTGGGTAAATAGTCTAGCCCTACAATGGTGGTTGCCCCTGTGGTAGTTAAACCTGAAAAAGATTCAAAAAAAGCGGAAGCGAGATTGAGTTTAGGGTGTTCAAAGAGCATAAAAGGGATTGCCCCTAGACTGCCTAATACCAGCCAGAATGCCACCACAATTAAAAAACCTTCCCGAGAACGTAATTCTTCTTTATGACGATGCCCCGCCCACCATAATAAAAAACCCAGTACGGAACTCATTAAAAAAGTTTGCACAAAGGCTGTCCCAGCGCCATCACCATAAAACAAGGCAACCCCTGCTGGCATTAACATCGTTACCGAAAAACAAATTACTAAAATGCCAATAATACGGATTATAGATAAAATTTGCATTATTCACACCGCACTTTTTCTATACTTAATTGCCCAGCTGAACGCTCAGTGATTTCTTGACGAAAAGCCTCAACCTTTTGCTCACTGATTGCTAATTGAAAATGCACTCGCTCAGCAAAATCTTGTTTTTCTAGCACAATATCATATTTTTCAAATAACATTTGTAACCAATTAATTTGCCCATAATCGCAACGCAACAAGTAAGGCTCTCTAAGCACTTTTACTTCTGTTTCTAGCAATTTCAAGGCTTGTTGCACACCATTGCCATAAGCTCTAACTAAACCGCCTGTACCAAGCTGAATACCACCATAATAACGCACTACCACCGCACAAATTTCGCCGATATGACTGCCCATTAAGGCACTCAGCATCGGTTTTCCCGCCGTCCCTGCGGGTTCGCCATCATCTGAAAAACCATATTGTTGGCTATCATCAGGCGAACCTGCCACCGTTGCCCAACAATGATGACGGGCATTGGGGTGTTGCTGGCGCATTTGTTGCCAAAAGGCTCTCGCTTGTTCAAGGTTATCCACTTGACGCAAATAGGTAATAAAACGGCTTTTTTTGATTTCTTCTTCAAAAACTACCGCACTTTTGGGAATAAAATATTGGCTCATATCCGCTATTGATTAACGATCATCAACCCCCACAAGCAAATAATTACCTTGTTCATCACAAAGGCTACGAAACCCCACATTGATGATTTGATATGCCCCTTGCGAAATTTGGTTATAACTAAAATTATCATGATGATGTCCATGATAAATTTGCGATACCCCCATTTTTTCAGCAAGCTGATTAATCACATTAAACCCCGATGGATGCGGTTTTGGTGCTTCATGACAAATTAAAATATCCGCTTGTTGCTGTTCTAATATTTCCACATCAGAAGGAAAAATGGAACTACGATGACGCAACGGTATGCCACCACGCCAAATTTTCTCAGGTGGGCAATATTGGCAATAATGAATGGGATCAAAAAATAAGGGTTTATTCGGTGGCATCCAAACTTGCCCACGAAAAACACCGCCTAATCCAGCAATCCGCTTGCCTTGAATGTCCACAATTTTGGTATGCAAATTACGGTTTTTCCACTCTGATCCCCATAATGCCTGAAATGCGGTGGCGGTCTTGCTATCATGATTACCATGGATAAACCAAACATCACAATACTTCGCCAACCTTTCCAATTCTTCTGTGGAGGTCAACTGTAAATCCCCCAAAATAATCAAAGCGATATTCTCTCGCTGTTGAATAAAGGGATAAAGGTGGCTAAAACTGCCATGCGGATCGCCGGCAAATAAAATCATTCTATAACTTCCTCATCAATAAATTGATAAGACTCGCCCACTTTGACTAAGTCCTCATCATTGAGAATTTTCTCAATAATGGCTTTGGCTTGGTTATAGCGTTCTAAATAACTCGGCGACTCAATTTCAATATAAGGTACTTGATATTTTTCTAGTAATTTTTTCAATAACTGCTGAAAACGCGCCCGTTGTTTTGTACTACCGAGACTGCGTAAACCATCATCAACCCAACGAGTATTATTGTTAAGCAAAATAGTAACATCAAAGGGGTATTCTTTAATCATTGAATCAAGGAAAGGGTGAGCTTTACCTTCATATTGGATACAAAATGCTTGGGTAGTAATAAAATCCGTATCAATAATTGCCACTTTATGCGCATGGCGTACCGCATAATCAATATAACGCTGATGCCCTAATGCCATTTGTGGATAATCGGAATATTGCATAGCTTGTTCATTGCCACCTAATTGCTCAAACACAAATTCTCGCCCATATTCCCAAGCAGAAGTGGTATTAAACACCGTAGCGAGTTTATTCACTAACACACTTTTTCCGCTACTTTCGCCGCCTAAAATGGCAATGGTTTTAGCAAAAAATGGGCGAACCTCTTTGGGAATAAATTTCCAATAATGAAAAGGATTATTACGAATTTTAGTGGCGGACACATTAAAAAAATGCCGCTCAGGATCTACTAATGCTACTTCAAGGTTGAGATATTTCTCATAAGGGGCTTTATCCTGTATTTCACTACTAAACACCACACTAGGATTAACATTTTTCTCGGCAAATAAGCGTTTTACCTGTTCAGCCCAAGCTGCCCAGCCATTTGGGTAACTTGGTAAACCGTCTTCCACCAAGTGATGAATAAAAATTTGATTTTTTTGATATTTAAAAATTTGTTGCATCCAACGTAGCCGATCTTGCACCGTAGGCATACGTTTCATTTTACTATCATAAAACAGTTTCAAATCTCGCTCGCTATCTGTACATACCACCACATGCACTTCATCAACCTTACTAAAGGCTTCATAAATCATATTAATATGCCCTGTATGTACAGGATAGAACTTGCCAAAAATCACTCCAACTCGCTTATTCGCGACTTCATTAATTTGTAACACCTTATGCAACGCTCCGAGCTTAGAAGCACTTGGATTTTTGATTTTGCCACTCACTAATTGATTAAAATAGGCTCGAGTAATATTGGCTTGTTCACAAAGCTCATTAACCCGTAAATTGAGCTGTTTACGTTTTTGCTGAAGATAAGAAAAATCTGTCATAACGGCTACCTATCGGATAAAAAGTGCGGTCAAAAATCAATCTTTTTTTTCATCTTTTGCCACAAGTAATTGTTCTACTTGTTGCTCTAATTGCATGAGTTTTTCTCTGGTACGCACCAACACTTGGGTTTGTACCTCAAATTCTTCTCGAGTCACTAAATCTAATTTCGCTAACTGTGCTTGCAACACTTGCTTAATTTTATTTTCTGCATCTTGCCCTAAGTTTTTTACGCCTTCTGGCAACACATCATGAATTTGTTGCATAATTTGTTCAATTTTTTTCGGATTTAGCATAATTCCCTCTTTAATTTCACTAAGATTTGGTTATTGTATGCAATCTTGCTACAAATAAAAACATTTTTTCTTGTAAAACTTTCCGCTATACTATGCACTCATTCTCAGGGCAGGGTGTAATTCCCTACCGGTGGTAAATGTAATAAACATAAGCCCACGAGCGGTTAGCCTCTCATTAAAGGTTAATGACAAGCAGATTTGGTGAAAATCCAAAGCCGACAGTGATAGTCTGGATGAAAGAGAATATAGTCGTTTCAATTTAAAATAACACAAAATCGTACATTACCGAACACAACACAAAGAATATGGCGAGGCGTGCCAACGCTGTATTATTTTAAAGTAGAACGACTATAAACAGGACTTGTTCATTAACAAGACCTAATTTTGTTATTATCAAAATAACCCTTTCCATCACCCCTGATTCATTCTCATTACGTATTATTTATGAAGGAATTAACAATGAATCAGTCTTTACTTGCCGAATTCGGCACACCACAACAACGTGTGGAAAATGCCATTCAAGCCTTTAAACAAGGGCGAGGTGTACTTGTATTAGATGACGAAAATCGTGAAAATGAGGGCGATTTAATCTTTCCCGCCCAAACCATCAATGTGGCTCAAATGGCACAACTTATCCGTTATGGTAGCGGTATTGTCTGTTTATGTATTACCGATGAACTCTGCCAACAATTAGATTTGCCACCAATGGTAGCCAATAATACCAGCATCAATAAAACGGCATTTACTGTCAGTATTGAAGCCGCTGAAGGCGTTTCTACGGGAGTTTCCGCCGCCGATCGTGTTACCACTATTCAAGCTGCCATTAAAGAGGGAGCAAAACCAAGCGACTTACACCGCCCCGGGCATATTTTCCCCTTGCGTGCAGCAGCAGGTGGAGTAAAACAACGCCCGGGACATACGGAAGCCTCTGTGGATCTTGCTCGCCTAGCCGGCTATAAACCTGCCGCCATTATTTGTGAAATAACCAATGATGATGGCACAATGGCACGAGCTCCTGAAATTATCAACTTTGCCAAACAATTTGATTATCCAGTGATTACCATTGAAGATCTGATTGCCTATCTGTCCTAAACCTAATCTGAGCAAGAGAAGAAAAATTGGTGTAATGGAAAAATCCATTACACCAAAATAACAAGCGTAAAATGACACAATATGGGCTTAACCCAACGCCACTCTCGCATTTCTAAATAATCGCATCCACGCCCCGTCTTCTGACCAGTCTTCTGGATACCAAGAATTGCTTACCGCTCGGAATACACGCTCAGGGTGTGGCATCATTACAGCAACTCGTCCATCAAGGTTAGAAATGGCGGTAATACCAAATACCGAGCCATTTGGATTCGCAGGATAAGTTTCGGTTACATTCAAGTGATTATCAACATATTGTGCTACCACTAGATTTTGTTGTTGTAATCCTGTTAATTGTTGTTGAGATTTAAACTCTACTTGTCCTTCACCATGTGATACGGCGATTGGCATATGTGAACCTGCCATCCCCTTAAACCATAGGGACGCTGTATCATTAATTTTCACTAACGCCACGCGAGCCTCAAAGCGTTCTGATTTATTACGCACAAATCTCGGCCAATTTTCTGTGCCAGGGATAATTTCTGCTAAATTAGAGATCATTTGGCAACCATTACATACCCCCAAGGCAAGGGTATTTGGATTCGCAAAGAATTGACTAAATTGTTCTCTTAATTGTGGATTAAACAAAATGGATTTTGCCCAACCGCCACCAGCACCGAGTACATCACCATAAGAGAATCCACCACAAGCGACTAAGGCATTAAAATCTGCTAACTTGCGATGTCCTTGCATTAAATCACTCATATGCACATCAATGGCATTAAAACCAGCTCGGTCAAAAGCTGCCGCCATTTCATAATGGCTATTTACGCCTTGCTCACGCAAAATCGCGATAGTTGGTTTTACCCCTGTGGCAATAAATGGGGCGCTAATATCTTGATTAACATCATAACTCAGTTTGGCAGATAACCCCGGATCATCCGTAGCTTGTTTGCTAGCAAACTCTTGATCCGCACAAACAGGATTATCACGCAAACGTTGCATTTGGTGGGTCAACTCTGCCCAAATACTACGTAAGTTTGAACGTTTATCACGCAATAAGGTTTTTGTACCACGTGTAATTTCAAATTCATCTTGTGCCGTTACTACACCAATATCTTTAGTTAGGCTTAATAAATCATATTGTTTTAAAATTTCACGCACCGCTACCAGCTCACTTTCACGAACTTGGATAACCGCCCCTAATTCTTCATTAAACAATACGGCTAAATCATTATCGCCTAAAGCTGAAATATCTACTTGCACGCCACAATGCCCTGCAAATGCCATTTCGGCTAAGGTTGTGATTAAACCACCGTCAGAACGATCGTGATAAGCCAATAATTTTTGCTCACTGACTAAAGTTTGAATCGCCTCAAAAAAGCCTTTTAAGCGCGCAACATTCACAATATCTGCTGGCTTATCGCCTAATTGTTGATAAACCTGAGCCAATGCCGTTGCCCCTAGTCGGTTATGCCCTTCGCCAAGATCGATTAATAATAAACGGCTTGCCCCTTTATCAGTGCGTAATTGTGGTGTTACGGTTTTACGCACATCTTCTACACGTGCAAAAGCACTGATCACTAAGGATAATGGAGCGGTAACGGTTTTTTGCTCGCCATTTTCTTGCCAAGCGGTTTTCATTGACATAGAGTCTTTACCCACAGGAATGGTAATGCCTAACGCTGGACAAAGCTCTTCGCCCACCGCTTTAACCGCATCGTACAAGCCAGCATCTTCGCCCTTATGCCCTGCGGCAGCCATCCAGTTCGCCGATAATTTAATCCGCTTAATGTCGCCAATATTGGTAGCGGCAATATTGGTAATGGATTCGGCAACGGCTAAACGTGCTGAGGCGGCAAAATCCAATAATGCCACTGGAGCACGTTCGCCCATTGCCATCGCCTCGCCATAATAGCTATCTAAACTAGCAGTGGTTACCGCACAATCTGCCACAGGCACTTGCCAAGGGCCTACCATTTGATCCCTTGCTACCATACCTGTTACTGAGCGATCGCCAATGGTAATTAGGAAAGTTTTTTCCGCCACCACAGGCAAGCGTAATACCCTATGTAACGCCTCTTTCAACTCAATCGCTTGTTGATCTAAAGCGGGGCTATTCACTTGTGCTTTTTTCACATCACGTGTCATTTTTGGCGTTTTACCCAATAACACATTCATCGGCAAGTCAATCGGTTTATTGTTAAAATGGCTATCAGCTAAGGTTAAATGTTGTTGTTCTGTTGCCTCACCAATCACCGCAAATGGGGCTCGCTCACGCTGACAAAGTGCGGTAAATAAATCCAATTTTTCTGGTGCAACTGCCAAAACATAACGCTCTTGCGATTCATTACACCAAATTTCTAAGGGGCTCATTCCCTTTTCATCACATAAAATCTGACGTAACTGGAAGTTACCACCACGCCCAGCATCATTTACCAATTCTGGCATCGCATTGGATAAACCGCCTGCCCCCACATCGTGAATAAACAAAATCGGGTTTTGTTCCCCTAATTGCCAACAGCGGTCAATCACTTCTTGGCAACGGCGTTCCATTTCTGGGTTATCACGTTGTACTGAGGCAAAATCCAAATCTTCCTTTGATTTCCCACTGTCCATTGACGAGGCAGCCCCACCGCCTAAGCCGATATTCATCGCTGGACCACCTAATACAATCAGTTTCGCTCCCACTGGAATTTCGCCTTTTTGCACGTGTTCCGCACGAATATTACCGATTCCCCCTGCTAGCATAATAGGTTTATGGTAGCCACGCACCTCTTCGCCTGCAAAGCTATTGACCTTTTGTTCATAGGTACGGAAATAACCTAATAACGCAGGGCGACCAAATTCATTATTAAACGCCGCACCACCTAACGGACCTTCAATCATAATATCTAACGCAGAGGCAATGCGTTCTGGTTTAGATAATGGCGTTTCCCAAGGTTGCTCAAAGTTAGGGATTACTAAGTTAGACACCGAGAACCCAGTCAATCCTGCTTTCGGTTTAGCACCTCGCCCCGTTGCCCCCTCATCACGAATTTCGCCACCTGATCCTGTTGCCGCCCCCGGGAAAGGCGAGATTGCCGTTGGGTGGTTATGGGTTTCCACTTTCATTAAAATATGGGCATCTTCTTGATGATAACGATATTGCCCATCTTGATCAGGGAAGAAACGCCCTACTTTTGACCCTTGCATTACCGCCGCATTATCTTTATAAGCGGATAACACATAATCAGGGGTTTGTTCAAAGGTATTTTTAATCATCTTAAACAAGGATTTTTCCTGTTTTTCGCCATCAATAATCCAATCGGCATTAAAAATCTTATGGCGACAATGTTCTGAATTGGCTTGAGCAAACATATAAAGCTCAATATCGTGAGGATTGCGTCCAAGTGCGGTGAAATTTTCCACTAAATAATCAATTTCATCTTCCGCTAATGCCAAGCCTAATTGAATATTGGCTTGTTCTAAGGCTTGTCTGCCCCCTTTCAAAATATCCACTTCAGTAAAAGATTTTGCTTGCTGTTGAGCAAATAAAGCCTCAACCTGTGCAATATCAGTAATGACCGTTTCCATCATTCGATCGTGCAACAAACTGGCGAGTTGTTGATATTGTGGTTCAGTTAAGGCTTGTGCAAAAGAAAAATAATAAATCACCCCACGTTCTAAACGTTCTACCTTACTTAACCTACAATTATGGGCAATATCCGTTGCTTTTGATGACCAAGAAGAAATTGTGCCAATGCGAGGGATAACAATCAGGCTTTCGCCCTGCGTAGCTTGTTCGGGCAAGGTTGGGCCATAATGCAATAATTCTGTTAATGCTTGTTGTTCAAGTGCGGTCAGTTTTTCGGTTAATTTTGCAAAATGCACATATTCGGCATAAACAGAAGTTACCGCCAAATCCGCCTTAGCAAAATTGGTTAATAATTGATTAATACGAAAATCAGAAAGGGCTGGCGTGCCACGAAAGGTTTGGATCATAAACAATAACACCATTTTTAATTAAAAACTGGCACTTATTATAAAGTAAAGCAGATAAAACGAAAACGTTTGCTTAATAAAAATCTCGCCAAAATAATGAAAATCATCGCCTAAGTTTTATTTTAGCGTTATTATTCTTAATAAACAGCATTAGCTCGCCTTGTCATAGTCGCTATGCTGTCTTATTTCAAATTACAACGACCTACTCATTAATCTTTCTATTTGTTAAATCGCCATTTACTGTGTAAAATCGCCAAAGGATTATTTGGGCTTATTAATGATTTGAAAGGTTTATTTTTACGCATTATTGCCGCTTTGGGCTTATTACTTTGGGCAATTGACATGGTTTTTCCATGGCAACGTTTTCTCCTATCTGAAGAAAACCATTATCATGTTATTCAACAACGTGGAAAATTAATTGTTGGCACAATTAACAACCCCGTTTCCTATTTTATCGGACAAGATGGTGCAGCGGGCTTGGAATACGAATTAAGCAAAGCATTTGCTGATTATCTTGGCGTACAATTAGAAATGCGAACATTGAGTAACAACGATGCCTTATTTAATGCTCTCAATAAAAATGATATTGATATTGCTGCGGCTAATCTGCTATATCAGCCTGATAAAGCTCATCATTTTCAAATAGGCCCAGCCTATTATTCCGCCTCTTGGCAAGTAGTTTATCGTAAAGGCGAATACCGCCCTCGTTCTTTAGCCGATATTAACGAGAAGTTATTGATTGCAGGTGGCTCAGAACTATCCCATATTTTAGCCGAATCTCAGCAAAACTATCCTCATTTACAATGGGATAGCAAAAATGATCGCACACAAGAAGAATTATTACTGAAAGTCGCCGAAGGGGAGCTTAATTATACCATTGCGAACTCTATTGATGTCCTCGCCATTCAACAAATTCGCCCACAAATTGCGGTTGCCTTTGATCTAACCGATGAAGCACAAGTACATTGGTATCTTCCTGCAAGCTCCTATAATGAATTACAAGCTAGCTTGCTTGAATTTATGAATCAAGCCTTAGAAACTGGCACTATTGCCCGCATTGAAGAAAAATATCTTAATCATTTCTCTAATTTTGATTATGTAGATATGCGAGCTTATTTAAAAGCCATTGAAAATATTTTACCTCTCTATCAGCCTTTATTTGAACAATACAAAGGCGAACTTGACTGGCGTTTATTAGCGGCTATCGCTTACCAAGAATCCCATTGGCAAGAAGATGCTACCTCCCCAACGGGCGTGAGGGGGATAATGATGCTGACGAAAGCGACCGCTGATCGAATGAATGTTACTGATCGAACAGATGCGGAACAAAGCATTAAAGCAGGTTCAGAATATTTACATTTATTAATTAATCAAATGCCTGCCTCCATTCCTCCTGAAGATAGAATTTGGTTTGCATTAGCTGCTTATAATATGGGGTTAGGGCATTTACTTGATGCAAGACGTTTAACCACTAGCTTAGGTGGTAACCCTGATAACTGGTTAGATGTGAAAAAAAACTTACCCTTATTAGCGGAAAAACGCTACTACGAAAAACTCAAATACGGTTACGCACGAGGCTATGAGGCTTATCGTTATGTAGAAAATATCCGCCGTTATATGAACAGTATTGTGAACTATCATCGTTTACAAGCTAATAATGAACAAGTGATCGAACAAGACAAATCCCTTGAAAATGATAAAACTAATTAGGAAAACACTATGGCAGTTAGACGTAAAAAAATATTCTTAAAACAAAAAACCTCCTTTCGTATTTCACAAAATCGGGCTTTACGCTTAAAACGCTTAAAACAACGTAAAAAAATGGTATCATCACGCCATTCGTTGCAATTTATGTTACAACAAGAGCAATAAACAAGCCTTTTGGTGTTAGGATTTTACTCATTAAACTAAAGCTAACACCAAAACAGACCTTTTTCTCCTCAAAAAAATTCTTCGCAGCATACCGCACTTTTATGCTATATTCATTTTACTTTGAAATAATGCTGCATTGACTTGGCTTATCTTATTTCAAGCTAAAACATTATAATATTGCCCACCTAAACGTTTTTTATTGAGGACAAAATGATGAAAAATTATAAAGCTATAATGATATTATTATCTATAATTGGTTTATCCGCCTGTTCTGCAATTGGAACACAATTTACCAAAATGTCAGAACCAACAACCGAACAAAAGGCGAGAGTTCGTGTTCATGCCAATATGTTAGTCAAAGGGATACCTGAATCCTCTTGTGTTAATTGGAGTAAAACAGGGGCAGGGACAATCTTTGGTGGTCTAGTGGGAAGTAGTGGTTATCGTGGGCAAGTGATAGGTATGCCTAATCCTAATCAGCTTCAAAGCTCAAACAGTGGTGAATTTTATGTAGCTGGCGATAAACCCTTTACTATGATGTTATTAAATACCCCTGAAAGCAAAATGTTATGTTCTATTGCGATTACTTTTGTCCCTGAAACAGGGCACGACTATGAAATTCAAATGGCAACTTCATTAATAGAAAATAGAAAACGATCCATTTGTGCGGCACAAGTACATGATATTACAAATGGACAATATCAAGCCGTTCCTATTAAAGAAGCGCCTAAATGTTAACATCTCCCCTTTATTTTATAGTCGTTTTACATTGAAAGACGCACCAACACCGTCATTTTAAAGTGGAATGACTATAAAAAACCATTGCCTACATTACAAATAGGCAATCCTTTGAGTGAAGTATTCTCCAAACACTTTCCCAATTCTCACTGCAACAAACTATCCCTCAATTTACACATCGCTTTTTGCAACACCTTAATTTCCTCAAGGCTTAAGCCAAATTTTTCAATGATATTCATACAAATCAGGCTTTGCTGACATTTTTGTTGCCCTTGCTCGGTTAAGTTTAGCACCACTTGGCGTTCGTCTGTTTTAGAACGTTGCCGTAGGATTAAGCCTTGTTGTTCCAAACCTTTTAAGAGAGGCGTTAATGTGTTAGAAGCAAGAAACACCTTTTGCCCTAATTGATTAACGGTTTGATTTTCGCCTTCACTTAAAGCTAACAACACAATCCATTGAGTATAGGTTAAACCTAATTGATTGAAATAAGGTTTATAGGCTTTGCCAAAGGCAAGATTGGCGGTATAAACCGCAAAACAGAGAAAATCTTGCAAAGGGGGGAATTGTTTTTCTTGGTTAAGGTTTTGTTTTTCTGTCATTTTTTATCCTCTCTCTTTATATTATAAAAATCGCATGCGATTTTTATTCAAAAACCATTGACAAAGTCATAAACCTTGCCTAGAATGACCTTAAATTATATCGTATACGATATAATCATTAGCGATTTAGTTATTATAAAAGAAAGAATGGGGTTTTGCTATGAGATTTTTTACAACATTCCCCTTACTTAATCTATATTCATTAAATATATAAGGACAAATTATGAAAATTTTTTATCAAACTCAAGCTACTGCAACAGGTGGGCGTACAGGTAGAACCGCTTTAGATGATGGTTCACTCGCTTTTGATTTAGCCTTACCAAACAGCGGGCAACAAGGGGCAAATCCTGAACAATTATTCGCCATGGGCTATGCCGCTTGTTTTGATAGTGCGTTAAATTTAACCGCTCAACAAATGAAATTGCCTTTAAGCCATAGCCAAACGTCGGTACAAATTGGGATTGGGCAAGTGCTAGGTGGCGCGTATCAATTAACCGCCAAAATTAGCGTAACGACCCAAGGATTAAGTCAAGAACAAGCAGAAAGTTTAGTAGAAAAAGCCCATCAAGTTTGCCCCTATTCTAATGCGGTACGAGGCAATATTGAGGTGGAATTGGTTACCCTTGCTAAATAGGAGAATAAACCATGCAAGCAGCAATTTTTCAACAATTTGGTGAACCTGAACAAGTGATGGAATTTAGTCAGCATCAGCCACAACCGCAAGCAAAAGCAGGGGAAGTGTTAGTAAAAATGCGTTTATCGCCGATCCATAACCACGATTTATGGACCATTCGTGGCACTTATGGTTATAAACCTGAGCTTCCAGCCATTGCAGGCAGCGAGGCAGTGGGCGTGATTGAGGCTTTAGGCGAAGGCGTAAGCCATTTACAAATAGGACAGCGTGTTAGTGTTGCCAGTGCCAAAGGAGCATGGGCGGAATATTTTACTGTACCAGCCAATCAAGTCGTACCCGTGCCTGATGAAGTAAGCGATGAAATGGCGGCACAATTAATCGCCATGCCCTTTAGTTGCTTAACCTTATTAGAGTTTATTGGCGCAAAAGCAGGCGATTGGATTGTGCTAAATGCCGCCAGCGGTGCGGTGGGCAAAATGACCGCCTTACTCGCCAAAGCGCGCGGTATCAAGGTCATCAATTTGGTGCGCCGTCAAACCGCCATTGCCGAACTCAATGCCTTAGGCATTGATGAGGTTATCGCCACCGATCAACCAAACTGGCAACAACAAGTCCACGCCATGGTAGGCGAACAAGGCATTATGGCGGCAGTGGATTCCATTGGTGGCAAAGCCAGCTTGGAATTAAGCCAATTATTGGCACAAGGCGGCAGCTTGATTTCTTTCGGCACCATGGGCGGCGAGCCAATGCAAATTCCAACAGGCGATTTAATTTTCAAGCAAATTACTGTAAAAGGCTTTTGGGGCGCTTTAGTGAGCCAACAAATGCCTGCGGAACAACGCAAGCAATTAATGCAAGAGCTAATCGGTTATGCTATCGCAGGGAAAATCCCAATGCCAGTGGATAGAGTGTATCCACTAAGTGAAATTAAACAAGCCTGCCAAGCGAGTTTGGCGCAGGGGAAACAGGGGAAAGTGTTGTTGCGTGGCTAAAAGTGCGGTGTGTTTTTAAAAAATTTTTGTGAACAATTAATGATAAAGAGGTAAAAAATGCAAAATATTCAAGACAAAGTCGTGATTATTACAGGGGCATCTTCAGGTTTAGGCGCTGAAACAGCACGTTATTTAGTACAACAAGGGGCAAAAGTCATTTTGGCTGCCCGCCGACTAGATCGCCTAGAACAGCTTGCTCAAGAACTAGGCATTAGCGAGCAACATTGTGTACAAGCCGATGTTACTGACTTATCTCAAATGCAAGCCGTTGCACAACGTGCTTTGGCGCTATACGGTAGAATTGATGTGCTACTCAATAATGCTGGTGTTATGCCTTTATCCTTGTTGGAAGAATTAAAAGTAGAAGAATGGAACCAAACCATTGATATTAATATCCGAGGTGTATTGCATGGTATTGCTGCTGTATTACCAACCATGAAAGCACAAAAAAGTGGACAAATTATTAATGTTTCTTCCGTAGCAGGACATGTTTGGGGAGCGATGTGGGCGGTTTATGCAGGTAGTAAAGCTGCTGTTCGTGCTATTAGCGAAAGCCTACGCAAAGAAGTTAAACCTTATAATATCCGCACTACAATTCTTTCGCCCGGTGCAATCGCTAGCGAGCTAAAACATGGCTCAAGTTCTGCCATGGCAAGCCAAACAATGGAAGATTTCTATGCCAATAATGAAATTCCTGCCGAGAGTTTTGCCCGTTGTGTTGCTTTTGCTATTAGCCAACCTGAAGAGGTAGATATTAACGAAATTGTCTTCCGCCCAACGAAACAAGAAATTTAAAAGAGCGGTGTTTTTCAAAAGTTTTTATCTTTAGATTATTAACTTTTTGTTATAACTGTTTTAGCAAAAAGGTTATTTTTTAACAAAGATAAAATCATTATCATAAGCACCAGTTACCCGTTAAGGGGTTTAGTAATGTTAAATGTTTATTTAGAAAAAGGAAAGCAAAATGAAACGTAATTTAATCAAAACAATGTTAGTGTTAACTTTAGGTTTTTCGGCATTCAATGCGATGGCTGATGATAAAACCAGTGTTGAAATTGAACGCTCAATGAGCCAGTTACCAGCCAGTCCTGTAACGCAACCTACTGAACGTTACACAGAAACCAGAAAATTACTTGAGCAAAAATTAGAGCAATTAGCTCAAACTACGGATAAAGCACAATTTGACGGGCTATTACAACAAAGTCGTGAGCTAGCACAGCAAGCAAAATCATACAGCAATGATTTATTGGTGGATATGGGCGACAGTAGCGACAACCGCCGTTTAGAAGATGATGTGTTTTATAAACAATATCGTTTAAGTAAAATCATTAAATCTTTAGACCAAATTGAACAGGTAAGCCAAGACAATCAATTCGCTCAAGCACAACGTTTGGCGAAAGCGTTAAGTTAAGCCTTTGATTGTTAATTAAGTCAGTCAATAAGCATTACCATAAAGGTAATGCTTATTTTTTAGCAGTTAGGATTTTGTAATATGATATTGACGTAGCTTATTCGCCACTGCGGTGTGAGAAATGCCTAAACGATTGGCGAGTTTGCGTGTACTCGGATATTTTTCATAGAATTTTCGCAAAATCGCTGCTTCAAAATTCCCCATAATTTGTTCAAGGCTTTCTTCGCCGAATTGTTCAATATCCATAGATTGAATATCATTTTCCAATAAACTTAATCCCTCAATGGAAAGCTGTTGGTTTTCCGCCAAGGTGCAAGCACGATAAAGGGCATTATAGAGTTCCCTAACATTCCCTGCCCAAGGGTAATTAATCAAATATTGCAAAAAGGCTTGCTCATAGCGAGGTGGGTCAATGGCTAATTGTTGGCAAATTTGTTGAATAAACAAATCCAGTAAGGCAGGCACATCTTCTTTACGCTCTCTTAATGGGGGAATGGTTAAGGTTAAGACATTTAGGCGATGAAATAAATCGCTCCGCATTTTTCCTTGTTCTACATAATATTGTAAGGGAATTTGTGAGGTACAAATAACTCTCACATCGGCGTGATGCTCTTGTTCCTCGCCCACTCGGCGGAAAGAGCCGTCATTGAGAAAACGTAGCAACTTAGCTTGTAGCTCTAATGGCAATTCAGCCACATTATCCAATAACACCGTACCATTATGAGCATATTCAAAAAAACCTGTGCTTTGTTTGTTGGCAAGTGCTGAGCCAAACATTTCGCTTTCCGCTTCTTCTTGTGGTAAACCTGCACAATTAACGGCGATAAATTTTTGCTGTCCTCGAGGGCTAATATGATGACAAATTTTAGCGACTAATTCTTTTCCTGTGCCTGTTTCCCCTTGAATAAGCAAAGGGGCATCTAATAAAGCAAATTTTTTCGCTTTAGTAATCAATTCAAGCATTTTAGGACTCTTAGCAACAATTTCAGAAAAATTATGTTGAACGCTATCAGGTTTCATCTTTCCCCCTTAATAATATGATCGTTTTCAACATAATACGGCACGACTGTAAAATTGCCAAATGATTTTTGGAAAGTTTTATTTACAAAATTAAACTTACAATTTAACCCATTGCTTAATTAAATCCTCATCAATTTGCTGCCTTGACCACATTGTGGCTAAATCAGGTTCAGGGTATTTGCTATGGTTATAGCCCACTAAACGCGTAAAATCAAAAACGGCGTGAGGATAATCATTAATAAATAACAATGCCATAGTGCCGTTGTTTGCCCAACAAATTTCAAGTTTTCTCACTAATTGTGGTTGTTCAACGCTAGCAACATTATACACAAACAACGCGTCCACCACAGGTTGAGGTTTACTGGTATCAATGGCATAAAAATAGCCAGTTTCGCCATTATCCTCAAACATCACTGAATATTGTGGTTGTTCCATGGCGGTTGAGCCAATTTGCTTGGCTTTGCCAATATAAAGATCATCTTCTAGTCCTAATAGCATAGTTACTCCAAAAAATATAGAAAAAAACCACCGCACTTTTGGTTTGGTGGTTTCCATTGTGATTAATCTATCAAAATTAGGCTTGACCTTTCACTTCTTTTAAACCGTTGAAAGGGGCTTTATCGCCTAATGCTTCTTCAATACGAATTAATTGGTTGTATTTCGCTACACGATCAGAACGGCTCATTGAACCTGTTTTGATTTGACCTGCTGCTGTACCTACCGCTAAATCCGCAATAGTGGCATCTTCTGTTTCGCCTGAGCGGTGAGAAATTACTGCAGTGTAGCCTGCATCTTTTGCCATTTTGATTGCCGCTAAGGTTTCAGTTAATGAACCAATTTGGTTGAATTTAATCAAGATTGAGTTGGCAATACCTTTTTCAATCCCTTCTTTTAAGATTTTGGTATTCGTTACGAATAAGTCATCGCCCACTAATTGGATTTTGTCGCCCAATACTTTAGTTTGGTAAGCGAAACCGTCCCAGTCAGACTCGTCTTGACCGTCTTCAATGGATTTAATTGGGTATTCTTCACATAATTTCTCTAAATAATGGGTAAATTCTTGTGAAGTGAAAGATTTGCCTTCGCCTTTTAATTCATATAAACCGTTTTCTTTGTTATAGAATTCAGATGATGCACAGTCCATCGCAAGGGTAACATCTTTACCTAATACATAACCTGCTTTTTCTACCGCTTCTTTAATGCAAGCTAAGGCTTCTGCATTAGAAGATAAGTTAGGTGCGAAACCACCCTCATCACCTACGGCGGTGTTATAACCTTTAGATTTTAATACTTTCGCAAGGTTGTGGAAGACTTCTGCCCCAATGCGTACCGCTTCTTTTAATGTACTTGCACCCACTGGTTGGATCATAAATTCTTGAATATCAACGTTGTTATCCGCGTGTTCCCCACCGTTGATGATATTCATCATTGGTAATGGCATAGAATAAACACCCGGTGTGCCGTTTAATTCTGCAATATAAGCATATAATGGTAAACCTTTTGACGCAGCCGCCGCTTTTGCAGTTGCTAATGAAACAGCAAGGATTGCGTTAGCACCAAATTTAGATTTGTTATCTGTACCGTCAAGATCAATCATAATTTGATCGATTTCAGCTTGTGCCGTTCCTTCTTTACCAACTAAGGCATTAGCAATTTCATTATTTACCGCTGAAACCGCTTTTAATACCCCTTTACCTAAGAAACGTGCTTTATCGCCATCACGCAATTCTAAGGCTTCACGAGAACCTGTTGATGCACCAGACGGAGCAGCGGCTAAACCAACAAAGCCCCCTTCTAAATGCACTTCTGCCTCAACCGTTGGATTACCACGAGAATCGATAATTTCACGACCAATTACTTTAACGATTTTTGCCATTTTGTTTTCCTCTATGAGTTAACGTTAAAAATTAAAATAAATTCAGCATATACTAAATGGATTTTATCAAATTGTCTTGTAAAAAATCAGTTTTATTGATCAAGATCGGGATTTTTTACTTCTTTTGATGTTCTTTTGCCGCCTTTACAAACCCTGTGAATAATGGGTGTCCATCACGAGGGGTTGAGGTAAATTCTGGGTGGAATTGGCAAGCCACAAACCAAGGGTGATTTGGTACTTCAATAATTTCCACCAGTTTTTTATCCGCCGATAAACCTGTTACTTTTAGCCCAGCTTTTTCAATTTGTGGGCGTAACACATTATTTACTTCATAACGATGACGATGACGCTCTTCAATGGTGTCTGCACCGTATAATTGACGTGCTAAACTGCCTTCGGCTAAGTGGCATAATTGTGCCCCTAATCGCATAGTGCCACCTAAATCAGAATCAGAAGAACGGGTTTCCACCTTGCCTTCCGCATCTTGCCATTCAGTAATTAAACCAATCACAGGTTGCGCACAAGTGCGGTCAAATTCTGAAGAATTTGCTTCGCTTAGCCCTGCCACATTGCGTGCATATTCAATAAATGCCACTTGCATACCTAAGCAAATACCTAAATAAGGAATATGATTTTCCCTTGCATATTGTGCGGTTTTAATTTTGCCCTCAACACCACGATAACCAAAGCCGCCCGGAACTAAAATACCGTCAAGGTCTTTTAATAGCTCAGTACCTTTTTTCTCTACGTCTTCAGAGTCAATATATTTGATATTTACTGCTAAACGGTTTTTCAAGCCTGCGTGTTTTAAGGCTTCATTCACAGATTTATACGCATCAGGCAATTCGGTATATTTTCCAACCATACCAATGGTGACTTCGCCTGTTGGATTGGCTTCTTGATAAAGCACCTGTTCCCATTCCGATAAATCCGCCTCAGGGCAAGTTAAATGAAAACGATCACAAATAAACTGATCCAAACCTTGCGATTTTAATAACGCAGGAATTTGATAGATAGAACTCACATCTTTTAATGAAATCACTGCTCGCTCAGGCACATTACAAAATAAAGCAATTTTTGCTCGTTCATTGGGTGGGATCATTCGGTCTGAGCGACAAACTAACACATCAGGCTGAATACCAATAGATAATAATTCTTTTACCGAATGTTGCGTTGGCTTGGTTTTCACTTCGCCTGCGGTTGGAATATATGGCACAAGGGTTAAGTGCATAAATAAGGTACGCTCACGCCCCACTTGCACCGCTAATTGACGTAACGCCTCTAAGAAAGGTAAAGACTCTATATCGCCAACGGTTCCGCCCACTTCAACAATGGCAACATCATGCCCTGCTGCACCGTCAATCACTCTGGCTTTAATTTCATTAGTAATATGCGGAATAACTTGAATGGTTGCCCCTAAATAATCGCCACGCCGTTCTTTACGCAATACCTCAGAATAAATTTTACCTGTGGTAAAGTTATTGCGTTTGGTCATTTTGGTGCGAATAAAACGTTCATAATGCCCTAAATCCAGATCGGTTTCTGCCCCGTCTTGGGTAACAAACACTTCGCCATGCTGGGTTGGACTCATTGTACCCGGATCCACATTAATGTAAGGATCAAGTTTCATCATGGTGACATTTAAACCACGTGCTTCTAAAATTGCCGCAAGAGAGGCTGCAGCAATGCCTTTACCAAGGGAAGATACGACACCGCCCGTTACAAAAATATAATTTGTTGCCATGTTGAAACCTAAATTTTATTGTGTTGATTTGAAGAAAAAGTGAGATACCCATAGGCGTTCTACTTTGGAAATAAGACAAAATGACACGAAGAACACAGCACCAATGGTACAGCAAGCCAACGCGGTATTATGTCAAAAGTAAGATAGCCAATAAGTATCAGGACGGGACAGTAGTTTACAGCAAAGCCGATATTATCTCAATCATTGAATGTGGATTTTCATAAAAAATTGCCCCGCTAAGCCAATACTTAACGGGGCAGAAAATTAAAGAATATCTAATAATTCTACTTCAAAAATCAAGGTGCTAAATGGCGGAATTGATGCTCCTGCACCACGTTCACCATAGGCTAATTGATGCGGAATAGTTAATTTCCATTTTGATCCCACTGGCATCATAGATAACGCCTCAATCCAACCTGCAATCACGCCATTTACAGGAAATTCCGCAGGTTGCCCACGTTGTACGGAACTGTCAAAAACAGTGCCGTCAATTAATGATCCGGTATAATGTACTCGCACTTTATCTTGACGAGAAGGCACTTTTCCCTCGCCAGCCACTAAAACTTCATATTGCAAGCCAGAATCCGTTTCCACCACATTCGCATTTTGCTTATTTTGGGCTAAATAATCTTTGCCTGCTTGTTCAATTTGTGCAAACTGCGCTTGACGTTGTTGCTCTGCCGCTTGGTGTAGCTGCTGTAAGGCTTGGGTCACCACATTAAAATCTAGGGCTGGGGGATTTTGTTTTAACGTATCAAAAATGCCCTTTGCCAACGCAGCCACATCAATTTGCAAACCGCTTTCCATTAACTGTGAGCCAATTTGCAAACCAACACCATAGCTGCCTTGTGCCTTAATATCATCTAATTTGACTTGAGCTAAAAATTGTTCTGTCATTTTGTTTTCCTTCTATTTTTCATCACTTTATTGTTGATAAGCCATAATCTCGCCCACTTTTACAAAACTATCCACCTGTAAATAGTCGGCTAACTGTACTGCCCCCGCCGGGAATAAATTAATTACTGTTGAACCTAACTGAAAAGCCCCCATTTCCTGCCCTTTTTTCAACTCAATGGCTTGCTCTCCCTCGTAACTCCAAGTTTTCACCTCTTTACTGCGTGGCGGATTAACCACACCACTCCAAACCGTACTCATACTTGCAGTAATGGTTGCCCCCACCAAAATTTGCACCATTGTGCCAAAAGCCGTATCAAACACACAAATTAATCGCTCATTGCGAGCTAATAAATTCGGAATATGGCGATTTAAAAAAGGATTTACCGAAAATAATTCCCCCGGCACATAAATCATCTTACGCAACTTGCCATCACAAGGCATATGCACCCGATGATAATCTCTTGGCGACAAATAGGTAGTAACAAAATCCCCTTGTTTAAAGGTTTCTACTAACTCATTATCCTCTGCCAATAAATCTTTTAACTGAAAAAAATGTCCTTTGGCTTGCAATAACAGTCCCTCATCAATATGTCCACATTGACTAATACGTCCGTCAGCAGGTAAACAAAGTGCCTTAGGATCTTGATTGATCGGGCGTACATTCTCGGCTAATGGACGAATAAAAAAAGCATTAAAATTTTCATAATGTTCAACTTGCGGAAACTTCGCCTCATTCATATCTACCTGATATTTCTTGATAAATGCCTTAATTCCCCACTGGGTTACCATGCCCCACTTTTGCTTGGCTAACCAGCCTGCCAACTGGGTTAAATAAAGCTGTGGCATCACATATTGAAAAGCAATTTTTACACGTTGCCAATAGGATAATTCTGTTTGTTTTGTCATATTTATTTGCCTTAACTTGTTGATCAAATAGGACTAAACGGCGAATTATAGCAGTTTCTCGCTATTCTGAGAAATATTATAGTCATTTCAATTTATCGCCGTTTTCCCTTGCGATAGTTAATAAATGATTATAATATAAACAACATCAATGATTTTTATCGCTAAAAACTCTCAAATAAACAATATAGATAGTCAAAAGCTATCAATTTAATTGGTGGTAAATTATTAAATTTTGCCTATAATAATCAACAAGTTTGATAGATATTAACGATTAAATTTTTAACTTTCATTAGAGGAGATAATTATGTCTAAAGTAACTAAATTAAGAGAATTACACGCATCTATTAAATCATTTACCTTTGAAATGCAAAAATACCATTGGACAATCAAAGGAAAAGGATTTTACACCTTACATAAAGCCTTTGAAGAACTTTATGACTGGGGTTTTGAACAAGAAGATGAAATCGCTGAACGCCTATTAATTATCGGCGAACAACCTGTACTTTCATTACAACAAATTATTGAATTAAATAAAATCAGCGTATTAGCGGAATCTGATCTGGTAGAAAATAAAATGATCGACAATTTGCGTGACGCTTTCGCTACCTTATTAGCGGTTGCAAGACAAGCTCTTGAACAATGCGAAGACGAAGACGTCGGCACAGACGCTTTACTCTCTGATTTTATCGCTGATGTTGAAAAACGCGCTTGGATGTTGCGTGCTTACTTAGCTTAATTAAATCGTTTGTTTCATCAATTTTGTACCCCAAAAAAGTGCGGTTAAAAATGACCGCACTTTAGTAATGTAATACCTCTTATTTTGTTTCTCTGCCTGATTTAATTAACAGTAAAAAGGCTTAATTTAGCTCTCGTCAGTTGTTGTACTTGAGCAAATTGATTATCTTAACTCACTTGTTCAATTTGATCTAAAGATTTAATGATTTTACTTAAACGGTATTGTTTATAAAACATATCATATTCTAAACGGTGATTATCGCTACTGTCGCCCATATCTATCAATAAATGATTACTATATGAATTAAATTACGTTTTATTTTACTTCCTTTCTTCTAAATAAAAATTTAACATTACTGCCCCCTTAACGGGTAACTGGTGCTTATGATAATGATTGTATTTTTGTTAAAAAATAGCCTTTTTGCTAATTACAGCCTTATAACTAATCTACTATCCAGTTGCTTTCCCACCAATATAAAATTACCCCAGCCACCACGTTTTTGGTGCAGGGGTTACAAAAAATTTATTGAGGTTTAAGGAAATTTTTTAAAAACTAACCGCACTTTACCCCCGCATTTTTTGCCGAATACGGGTTAGGTGTTGGCGTTTAATACCCAAATAGGAAGATAAATCGGTAAGAGAAAGACGTTTGAGTAAGTTAGGCTGTTGTTGCATAAATTGGCGATAGCGTTTTTCCGATTGGCTGATTAAGAAACTTTCAGTGCGGTATAGATAGCTGGCAAAAGCTTGTTCTAATTGTAGGCGGAAAAAACGTTCTAGTTGTGGGCTTTGTTGTAAGCTATGTTGAATATGGGCGAAAGGTAAGCCGATTAGGGTGCAGTGTTCTAAGCATTGAAAGCTGTATTTACTGGGGCGTTGTTGCATATAGGCAAGGTAATCGCCAGCAAATTGCCCCTCTTGGCAAAAATTAATGTTGGTCAGTTCGCCTTGTTCATCGCTGTAATAAACTTTAATCAGCCCGTGGCAAAGATACACCATTTGTGTAGGGATTTCGCCTGCTTGCAATAAATGGCTTTTATTGGCAAGTTGAAACAGGGTTAAGCCGCTGGCAAATTGATTGAGTTCGGCGGAGCTGATTTGTGGGCAGCTTTGTTGAATTTGGCTTAATAAGGGGGTGAATTGGGCTAACATTTTGCTTTTCTGGAAAAATTTGGGTGATGTTAGTATAAATTATTTATAAAAAAATAAAAATGACACAAACGTGTCAGGAAATTTGCCTTAATACTCACGATAATAACCGCTCTTTTATTGTTTTCAAGGAGCAAAGATGAAAATTGCAGTGATTGGTGCGTCAGGACAAACTGGGCGTTTAGTGGTAGAGCAAGCGTTAGCGTGAGGTTTTGAAGTGGTAGCTTATGTGCGTGAGCAGGCACGTTTGCCGTTGCAACAGGCAAATTTAACAGTGATTGAGGGAACGTTGCAACAAACCTCGCATTTGGCTAAGGCGTTGCAGAGGTGTACGGCTGTTCTCTGTTGTTTGGGAACGCATCAGTTACGCAAGGTGCAATTTATGCAGGAACATTTGCCGTTGCTGGCACAAGCCATGCAGTTGGCGTCGGTCAATCGCTTGATTTTGTTATCGGCTTTTGGCGTGGGGCAATCTTATGCCAAAGCCAATGGCTTAGCGAAATTGGCATATCGTACATTGGTTAAATCCGTTTATCAGGATAAAGCCTTATCGGAACAGGCGTTAGCCAAAACGGACTTGACAACTACTCTCATTTTGCCAACGGTATTAAATCTTGCCCCATTGTCTGATCAAGTGATGGTCAAGCCTTTAACCCAAGTGGCAAGCGTCAATGGTTTGGCGAAGGTAGGGCGCACGAATGTGGCAAAAGCGATGTTAGATTGCGTTACCGATAAGCAAAGCATTGGACAGCAGTTGGTGGTAGCGCCTGCGGAGGCGGTACGGTACAGGGCATGCACTTAATTGGGCAAAGCATGACACTGAACTTTATCCCCCCCTTCTCGCTTTCAGGTGGTCTCTTTATGACTACCTGAAAAATTTTAAAAACCCACCGCACTTATTTCAAATTCACACGATAAAAATCCACCAACTTGGCAAAAGGAATTTTATCGGCATTATCGTACATATCGGTATGATTTGCCCCTTGCACATAATAAAGTTCTTTCGGCTCGCCTGCGTTTTGGTATGCCATTTCGCTAAAGATTTTGGATTGCGCCTCATCGCCTGTGATAAACAACACAGGGCGCGCCAAGCGGTCTAAATCGTTAAGCGGATAGAAATTGGCAAATTTCACATTGCTAGACAAGGTTGGCATAGTGGTATGATTTTTATCCGCACCTGCTGGGGTAAACTCGCCGCGTGCAGTGCGGTAAAAATCGTAAAATTCCCGTTGCATCGCATCAGTGTCAGGTTTAAGCTCGGTTACCGTTCCGCCTGTATAAACTGGGCTTGCCCCTTGATATTCTTGACGGCGTTGTTCACTGCTGTCGGCAAGCACACTCGGATTGGCTGCCAATAAGCCTCGCATTACCGTTCCCATATCCACCATTGCCACCGTTGCCACCGCCTTGATACGCGGATCGATTTTGCTTGCGTCCAACACATAGCCACCACTGGCGCAAATGCCTAGCACCGCAATCCGATCAGACTGAATAAAAGCCAGCGATTGCAAATAATCCACCGCACTGCTAAAAGCATCAGCATACAACGTCGGCTCAACCGCTTGACGAGGTTGCCCACCGCTTTCGCCCCAAAACGGCAAATCAATGGCTAATGTGGCAAAGCCTTGCTCCGCCAACACTTGGGCATACAACATTGAGGCTTGTTCTTTCACCGCCCCTAAAGGGTGTCCAATTACAATAGCGGGCAACTTGCCCTGCGTACGCTCAAAGCCCTTTGGCAACACCAAATTGCCCACAATCTCAATGCCATAAGGATTGGCAAAACGCACTTTTTCTATTTGCACCTGCTGGCTTTGATAAAAATTTTGATAACCTGTTGGATAAGACATATTCTGCTCCTGTGCATAACTGAATGGACTAATCAAACTCCCTGCCATCAGCAGGGATAACAATAATTTTTTTAGTTTCATTGATAAACTCCTCAACTTGTTGATATGGTTATCATAACACCACTAATTTAGGCGAAAAATAGCGAAAAAAGAATAAGACCTATAACTTAAAGTTGATAATCAAACAGCCTTGTTACACAAGGCTGCCTGAAATTTTCGCAAAACCCACCGCACTTATTTTAAATTCGCTTTAAAAAATTGTTCAAATTGCTCAAAAGGGATTTTGCCTGTGCTGTTGTCGTATAAGTCCGTATGCACTGCATTTGGCACGATAAGCAATTCTTTATTTTCTGCCCCTACCGCCTTGAAGGCGTCTTCCGAAAAATAGCGTGAGTGGGCGTTTTCGCCTGCCACAATCAGGGTTGGGGCTTGGATTTCATTGGCGTAAGAAAGTAAAGGCATATTCATAAACGCTAAAGGGGTTACCGTTGTCCATGTGCTGTTGGAGTTGACCGAGCGTGGGTGGAAACCGCGTTCGGTGGTGTAAAATTGTGAGTATTCACGCACAAATTGTGGCACGTCGTCGGTAACGTTTTCGTATTTAATCAAGGCATTATCGGCTAAGGTGGCGTAGTTTTGCTGGCTGGCAGATACGCGCCCTTGATTGATGCCTTGTTTCATCGCCAAGCGTTGCTCTGGTGTGTTGCTGTCATTATAGCCTTTTGCCATCACTCGGCTCATATCGTACATGACGCTGGTTGCCACCGCTTTGATACGGGTATCAATCGCCGCCGCGTTTAATGCCATTCCGCCCCAACCGCATACTCCTAAAATACCGATAGCTTCAGGATTAACCTTGTCTAATTGGGCTAAATAATCCACTGCGGCGCTAAAATCTTCGGTGTTGATTTCGGGCGAGGCTTGATTGCGTGGCAAGCCGCTGCTTTCTCCTGTGAATGAGGGGTCAAAGGCAAGGGTAACAAAACCACGCTCCGCCAAAGTTTGCGCGTATAAGCCTGAGGATTGTTCTTTCACCGCACCAAAAGGTCCGCTTACCGCAATGGCGGGCAATTTGCCTGTCGCCCCTTTTGGCACATATAAATCGGCGGCGAGGGTAATGCCGTAGCGATTGTTAAAGGTCACTTTGTAATGCTCAACCTTGTCGCTTTGTGGGAAAATTTTATCCCATTGTTGCGTTAATTGAATAGATTGGGCTGGGATTTCAATCGCGGTTTGGTTTTGTGGGGTGATTGCCATAGCGTTTGCTCCTAATAATGTTGTGGATAATAATAAAGCCGAAGTTAAGATTTTTAGTTTCATTTCAATGTCCTCTTGTGAATAACTTGGGCGTATTATGCCAAGCAAAAGGGATTGGATAAAGGCGCGATTTGTTATAATATTTATGCGTTTTTGTTATCAATCAAGGGAGGAAATATGTTGGAAAAAGAGTATTTAAGCGCCTTATACCAATTTATGTGGGTGGCAGAGCTGGGCAGTTTTAGCCAAGCGGCGGACAAACTCAATATGGCACAAGCAGGGGTAAGCCGTAGCGTGAAAAGTTTGGAAAACCATTTAGCCGTCAAACTGTTACACCGCACCACTCGCCGTTTATCCCTCACCCAAGCAGGCGAGCAGTTGTATCACAGTGCCAAACAAAGTTTTCAGCTGTTAGAAAACGGACTGAACCGCCTTGATTTTTTACGTGATATACCCAAAGGCAAAGTACGGATTACCGCCAGTCGCCACGCCATTGAATACATTTTAATCCCCAAGCTCGCCCATTTTGCCCAAGATTACCCCGATATTCAGCTGGAATTATTGGAAAATAATGCCTTTGTGGATATTATCGCCGAACGCTACGATGCTGGCGTCAGGCTGGGCGATAATGTGGCGGAAGGTATGGTGGCAGTGAAAATCAGCCCAGAATTGCCCTGCGCGGTGGTGGGTAGCCCTGACTTATTTAAACGCTATGGCATACCGCAACACCCCAACGACTTAAACCATTTCCCTTGTTTAACCTATCAACTGAAAACAGGGCGGATTTACGACTGGGCATTTAACGACAACGGCGAAACCCTCTGCCATAAACCAAGCCATAGTTGGGTTTTCAACGACTCGCAAGCCATTATGCAAGCGGCAAAATTCGGCATTGGTTTAGCCTATGAACCCCTAGATTTAGTGCAAAATGAACTGACAAACGGTAGCCTTATAGCGGTTTTAAGGGATTACTGTATCAATCTAGACAGCTTGTATCTTTATTATCCCGATAGAAACATTAGCCCTGCCTTAAGGTTGGTGGTGGATTGTTTGCGGGAGTGAGAAAACTTTTTGAAAATGCACCGCACTTTTTATGCTAACAACCCAAATTCCCCTTAGCTTACGAGTAAAAATACGCCTCTTTTTCTTTGGTAACAAAGCATAAAAGCCTAAACTGATTTCTTTATAAAAAGGAAAAAAGATGAATAAAATCGTATTGTTGCGTGGCGTAATGCCAACAGGGAAAAATAGTATTCCTAAAATGTCCTATTTGGTTGAGATTTTACAAGATGCGGGATTTCGCGCGGTGAAAACCTATATTCAAAGTGGCAATATTTTGTTGCAAAGCAATCAATCTGACGATGAAGTTAAACAGATTGTTCATCATGTGATTGAAGAAAAAATATAGTCGTTCCACTTTAAAATAATACAGTGTTGGCACGCCTCGCCGTACTATCTGTACTGTCTTCGGCGTGCCGCCTTGTCTTATTTTAAATTGAAACGACTATAGGTTCGGATTTGACGGTTATCGTGAAAGCACCCCATCAATTTGCTACCGCTATTGCCGAACAACCTTTTTCAGCAACATTAGATAAAACGCGAATTCATTTGGTTTTTAGTCAAGATAGCTTTCCTGTGGATAAATTAACGCCCTTATTACAAGAGGATTTTGGTGATGAAATCATCAAGCAAGGCAGTGAATGTCTTTATTTGTATCTTCCGCGAGAGGCGAAAAAGAAACCTTTATACACCAATTACCTTGAAAAACGACTGAATTGTGCAATGACGGCTCGTAAACTCAGTGTTATTCATCGTTTGCTTGAGATGGTGTCTTAAAAGAGTTGATTGAAAATTTTTTGAAAATAGATCGCACTTAAAATCTTAGTTTTTTAAATTTCAAGGTTAATATAGTGGTATTCAATTTTTGAAAAGTTTACCGTATTTGCTAATATACAAATGGTTATTGGTAATAAACTGAGTTTTTAAGATGACAATTAATTAGATAAGGAAAACAGTATGAATAAAAAATTCGTTTATATACTTGGATTATCTGTTGTACTGCTAACGTCCTGTGCTGCTCCAACAACTATGCATCAGCGTTTTGAGCAAGTTAGCACGTATTTACAACAAAATAGTCAACCGTTAGGTAATGTACGTTTTTATGATGTACCTGCTGCTGATAATCCCATTTCTAATGCCATAATCATTAGTACAACACAAGTCAATTCATCTTTGCCCTCTGTTCAACAAGTTGTTGAGCAAATTACACAAGGAATACCTATTGCGGTAACATCAGCTAGCCCATCACTGGCACTCGCCAATGTGCGTTCGGCGGTGCGTAGTGTTCCACAAGGACAAAATGCAACGGTTTATGTTTTAGCTGAGCGTGATGAAGATCTGGAAAAAACAGCTTCGGCGAAAGGTATTCGCTTGTTTTTTGTTTCTCCCTCTCGCTAGTTCTAGAATAGTGTAGAGTTTTCACGATAATAGAAAAGTTGCCTAGAGTTTAATCTATTTTCTAAAAAATTCAGGCAGCTTTTATCCAAAGCCACCTGAAAATTTTTTAAAAACAGACCGCACTTTTTGTGCGTAGGGATTAAATATCTAAGTTTGCATATAAGGCATTGCTTTCAATAAATTCGCGACGTGGTTCTACTTCATCGCCCATTAGGGTGGTAAAGAGTTGGTCAGCGGCGACAGCGTCTTTAATGGATACTTTCAACATACGGCGGGCATTAGGATCCATAGTGGTTTCCCATAATTGTTCCGCATTCATTTCGCCCAATCCTTTATAACGTTGAATGGTTAAACCTCGGCGTGATTCTTTGACTAACCAATTTATCGCTTGTTCAAAAGAAGTAATGGCTAACTTGCGTTCGCCTCGTAGGATATAAGCACTATCATCTAATAAGCCTTGTAGTTGTTGCCCCAATTTCACAATGCGAGCATATTCTGAGCTTTCGGCAAAGTTAAAATCTAGTGGATAGTCAATATCTATGCCATGGGTGCGTACGGTAAGCAACACTTGATAAAGCTGGCGTTCGCCATTGTAATCAATACGATAGCTGTAATGATTGCCACTGGTTTCTTGTTCCGTTAATTTTTCTACTAACTGGTTTGCCCATTGTTGTAATGCGCTTTCATTTTGCATTAATTCAAGGCTTAAGGTTGGTTGGTAGATAAGTTGATTAAGTAATGCACTTGGATAACGGCGGTTAAGACGTTGGATCATTTTTTGTACATTATTATATTCCGCCACTAGTTTTTCTAGGGCTAAACCATTCATCGCAGGGGCATTTTCATTAACATACAAAGACGCACCCTCAAGGGCAATGGCAAGCTCATATTGCGTCATAGCTTCATCGTCTTTGATATATTGTTCCTGTTTGCCTTTTTTCACTTTATAGAGTGGCGGTTGAGCAATATAAACATGCCCCCGTTCAATTAACTCTGGCATTTGGCGATAGAAAAAGGTTAATAATAGGGTACGGATATGTGAGCCGTCCACGTCCGCATCGGTCATAATGATAATGCTGTGATAGCGTAATTTATCAGGATTATATTCATCACGCCCAATGCCACAGCCAAGTGCGGTAATCAAGGTTGCGACTTCTTGCGAAGAAAGCATTTTATCAAAACGGGCTTTTTCCACATTAAGGATTTTCCCTTTTAATGGCAAGATCGCTTGATTTTTACGGTTACGCCCTTGTTTTGCTGAACCGCCAGCAGAATCCCCCTCCACTAAGTAGAGTTCAGATAAAGCAGGATCTCGTTCTTGGCAATCGGCTAATTTCCCCGGCAAGCCCCCTAAATCTAACGCCCCTTTACGGCGAGTCATTTCTCTGGCTTTGCGTGCTGCTTCTCTGGCACGAGCGGCATCTTGGATTTTGCTTACCACAATTTTGGCATCATTCGGATTTTCCAATAAGTAATCTTGGAAACGTTCGCCCATAGCGGATTCCACCGCCCCTTTGACTTCAGAAGACACCAATTTATCTTTGGTTTGTGAAGAAAATTTTGGATCAGGCACTTTAACGGAAATAATCGCCACCAAGCCTTCACGAGCATCATCACCTGAGGTGCTGATTTTATTTTTCTCTTTTTTGCCTGCGTTGTCTTCCATATATTTATTTAACACACGGGTCAATGCCCCTCGGAAACCCGCTAAGTGCGTACCGCCATCACGTTGTGGAATATTGTTGGTAAAGCAATACACATTTTCGTTATAGCCGTCATTCCATTGCAATGCCACTTCCACACCAATACCGTCTTTCTCGGTAGAAAAATAAAAAGGTTTTTGATGAATAGGGGTTTTATTTTTATTGAGATATTCCACAAAGGCTTGGATACCGCCTTCATAATGGAAATGATCTTGTTTATCAGTGCGTTTATCCAATAATTTAATGGATACCCCTGAGTTTAAGAAAGATAATTCACGCAAGCGTTTGGCTAAAATATCATATTCAAATTCAACATTGCTGAAAATAGTTGGACTTGGCCAAAAACGTACGGTTGTCCCTGTTTGCGAGGTTTCGCCAATGACGGCTAAAGGCGCTTGCGGTTCGCCGAGTTGGTAGAATTGCTCGTGTACTTTGCCCTCACGGCGGATAGTCAGTTGGAGTTTATCGGATAGCGCATTGACCACTGAAACCCCTACGCCATGTAAACCACCAGAAACTTTATAGGAATTATCATCAAATTTTCCCCCTGCGTGTAATACCGTCATAATTACTTGAGCAGCGGAAACCCCTTCTTCTTCGTGAATACCCACAGGAATACCACGTCCATCATCTTGTACTGAAACGGAATTATCAGAATGAATAGTAACAATAATATCCTTACAATGCCCTGCTAAGGCTTCATCAATGGCATTATCCACTACTTCAAAGACCATATGATGTAACCCTGTTCCGTCATCGGTATCCCCAATATACATTCCGGGACGTTTGCGTACCGCATCAAGCCCTTTTAATACTTTAATACTTGATGCACCATAAGATTCAGGCGTGTTCGTTGACATAATTTTCTCTGTTGTAAAATGATAAAAATTAGCCGAGATTATAGCAGAATTTGTGATTATTATCATCTTCTTAATTGTTATTGCTATATTATAGTCAGAGAGAAAATCTTGGATAGCTGATCTTGAAGGTAAAATTCCCTTAAATGATTTGTAGTTATAAGCTAACTTGTTTACAATGCTGAACAGATTTATGTTTGAGAGAAAATTATGCGAAAAAATCCTTTTTTAATTGTTCTTGTATTGGCTGTCAGTTTCGTTACAGGTTGTTCTAGTATCAATCCTGAAACAGGGGAACGTAATGATCCCATTCAGGGCTTTAACCGAACCATGTGGGATTTTAACTATAATGTGGTAGATCCTTATGTGTTAAAACCCGTAGCAACTGGCTGGAAAAATTATGTTCCTCAGCCCGTAAGAACAGGATTAGTCAATGTGGCAAATAACCTTGATGAACCTGTGAGCTTTGTAAATCGTTTACTTGAGGGAGATGCTAAAAAAGCCATTGTGCATTTTAATCGTTTCTGGATCAACTCGGTATTTGGCTTAGGAGGATTAATTGATTGGGCGAGTTATAGTGATCCGCTCAAAATTGATGGTGAGCGTACCTTTGGCGATACTTTAGGCAGTTATCATGTAGATCCCGGTATTTATATTATGTTGCCATTATATGGGGCAACTACGCCGAGAGAGGCAACAGGGGCGGTAGTGGATAGTGCTTATACTTATGCCTTTTATGATTGGGTTGGTGGACCTTGGGCGTTAGTAAAATGGGGTGTGCAAGGCATTGATAAACGTGCTAAAGCTATTGATCAAGAGGCTTTGTTAAAGCAATCGCAAGATCCTTATGTTACGTTTCGTGAGGCGTATTATCAAAATCTTGAATTTAGAGCCACTGACGGTAAGGCGAGAGAAATCAAAGAAACCTTATCTGATGAGCAATTACAACAAATTGATTAATTAAAATTTTATTGTATTAGGGGTATGTTATGGAAATGACCGCAACGCAACGTCTTATTTTAGCCAATCAATATAAATTAATGGCATTATTGGACAGTGATAACGCACAAAAATATCAACGTTTAGAAATTATTGTGCGTGGTGGATTTGGTTTAGAACTCAAAGAGTTAGATAAAGAATTTTCGGATTTATCTGAACAAGATTGCCGTTTAGTGCTAGATACGTTAGAAATGTATAATGCCTTACAAGTGTCTTATAATCATCTTAAAGATAAATCGGCGATCAGTGAACATCGTTTAACTTTCCCCGGTTATTGTGCGGTGCGTGAGAAAAAATATTTGAATTATTTGCGTTTTATCACAGGAGTAGAGGGCAAATATCGTGAATTTATGCATTGTGCCCATGGCTGCGATTCGCAAGTTCCAATGAATGACAAATATCGCAAAATGCTTGAAGAATTACGCCGTTGTCCGCACGAATATCATCTCAGTGCGGCGGAAATTCAGAAAATTTTAGATGCCTAAAAAATAATGGAAAAATATACCGCACTTTTTGTTGTGGTATATTTTTTTATTCATCATTATAACAACTAGATTTTTGAGTAATTATTATGGCTTTTCCATTAAAAAATGATCGTTATCTTAGAGCTTTATTGCGTCAACCTGTGGATATGACCCCCGTATGGATGATGCGTCAAGCAGGGCGTTATTTACCTGAATATAAAGCCACTCGAGCAACTGCCGGAGATTTTATGGCGTTATGCCGTAATGCGGAGTTAGCTTGCGAAGTAACGTTACAACCATTACGCCGTTATCAGCTTGATGCTGCCATTTTATTTTCCGATATTTTAACCATTCCTGATGCCATGGGATTAGGCTTAAGTTTTGGGGCTGGCGAAGGTCCTAAATTTGCCAAGCCTATTCAAGGTAAACAAGATATTGAACAATTACCTATTCCTGATCCTGAACAAGAATTGCAGTATGTGATGAATGCAGTACGGACAATTCAGCGTGAATTAAAAGGCGAAGTGCCTTTAATCGGTTTTTCGGGTAGCCCTTGGACATTAGCCACTTATATGGTTGAGGGAGGCTCAAGCAAAGCCTTTACTAAAATAAAAAAAATGTTGTACGCTGAACCGCACTTACTTCATCAGTTATTAAACAAAATTGCAGATGCTGTGATCTTATATCTTAATGCACAAATCAAAGCTGGCGCACAAGCGGTAATGATCTTTGATACTTGGGGCGGTGTATTATCTCAACAAGCCTATTTAGAATTTTCTTTGCACTATATGCACAAAATTATCAACGGACTTATTCGAGAAAATGAAGGACGTAAAGTGCCTGTTACCCTATTTACCAAAGGGGGAGGATTATGGTTAGAGGCTATTGCTGAAACAGGCTGTGATGCTATTGGGCTAGATTGGACAATAGATATAGCACAAGCACGAGCCAGAGTGGGGCATAAAGTGGCATTACAAGGTAATATGGATCCGAGCGTGCTTTATGCTCCTGCGGAGCGTATTGTGCAAGAAGTGCAAACCATCTTAACCGCATTCGGGCAAGGCAGTGGACATATTTTTAACCTTGGGCATGGTATTCATCAAGATGTTCCCGTAGAAAGCCCTAAAATTTTAGTGGATAGTATTCATCAATATTCACAACAATTTCATTGTCAGCAGGGATAATTATGAGAAACCCCATTCATAAACGTTTAGAAAAATTTTCCAGTTGGCAACATTTAACTTTTATGGCTTGTTTATGTGAGCGAATGTTGCCTAATTTTGCTTTATTTTGTCAAATGACCGATCAAGCGAAACAAGCTATGGTTTATAAAAATATTCTTAATCTCGTTTGGGAATATTTGACGGTTAAAAGCTGTAAAATTAATTTTGATCAGCAATTAGAAAAATTTGAAACCATTATTCCTGATATTAATCATTATGATTTTTATGGTGTAGAACCTGCCATAGATGCTTGTGAAGCCTTATCTGAATTATTGCATGCTATTATTGGCGGTGAATATTTACAACATGCTATTAGAATAAGCCAAAACTCCCTAAAAACAGTAGCGACTTATGTCTCTTTAACTCAACAACGAGAATTGTCCGAGCAAGCATTAAAACATAGCGAAGAAATTCAAACAGAACTTGATGTGCAATGGGCGATTTATCGTAGTTTAAATGAATGTGAAGAAAGGGATTTAGATGTGATTTTATCCCTTAAAAATGAGCTAAGAATGGAAAAAATCAGTAATATCGGCATAAAAATGGACGAATAATGTGATTTTTTTAACATTTTTAGTAGATAGTGCTTTGCTTTCGTGCAAAGTTAGATTAAGCTAGTTATCACTGTAACTTTACAGTGAAAAGTAAATTTTAGATAGAAAGGAATTTGATTTCTTTTTCAGCTTAATTTAGTTTTTAATAAAAAGTCTAGAGGGTAATTATTATTATGAACAAAACTGATTTAATTGATGCAATTGCAAGCGCTGCAGAGTTAAACAAAAAACAAGCTAAAGCAGCGTTAGAAGCAACATTAGATGCTATTACTGCAAGCCTAAAAGCAGGTGATTCTGTGCAATTAATTGGTTTCGGTACATTCAAAGTGAATGAGCGTAAAGCACGCACTGGCCGTAATCCACAAACAGGTAAAGAAATCCAAATTCCAGCCTCAAAAGTACCTGCTTTTGTTTCTGGTAAAGCACTTAAAGATGCAGTTAAATAATTTTATCTAAATTATTTATTCTCTTTTAACCCCACTATGCTGAATAGTGGGGTTATTTTCATTTTTTCTTCATTATTGCTAACGGTTTTGCTGTTGGCGACTTATTTTCAAGGGAACGATTATAATTGAAAAACCCACCGCACTTTAGCTCAAATAGTTTGAAAAAACCTTTACATCTTATATTTTCCTCTATAAAATTTCGTTTCAAAATCAAACCGAAAGAAAAATATGTCAAAACGTAATACTCAACAACGCCGTCATACCATTATGCAACTCTTGCAAGAGCAAGGAGAAGTGTCTGTAGAACAACTTGTGAGCTTATTTGATACCTCTGAAGTAACCATTCGCAAAGATCTTACCGCATTAGAAGCCAATGGCTTTTTATTGCGCCGCTATGGTGGGGCGGTTTTGATGCCGAGTGAATTATTATATGAGCCTCAATCACAACATCTTTCGAAACAAAAGTTAGCCATAGCTAAAGCCGCAGCGGAACGTATTCGTGATCACAATCGCATTATTGTGGATAGTGGTAGCACGACAGCAGCGTTAATTAGCCAATTAAATCATAAGCAAGGTTTAATTGTTATGACAAATTCTTTATCGGTGGCAAACGAATTATCTGCTCTGGAAAATGAACCTACCTTGTTGATGACAGGGGGAACTTGGGATACCCGTTCGGAGTCTTTTCAGGGCAAGGTAGCGGAGCAGGTGTTACGTTCTTATGATTTTGACCAATTATTTATTGGTGCAGACGGTATTGATTTAGCACGTGGTACAACGACCTTTAATGAATTAGTGGGATTAAGCCAAGTGATGGCAGAGGTTTCACGAGAAGTGATTGTAATGGTGGAATCACAAAAAATAGGGCGAAAAATGCCGAATTTGGAATTAGCTTGGCAACAAATTGATCGGTTAATTACCGATGATTTGTTGGATAAAGAAATAAAAAAACAAATAGAAGCACATCATGTGGAAGTGATTTGTGCGTAAACATTAAGGATTAAATTATGTGTGGAATTGTGGGTGCAGTGGCACAACGTGACGTAGCTGAAATCTTAATTGATGGGCTACATCGTTTAGAATATCGTGGTTATGATTCAGCAGGGGTTGCCATTTTAGATCAACAACATCATTTGCATATTGTTCGCCGAGTTGGCAAAGTGAAAGCCTTGGAAGAAGCCCTTGAAGCACAACCTTTATTGGGGGGAACAGGGATTGCTCATACCCGTTGGGCAACTCATGGTGAGCCATCAGAAATTAATGCTCACCCTCATCGTAGCGGTAAAATTGCGGTAGTACATAATGGGATTATTGAGAATTATGAACAACTGCGTAGCCAATTACAGCAACAAGGTTATCAATTTGTTTCACAAACGGATACCGAAGTGATTGCCCATTTAGTGGCTCAGCAATATGCCCAAACCCATAATCTATTAAGTGCGGTGCAAAATGCCGTAGAAAAATTGCGTGGTGCTTATGGTATGGTGGTAATGTTACAAGATGATCCTGATCATTTGGTGGTGGCACGTTCTGGTAGTCCGATTGTAATTGGATTAGGGGTAGGTGAAAATTTTATTGCTTCTGATCCCCTCGCATTATTAAGCGTTACTCGCCGTTTTATTTATTTAGAAGAAGGGGATATTGCCCAAATTTCTCGCCGCCAAGTGGCGATTTGGGATAAAACAGGGCAACAAGTGGAACGAGAAGTTCACGAGGGGAATTTTGAAACCGATGCGGCAGATAAAGGGCAATATCGCCACTATATGCAAAAAGAAATTTTTGAGCAACCTGTTGCCATTATGAATACCCTTGAGGGGCGTATTGCTAATGGTAAAGTAGTGTTAGAGGCGATTACCCCTAATGCTCAGCAAATCCTCAGTAAGGTGGAACATATCCAAATCGTGGCTTGTGGTACGTCTTATAATGCCGGTATGGTGGCTCGCTATTGGCTTGAGGGCATTGCAGGAGTGAGCTGTGACGTGGAAATTGCCTCAGAATATCGCTATCGTCAGTTTGTTAGTCGCCCCAATAGCCTCTTAATTACCCTTTCTCAATCAGGGGAAACGGCGGATACTTTAGCCGCATTACGTTTGGCAAAACAAAAAGGCTTTATGTCCGCAATGACGATTTGTAATGTCGCGAGTTCCTCTTTGGTGCGTGAATCCGATTTTGCCTTTATGACAAGAGCAGGGGTTGAAATTGGTGTCGCCTCAACCAAAGCTTTTACTACTCAATTAACCTGTTTATTATTATTAACTACCGCACTTGGGCGTTTAAAAGGCAATCTTTCTGAACAACAAGAACAGCACATTGTTCAGGCTTTACAACGTCTGCCAGCTCAAATTGAGCAAGCCTTAATTTATGACAAAGAAATAGAAAAGCTCTCAGAGGATTTTGCCGATAAACATCATACGCTGTTTTTAGGACGAGGCGAATATTATCCTATTGCTATGGAATCGGCATTAAAACTTAAAGAAATTTCCTATATTCATGCGGAGGCTTATGCCGCAGGTGAATTAAAGCATGGTCCTCTTGCCTTGATTGATAATGATATGCCTGTGGTGGTGGTTGCCCCAGAAAATGATTTATTAGAGAAAGTAAAATCAAATATTGAGGAAGTGCGGGCAAGAGGAGGGCAACTTTATGTATTTGCTGATGCAGGCGCTGGTTTTGATGCCAGCGAGGGGATAAAAACCATTTTATTGCCTAAGGTTGATATGGTTACAGCCCCTATTCTTTATACTGTGCCATTGCAGTTATTGTCTTATCACATTGCCTTAATAAAAGGAACAGACGTGGATCAACCGCGTAATTTAGCAAAAGCGGTTACAGTGGAATAATAATATTGCCCCTATTAAATGGGGCAATGTTATTTCTTTTCGTTTATATTAATATGCCCATAAAAAATTCCTTAATCTCTCCGATTCTCTTTACCTAACTAGACGAAAGTGATAAAGTTTTAAACATCATCGCTGCTCAATGTTATTACTATACGACAATAGTGTTTAGCGAGAAAAATTGATTGATATATCATCGTTTATGATGGAATAAAAAATTAGGTTAGGATAGCCCTTTGCAATATGATCTGGCTCTAGCGAGAAAATATGTTTCAACATTAGAAAAAGAAAGAACAGCGTTAGCATTATTAGGTGCTTCTAACGAGTTTCGGCATATTTTTCAGTTACTTCCGTTATTATTACATATAAATCACCCTAATTTGCCGGGTTATCTAGCGGATAGCCCAGCAGGGGTTGCTCACTTTCAGTTATCGGATTATCAACAGCATTACCTATCCCATCAATTATCCCCAAATGAACAAGAAAACTTGTTAAAGCAGTCTTGTTATAATCCTGCTATTAATGGTGTTTATGTCATGGGAAGTATCGCTTCAATTACACAAACATCAGAATCTGATTTGGATATTTGGGTTTGTCATCAAGAAGGTTTATCTGAGGTTGAGCGACAAAGGTTGTTAGCCAAACTTAATGCGTTGCAAAGCTGGGCAAAAACCTTTGCTATTGATATGAATTTATTTTTAATGGATCAACAGCGCTTTCGTTCCTTTCAATATGCTGATGCGTTGACTGACGAAAATAGTGGCTCTGCACAACATATCTTATTATTAGATGAATTTTATCGTTCTACTATCAGATTAGCAGGTAAGCCTTTGTTATGGTTGCATTTAGCCGTAGAAAAGGAACAGGATTATGAAAGCGAAGTACAGCGTTTAGTGCAACAACAACAGCTTAATCTTGATGACTGGGTAGATTTTGGTGGCTTAGGCAAATTATCAGCGAATGAATATTTAGGGGCAACCCTTTGGCAACTTTACAAGGGGATTGATTCGCCCTATAAAGCGGTCATTAAGATTTTATTATTGGAAGCCTATTCTTGGGAATATCCTAATACTCAATTAATTGCGGTAGAATTTAAACGCCGTTTGCTTAATGGCGATACCGCAGTGAACCATTTTGATTCTTATTTGGCTATGTTGGAAAAAGTCAGTCAATATTTGAGTCAAATTCAAGACTATAAGCGTTTAAATTTTGTTCGACAATGTTTTTATGTTAAAGCCAATATTGATGCTCAACTTGATCGCCAACCTCATTGGCGTAGTGAGACCTTATTGTCTTTAATCCATTCTTGGCAATGGTCAAAAGAGACTACCGATATTTTAAATGCACGTGATGCGTGGAAAATTAAACAGGTCAAACGTATTTATAATGAATTGGTACAAGTGTTGATGTTGAGTTATCGTAACTTAGTCAATTTTGCCCATAAGCATAAGGTTGATGATAGCATTATGCCACAAGATATTAGTATCTTGACCCGTAAACTCTATACCGCCTTTGAAGAACTTGCGGGTAAGGTAACCTTGCTTAATCCACAGATTTCTAAAGATTTATCGGAAGCCCATTTAACCTTTATTGAAGTAAGAAATAGCCAAGTGATGAAAGACGGCTGGTATGTCGTCAACCAAGCTCCTAAAATTACAGAATTATCCCGTCTGCGTTATGTGGAATACAATCCAAACCTGCATAAATTAGTATCTTGGGCATATTTTAATGGCTTATTAACCGCCAATACGCAATTATATATTTCAAGCCAAAATGTCAGCCTTGATGTTTTACGTCAATTTGTTACTGATTTACGCTTATCTTTTGCAGTTAATGTGCCTCCCGCCAGCAATGAAGATTTATATCATTCCTGTGAGATAAAGAACCTTATGGTGGCAGTAAATCTCGTATCTGATCCCACTAAAAAACTGACTGCGTATAATTCCAAACAAGCTATTCGGCAAAGTGATTTATTTAGTTTTGGACCAGAACAACAAAGTTTAGTAGGCAGTATTGATTTAATTTATCGTAATTTATGGAATGAAGTGCGTACCCTGCATTTTGAAGGAGCAAATGCCATTTTGTCGGCATTAAAAGTGCTAACCAATAAAATTCACAAACACGCCACCTTACCCCAAATTAATGTGTATTGTTATAGCCGTTATTATCATCAAGAATTGGGGCAATGTGTATTGAGTTTGCTAAAAAAATGCTTGCATGGCAATAATGAACAGCCCCTTAATATTTTGCGTGTGGCAGGTAAAACTTGGCAACTCTTTTTTGCAGATCGAGGTATTAATCTAAAAGAAATTACATCAAATAACCCTAACGAGCAACCGCCTTGTTCCAGCGAAAAAGCCCCTGAGGATAGGCTTTCTAAACATCAGAAGTATCCTTATGAAATTGATAATTTTGCCAGTGAGGGCTTTTTACAATTCTTTTTTGAGGATAATCCTGATCGCACTTTTAATGTTTATATTCTTGATGAACTTAACCATTTAGAAATTTACCGTCATTGTGTGGGAAAGAAAGAAGCAAAAATTAAGCAAATCAATCATATTTATACTTCGTCAGGCATTGATAAGCAGGATAATCCCTATAATATTGTGCAACATAATTTTAATTATCCCCAATTTTATCAAATTCTACATCAAGGTACATTAACGCGTATTTTGCCGTTCCATAGTCAACCTAATCACGAGTGATCGCTAGCAAGATATGCCATAACTTGGCTAATTTTTCCCTGCTGAGCCTGTAATAATTGTTGAGCGTTTTCCTTATCTTGCCCAGTTAATAACATTAAAATGGCTAATTTACATTGGTAATCCGTTTGTTGTAACGCCCATTGTGCCTGTTCCCTATGACAATCTGTGGCTTGCATCACTATCCGTAACGCCCTTGCTCGCAATTTTTCGTTACTGGCTTGCATATCCACCATTAAATTTTGATAGCATTTTCCCATTTGCACCATACTTGCCGTTGTCAACATATTCAAGACCATTTTTTGGGCTGTACCTGATTTTAAACGGCTAGAACCTGTAAGGACTTCCGCTCCGACTAAGGTTTCAATGCAAATATCCGCATATTGTGCCATTGCTGATTGTGGATTACTCACAATAGCGACGGTGGTTGCCCCTAATTGCTTTGCATAAGCCAAACCTGCTAATACATAAGGGGTTCGTCCACTTGCCGCAATCCCCACTAGTACATCTTTAGAGCTTAAAGCGATTGTCTGTAAATCCTGTTCCGCTTGGGCTTGATTATCTTCAGCACCCTCAACGGCACAACGTATAGCCGTTTCTCCCCCTGCAATAATGCCTATTACTTGGCTTGGGTCTGTACCAAAGGTAGGGGGACATTCTGAGGCATCAAGCACACCTAACCGTCCGCTAGTGCCAGCCCCAAGATAAATCAACCGTCCCCCTTGCTGAAAGGCGGCAACAATATGATCGACTGCTTGTGCAATATGGGGTAAACATTGCTCAATGGCAATAGACACAAGTTTATCTTGTTGATTCATCAGGCTGACGATTTGCAAGCTGGATAAACGATCCAAAGCTATACTGGCAGGATTGCGTTGCTCGGTAATAAGTTGGGTTAAATCCTGTAATAATGGTTGTTGTGTCATTAAAAAATTACTCCTAAACTGACCGCACTTTTAGCCCCTGTTACCGAGGGAAGATTTGAGGTTTTTTGCTGTATTCGTTGATAGGCCAACCAAGCAAAAGCCACCGCCTCTACATAATCCTCTGCTAAGCCATAACTGGCAGTAGTTGCCACTTGCCAATGGGCTAATCCCTGTTGTAAGCCTTGCATTAGCAATGGATTATAAGCGCCACCGCCACAAACTAATAACTCACAAGGCAAGGTGGTTTCAATTTTTTGCAAATCTTGCACAATGCTTTGTACCGTAAGAGCTACAAGGGTTGCTTGAATATCCTGTGGTAAAAGTGCGGTGTGTTTTGCCAAAAATTTTTCTAGCCAAATAAGATTAAATTGCTCTCGTCCTGTACTTTTCGGTGGCGGTTGTTGGAAAAAAGGCTCACTTAATAAATCCTGTAATAATGGCTGATAAACTTGCCCTGTCTTTGCCCATTCTCCCCCCTTGTCGTAGCTTTTGCCTTGATATTTAGCAATCCATTGATCGAGCAAGGTATTTCCCGGACCAAGATCATAGCCTAACACCGCTTGCTCAGGTATCAATAAAGACACATTGCTAATGCCACCAATATTTAACACCGCCACCACTCGATCAGGACGGGCAAAATAGGCTTGATGAAAGGCTGGCACTAAAGGCGCGCCTTGTCCGCCTAATGCCATATCTTTACGGCGAAAATCGCCAATCGTTTGAATACCTGTGTTAATGGCAACAATATTCATATCGCCAATTTGCATGGTAAAGGGATAATCGCCCTGCGGTGCGTGCCAAATGGTTTGCCCATGACAACCTAATGCCACAATATCATTCGCACTAAGTTGTTGCTCGGCTAAAAATTGATTAATACAATCGGCATATAAATGCCCTACTAAATGATCAGCTTCACCAAGTTGGGATAAGGTAATTTGAGGTTCGGTAATAAGTGCGGTCAGTTTTTGTTTTATTTTTTCAGGCATTGCCATAAATTTTGTGGCAACCACCAAGGCAGGTTGATGAGAAAAATCCACTAACGCAAGATCAACACCATCTAAGCTCGTGCCAGACATTACGCCAATATAATATTGTTGCATTAATTTAATCCTGTTTAGGCTTGAGGGCATTATATAGCTGTTCCACTGTAAAATAATACAACATTGGCACGGCTTGTATCATTTCAATGTGGAACAGCTATATTTTGTCCTAAATGGTTAAGTTTTCTTGCGTGGACGTTGCCAGTTTTGAATATGGAGTTGTGGTACACGCGTAATAACCAATTCATTTTGATGAATATCTTTGGTTATCGTTGAACCTGCTCCAATAGTTGCACCGCTTTCTACTTCCACAGGCGCGATTAATTGACTATCCGAGCCAACAAAAACATCATCGCCGATAATGGTTTTGAATTTGTTTGCACCGTCATAATTGCAAGTAATCACACCTGCACCAATATTACATTGACGCCCAATTTCACTGTCGCCAATGTAAGCAAGATGATTAACCTTTGAACCTTGGGCAATAGAAGATTTTTTAATTTCCACAAAATTGCCAACGTGAGTTTCTGCCCCTAATTCGCTACCCGGGCGTAAACGTGAGAATGGTCCAATAATCGCGTGGTGATCAATTTTCGCTTGCTCAATCACTGAATAAGGTTTTATTTCTACCCCATCGGCGATCTCACAATCTTTTAATACACAACCTACCCCGATTTTTACTTGATTTCCTAACCACACTTTGCCCTCAAGAACAACATTGACATCAATCTCCACATCTTTACCATGGCTAAGCTCGCCACGCAGATCAAAGCGTTCAGGATCTTGTAACATCACGCCTGCAAGTAATAAATGTTGTGCTTGTTTACGTTGGTAATAGCGTTCTAATTTAGCAAGCTGTAAACGATTATTCGCCCCTTCTACTTCTAAAATATCTTCTGCTTGTACAGTAACGATTGGACAACCCTCTTGGTAAGCTAAAGCGATAACATCAGTCATATAATATTCGCCTTGAGCATTGTTGTTTTCTAATTTGGCAAGCCATTTTTTGAAGCTAGCTCCGTCAGATACCATCACGCCTGTATTGACCTCTTGGATTTGACGTTGCTCATCATTGGCATCTTTTTGTTCAACAATACCGATAACATTACCATTGTGTCGCAAAATTCGTCCATAGCCCGTTGGATCGGCTAGATTAACAGTTAATAAAGCAATGCCTTTTTCTGGTTTTGCCTCAATAAGTTGAGTGAGAGTGTGTTGACTAATCAACGGCGTATCGCCATAAAGCATTAAAATATTTTCATTATCTTGAAAAAACGGCGCAGCTTGTTGCATAGCATGCCCTGTACCTAATTGCTCTGCCTGATATACCCAGTTTACAGGTTGGTCTTGTAAATGTGTTTGCATTAACTCGCCACCATGCCCATAAATCAGATGAATATTTTGCGCATGAAGTTTTTTGGCTGTATCAATGACATGCTGAACCATAGCTTTACCCGCTATCTTATGTAATACCTTAGGCAGATCGGAATACATTCTTGTGCCTTTACCTGCTGCTAAGATGACAACACTAAGCGGTTTATTTGATTGTGTATTTTTCATTGCTATTCCTAACTTAATTTGTTGTTTTGAGCTGATCAATGGTGGCTTTATTGAAAAAATAATGTGTGCCACAACATTCGCATTGCATATCAATAGTACCTTGATGCTCTGCTAGAATTTCCTCAATTTCTTGTTCTGGCAGTAATAATAAGGCTGCACCAGAACGCTGTTGAGAACAGCCACAATGAAAGGTCAGGGGTTGTGGCGAAAAAATTTCAACGGTTTCTTCATGGTACAAGCGATACAATAATTGTTCGGCAGATAAGGCAAAAAGCTCTTCTGGTTTAACTGTTGCCGTTAAGGTAGCCAAATGCTCAAAATCTTGTTCATGCCCAGAGCCATCAGGCATAATTTGTAACAACATTCCTGCTACCACAGGTTTATTTTCCATTTCACCTGAATAAATAATTAATTGGGTTTGTAATTGTTCAGAACGGACAAAATAATCCTCAATACATTCAGTTAATGTTGGTTTATCTAGACTAATAATGCCTTGATAACGCTCGCCCTCTGTAGGAATAATTGAAATAACCAATACCGCTTTCCCCACCATTTCAGCTAATGTCATATCATTCGTGATTTCGCCATCTACTCTTGCCAAGGCTCGTAATTGCTGTTGATCTGAACCATTAACTACTGCAAGTTTTAGTGGACCTTCCCCCTGAATTTGTACAGTAATTGCACCTTTAAATTTTAAGGTAGCAGTTAATAAACTGGTAGCGACCATCATCTCGCCTAATAAATGCTGTACAGGCTTTGGATAATGGTGGGTATTTAGGGTATCGGTAAAGGTTTGATTTAATCGTACCCACTCGCCTCGTACCGCACGATCTTTAAATAGGTATCGGTATAATTTGTCGTTATCTTGTTGATATTGTTGTTCTTTCATTATTTTTCCTAAAATACTAAATATTTAATGCTTCATCGGTTTCAATAAAGTATTGATTCATTTCAAAAGCAGGTTTTTCAGCTTGATTGTGGCTAATAATGCGAGCAGGCACACCTGCCGCCGTAGCAGATTCTGGCACAGCTTGTAGCACCACAGAATTTGCCCCAATTTTGGCATAGCGTCCTACTTCAATGTTTCCCAAGATTTTTGCCCCAGCACCAATCATTACCCCTTCACGGATTTTAGGGTGGCGATCGCCACATTCTTTGCCTGTACCGCCGAGAGTAACGCCTTGTAAAATAGACACATCATTTTCAATCACTGAAGTTTCGCCAACCACAATGCCAGTGGCATGATCAAACATAATCCCATGCCCAATTTGTGCCGCGGGGTGAATATCCACATCAAATGCCACGGAAATTTCATTTTGTAAATAAAGGGCAAGGGCTTTACGCCCTTGTTTCCATAAATAATGGGTAACACGATAGCTTTGTAAAGCATGAAAGCCTTTTAAGTAAAGCAAAGGCGTGGACCAAAGTTCAACTGCGGGATCTCGTGAACGCACTGCATTAATATCGTGAGCTGCACTCTCAATAATATTAGGCTCAGCTAAATAGGCTTCTTCAATAATCTCTTTTAACGCAATCGCAGGCATAATGGCATTGGAAAGTTTATTAGCAAGAATATAGCTTAATGCACCACCTAAACATTGATGCTTTAAAATAGTCGCATGAAAAAAACTGGCTAACATAGGTTCATTTTCAGCCAATATTTTCGCTTCTTGGTGAATATTTTGCCAAACTGTCTCTCGTTGTACAGATTTCATTCACTTACTCTCCCTTTTTCTCTCGTCCTAATAGACTAATTGCCGCCTCTTTTGCATTTTTACCACAAAATAATACTTGGTATATTTGTTCAGTGATGGGCATTTCAACCCCTTGTTGCTGAGCTAACAAATAAGCCTCTTTGGTATTATGATAACCTTCTACTACTTGCCCAATATTTTCCATGGCGGTTTGTGCTGATAGTCCTTGTCCCAACATTAAGCCAAAACGGCGATTACGGGATTGATTATCAGTACAAGTCAAGACTAAATCGCCTAACCCAGACATTCCCATAAAAGTATTGGCATTTGCTCCGAGGGATAATCCCAAACGGCTAATCTCGGCAATACCTCGTGTAATTAAAGCGGTTCTTGCATTTGCCCCAAAACCGATACCGTCAGACATACCTGCCCCAATGGCAATCACATTTTTGATCGCCCCCCCTAATTGCACACCGACCATATCATGATTAAGGTAAACACGAAAATGTTTACTGCAATGAATTCTGGCTTGAAATGCTAAGGCAAATTGTTGATTATTGGAGGCTAAAGTAATTGCCGTAGGCAATCCTTCAGCTAATTCTTTAGCAAAGGTAGGGCCTGAAAGTACCGCAAGGGGATATTGATCGCCCAAATGCTCAAGCACAACATCTTGCAATAATCGCCCTGTATTAGACTCCAACCCCTTGGTTGCCCAGACAATACGATGCTGTGCAGTTAAGTGCGGTTTAATTTTTTGAATAACATCACCAAAAACGTGGCTAGGCACAACTATCAATAAATCACGAGAAAGTTGGATTGCTTTAGCTAAATTCGCTTCAATGTGTAATGCGTTAGGGAATTTAATATGGGGTAAAAATTGGCTATTCTCACGTTGTTTCGCAAGTTGATGACAATGTTCAGGATCATGCCCCCATAAATAAGTAGGGTAACCATTACGCGAAAAAGTAATTGCCAATGCTGTTCCATAAGAACCCGCACCTAAAACTGTAATGGGAGACGTGGTGAGATAAGTGTTTGACATCATTCACCTCTTGAAGAAAGGTAGTCCGTTTTTTGATAAAAACGGACTAGGGATTAAGGATTAATGTACTTCGTTATTATGTTCTTGATTTGCTTGAGCTTGTTCTTGGCGTTGTAAATAATCCACAAAAAGTGCATCAAAATTTACTGGCGAGAGATTAAGTGCTGGGAAAGTACCACGATTCACCAAGCTAGAAACTAACTCTCGAGCATAAGGGAACAACATTTCAGGACATTTTGCGGTTAAACAATGTGCCATTTGCATTTGATCCAATCCGCTAATAGTAAATACGCCCGCTTGTTTTACTTCACAAATAAATGCCACATCTTGAGAATCTTCCAATGTAGTTTCAAGGGAAATATTTAAACAAACCTCGTATAAATCTTCGCTCAATGTATTGGTCTCAGTACTTAAATCAAATTTAAGATGTGGTTTCCATTCTTGTTGAAAGATTTGTGGTAAATTCGGGGCTTCAAAAGAAACATCTTTCACATAAATACGCTGAATTTGCAATACAGGCTGAGCTTGTTCAGTTTCCGCAGCTACATTTTGATTTTCTTCTGTCATTTTTTACTCCTTAAGTTAATTTAGACAGGATAAATTGATTATTTTTCAAGTGGTAAATTTGCACCACGCCACCCTGTAATCCCCTCTTTGAGGACATAAACACGATTAAATCCTTGCTTAATCAATTCTTTAGCAGAAGCAGTCGCGGTAAAACCACTGGTATCAACTAAAACTACAGGAACATCTTTGTGCTGTTCAATTTTACCGATATTGTGTTTTTTAATATCACTTGGTGTGAGTTGTAAGCTATGAATAATATGACCACGTTTAAATTCATCAATTGTGCGTAAATCAACGACAGTTGCATTTTCTTTATTGATTAACATCGTCATTTCTGTATTTGAAATCATCTTAAATTTAGCAGTGGCAGAAGTAAAAAAGGTGTAAATCACCATAAAAAACACCACAAACCAAGCAACAACCATTAAGGTATGATTCTTGGCAAATTCAATAGCCATTGGGATAAATTCTAAATTTTCCATATTTTTCTCAAAGGGTCATGTAATTAAAGTGCTAAGTATAGCTTTAGTTATGTTGTTGAGCAATGTTATATTTTGAGGAAACCCTATGAAAGGTCATAAATAATAGTAACTTTAAATATATTCAGATGAAAAAATAAAAAATAGGACAAAAAAACAATGTAAACTTGGAAAAAATAACATCTTTTCAAAAAGAAAAACACCCTTAATCCTTATAAAACAAAAGGTTAAGACTAGAGTGTTACAACATTACGAAATTAAGAAAGAGAGCTATAATTCAAGATTAACTTCAAGTTCAAATCGTTTAATATATTTACCAGCAATAACATTCGCCCCTTGCAATTAGTCCTAAAAATGACTAAAATAAGCAAATTAGTAATATTTAGGACTATTTTATGCACACAAAAGACATTCATTATTATTCAGATAATCCCAATTTTCCCAGTAAATGGATTATTGGTTCATTGTTTATCGGGGCTTTTCTCGGTTATTTAAACGATACGCTACTTAACGTTGCCCTTACGCCGTTAATGCAGGAATTTTCGGTGGAGAGAACTTTAGTGCAATGGTTGGTAACAGGATTTTTATTGGTGATGGGGGCGTTTACGCCGCTCACTGCCAGCTTGATTCAATGGTTGCCAAGTAAAAAAATGGCGTTGATTACCTTAGCGATTTTTGCTAGCGGTTCGTTAATTTGCGGTTTCGCTCCCTCCTTTGCTTGGTTATTAGTTGGGCGGATTGTGCAAGCCGTTTCAGCGGCGTTTACCGTTCCGCTGTTAATTAATACCATTTTCACCATTTATCCCCCCGGCAAACGTGGCACAGTCATGGGCTTAGTGACGATGATGTTTACCGTTGCCCCTGCCATTGGCCCTACTTTATCAGGCTTTATTGTGGATCATCTTGGTTGGCGTTACCTTTTCCTTGCGCCGTTGCCCTTATTGGGGTTTGCCTTTATGGCAGTGAGCAAATATTTTAATATTGATGTGGTGGAAATTAATCGCCCGAAAATTGATTTATTATCCAGCTTTTTTTCCATATTGGGCGTGGGTGGTATGATTTATGCCATTAGCAATTATGCCCATTTTTCTTTATTGCGTTTTGCTACCATTTTGCTGATTTCTCTGTTGTGTATTGCTTACTTTGTTTATCGTCAAGGCAAATTAGCCACGCCTATGTTAAATCTTCGCGTATTAACGTATCGCCAATTCCGCTACATTATTATGATTTTATTTCTGGCTTATTTTATTTTTATGGGATTGGAATTATTAATGCCAATGTATAGCCAACAAGTTTTATTATTGAGCGCAACGGCGTCAGGTTTGGTGCTATTCCCAGCCAGTGTCTTACAAGCGCTTGCCTCGCCATTACTCGGTGTGATATTGGATAAAAAAGGCGGACGTTATGTCATGTTGCCCGCCGCCCTATTTATGCTCACAGGGTTAATCTTATTGTTGGTGTATATGGATACACACAGCAACCCCATCATCATTGCCGCTTGTTTTGCCTTGTTTGCTTTATCCATTAGTTGCGCGATTACAGGGGAAACCCACGGCTTAAATAGCCTACCGAAATCGCTTTATCCGCATGGTACAGCCCTGATTTCCACCCTTAACCCCATTGCAGGGGCATTAGGGGCAGCGATTTTTGTGGAAATCAGTGCGGTAGTAGAGCATCAAGTCTCAACCTCGCCAGCCATCGCCCAACTTATCGGCATCAAAACGGCGATAGCTTGCGGTCTGGTTTTAGCCCTATTCGTAGCGTATTTTGCCACGAAAGTAGAGCCTCATCTCACAAATAAATAAGGAAAGAAAATGCACGCACTTGATCGAGAAATTGATAGACTTGGGCAATTAATTGCCCAAGGCGAACAGATTTTTATGCAATGGGCAAAACAAAAAGGCATCAATTACAATCAATTTGCCATTCTTGATGCCCTATATCGTTATCAGTCTTGCACCCAAAAACAAATCTGCGAACAATGGGCATTACCCAAACAAACGGTCTCAACGCTATGCAGGCAATTACAGCAACAAGGGGACATTGTGTTACAAGATAGCCTTGAGGATAAACGCGAAAAACAAATGTCATTAACAGCACAAGGGAAAGATAAAATTCAGGCACTAAGCGAAGATTTCAGCCAAATGCAACACCAAGCCTTTGCCCGTTTAGGAACAGAAAAAACCGAACAAACCATTGCCAATATGCGTTTATTAAATCAATATTTCCTTGAGTATATTCAACAACAGAATAGCGAACCAAGTGATTGAAGCACAAGGAAATGAAAACGCAGTTGAATAAAGTGCGGTGGGTTTTGGGATTATTTTTTAGCCCACCGACTTCATCAACAAATTTCGTCCAATGGAGAAAATGCCTCAATAAACCGAAATTTGCAAAAATTGCCGTATAATAGCAACACTCTTAATCATTATGGAAACATTATGCACAATACCAGCTTACTTTTTACCCAAAACCTAAGCTATCAAGCCAGCGATGGACACATTTTATTACAGTCTACAAATCTTCATCTCCAACAAGGAGATCGCATTGGTTTGCATGGTTTATCAGGCAGTGGCAAAAGTGTTTTATTGCGTACTCTTGCGTTACTAAATTGTCCTTCCAGTGGTGAAATTTATTGGCAAGGACAACCCATTTCAAAACTTAGTGGCAAAGCGGTACAACAATATCGTACCCAAGTCGCTTATGTTCAACAGCAAGCTAATTTGGTCAATGGTACGGTAGAAGACAATTTACGTTTGCCCTACCAATTAGCCGCACATTCTCAACAACAAGCTGATCCACAGCAATGGCGACAAATGTTGCAACATATTGAACGCAAAGAAGATTTTTTACGCAAAGATAGTGAAAACCTCTCTGGTGGCGAACGCCAATTAGTTTGTCTAATGCGGATATTGCAACTCGCTCCGCAGGTTTTATTGTTAGATGAACCCACCTCAGCGTTAGATCCTGAATCTACCCAACAAGTGGAACAGCTTATTCGCCATTGGTTACAAAATAACCCTCAACGAGCCTATATTTGGATTTCACATAGTCCAGAACAATTACAACGCATCGCCAGTCAGCAGTGGAAAATGCAAGCTGGTGAACTTAGCTTTGAGTAATCATAAGGAAAAATTATGCATAATATCAGTGCTTGGGATTTAGCTATTGCCTCTATTTTGGTTTTTATCAGTATTGTTATTTCAACTCTATTACGCCTTGGATTAACCAAACAAATTGTTATCGCCGCACTACGCACAGTGATTCAGCTTAGTGCTATCGGTATGATTTTAAAGTATATTTTTGCTACCGATGACCCTCAGTGGATTATCGTCATTGTGCTTATTATGACCTTAGTGGCAGGTTTTTCCGCTGGCGGAAGAAGTGCTTATCATTATCAAGGCTTGCGTTACGATGCCTTATTTGCCGTTTGGCTAACCTCTTGGCTAGTTGCCTGCATTGGTTTGTATCTTGTATTACGCATTCAACCTTGGCATTCACCTCAATTTGTTATCCCTATTTTGGGTATGATTTTGGGCAATACGCTCAATGCTGTCGCACTCACGTTTAATCGCATTACACAAGCCTTAGCCGATCAACGCAGTCAAATTGAAATGTATTTATCCTTAGGGGCAACCCCTTGGGAAGCCTTTCGCCATCTTGCTCGTCAATCAATTAGTGCCGGAATGTTGCCGACAATCAACAGTATGACAGTTGTCGGTATTGTCAGCCTACCGGGTATGATGACAGGGCAAATCCTTGCAGGCGGTGATCCAGAACAAGCCGTACGTTACCAAATTATCGTTATGTTCTTTTTATGTGCCGCTGCCGCTTTAGGCAGTATGCTCGCAGTATGGTTTACCTTTAAACGCTTTTTTGATAAACAAAGCTGTTTTTTATATCAACGTTTAATCCAGAAACAGCATTAATCAAAAAACACGCTCAAAGTGCGGTCTGTTTTAAAAAATTTTTCAAAAACAGACCGCACTTACCCCTGCTGTAATCCCTGCAACACTTTACAATCAGCCACTTTCTCACTTTGACAGCGGTTCAAACGGCTTAATTGAGCGTGGATTTGTTGTAGTTGTGCGATTTTCTGTTCAATTTGTTGTAAATGTTGTGCTAATAATTGATCGGCATTATGGCATTGGGCGGTAGGGGTTTGGCATAACTGTTGTAATTGACGAATGTCAGTTAGGCTAAAACCCAACGTGCGACAATGTTTAATAAACATTAATTGTTCAACCGCTTGCGGACTAAAGTTGCGATAACCATTGGCATCTCTTGGCGCAGAGGGGATTAACCCCATTTTTTCGTAATAACGAATGGTATCAAGCGGTATGTTGGTTTGTTGACTAAGTTGTTGTATTTTCATGGTTAAAATCACTTGACCTTAGAGTTGCTCCAGAGTTTATCCTAATTTTGTTGATAAATCAGTAAATTTAGGAGGTAAAAATGTCCTGTTGTCAACCATCTTGTGTTACCCCTAGCCCTACCTACGCTAAGGTATTATGGGCGGTGTTAGCGATTAATTTTGTCATGTTTCTAGTGGAAATATTAGGTGGTTTACTCTCTGGTTCAACCGCATTATTGGCGGACGCATTGGATTTTTTCGGCGATGCGTTTAATTATGGGCTAAGTTTATGGGTATTAAATCGTGCATTATCGCTACGAGCCAAAGCTTCTTTATTGAAAGGGTATAGTTTACTGATATTAGCCATATTTATTTTGCTGACTTCGGTTTATCGCTTAGTTTGGGGCGATGTACCTAACCACTTTGAAATGTCGCTGATTGGGGGATTGGCATTATTAGCAAATGTTATCAGTGCGTTATTGTTGTATCGTTATCGGCAGGGCGATAGCAATATGACCAGCGTTTGGTTATGCTCTCGCAATGATGCCATTGGTAACATTTTGGTGGTATTTGCCTCAATGGCAGTATATTACAGCCAATCCAATTTACCTGATTTATTGGTGGCTGGCGTAATGGCATGGTTAGCGTTGCAAGCAGGTATTCGCATTATTGGTCAAGCAACGCAGGAATTGCAAAAGGAAAATGAAACAGGGGATTGAAATTTTTGCAAAACCCACCGCACTTTTCCCTATTCCTCAACTTTAATAATATCTTGCCATTGGATAATTTGCTGGCTAGCCCTATCCATCACTTGTAATTGTAGGGGCTGGTTGCTGGCTTTGTGGTGTAAGGCGAAAGGCGGTTCAATGGCAAGGTGTTGGCTTGCCCATTGTCTTAATAACAATAAAATCGGCAATAAATCTTCCCCTGCGGTGGTGAGTAGGTATTCTTCACGTGGTGGGTGTTCGCTGTATCGCTGTTTGTGCAAGATGCCTTGTTCGGTCAGTTGGTTGAGCCGTTTGGTTAGCATGGTGGGGGCGATGCCAAGTGCTTTGCGAAAGCCGTCAAAACGGGTTACGCCGTTAAAGGCTTCGCGTAAAATCAATAAATTCCAATGATTGCCAAGCAATTCGGCACTGGCAGCAATGGGACAAGTTTGTGTTTTCATAGGGTTACCTAGTTACTACTAAAAAGATATTGACTAAAGAGATGCCTTTATTGTAGCATTGTTACTATCATTTTGATAGTTACTCGGAGAAAAAAATGACCAATCCTTTATTTCAACCTGTTACCTTACCCAATGGCGTGGTGTTGCCAAACCGTCTCGTCAAATCCGCGATGGCGGAAAATATGGCTGGAGCAGGACAATTACCTGATGAAAAAATCTTCCATTTATATCAACGCTTTGCACAAGGCGGCGTGGGCTTGATGATTACGGGGAATGTGATGGTGGACGATAATGGCGTTAGCACCGCAGGCGACGTGGTGTTAATGGCGGATACCCCGCTTGCCCCCTTTGAACAATGGGCGAAAACCGCCCAACAGCAGGGCGGAAAAATCATTATGCAAATCAATCACCCCGGACGCCAAGCCATGGCTGGGCTGGGGAAACACACTTATGCCCCCTCTGCCATTGGCGTGAATTTGGGCAAATACAGCAAGCAATTTGTGCAACCGCAAGCCATGAACGAGCAGGAAATTCAACAAACCATTCAACGCTTTGCCGAAACGGCGAAACGTGCCGAGCAAGCTGGCTTTGACGGCGTGCAAATTCATGCCGCGCATGGTTATTTAATCAGTCAATTTTTATCGCCCCTTGCCAATCAGCGTGAAGATAAATGGGGCGGAAGCCTTGCCAATCGTGCGCGCTTTTTGCTGGAAGTGGTGGACGCGGTGCGCGCGGTGGTGTCGCCACAATTTATCGTGGCAATTAAGCTCAATTCCGCCGATTTCCAACGGGGCGGTTTTAGCCAACAAGATGCGCAACAAGTGATTGCCGCCTTAAATCATAAAGCCATTGATTTTGTGGAATTATCTGGCGGTAATTATGAAAGCCCAAGTTTGCTCGGCGAAAAAAGCCAAGATGAGCATACCTTAGCGCGCGAAGCCTATTTTCTTGAATTTGCCAAAGACATACAAAAAACCGCCCAAATGCCCTTGATGACCACAGGCGGTATCCGCCGTCAAGCAGTGGCAGAACAAGTGCTGGCGGCGGGTATGGCATTGGTGGGTATGGCAACCGCTTTGGCGCTCAACCCCAATCTTCCGCAACAATGGCAACAAGGCAACGCCATTGATGGGGAGCGGATTGAGATTCATTGGCAAGATAAAATGTTACGCAGCACCGCCATCATGATGATTGTTCAACGCCAGCTATTACGCCTTGCCACTGGCAAAAGTGCTGGCAGCAAACTCAATCCCATTTGGACGTTAATCCTAAGCAAATGGCGACAAGAGAAAAAGAAAAAACGCTATCAACAATGGTTAGCAACGCGCTAATCTTGCGTGTTCAGGCTGCCTTTACGCAGCCTGAAAATTTTTAAAAAACTGACCGCACTTTGTTTCTTGGCGTTTTTTAACATTGCAAAGTGAGTATTTAAATAATGAAGTTTATCATTTCTCAATTCCAGTTGTATCGGTTGCACATAAACGAATACGATGACCATCAGGATCTAATGCAACAAATGTATAACCGAACTCAAGCTCTGTTGGGAGTAATGCCATGGGTATATTTTTGGCTTGGAAATCACGATAAATATTATTTACTTCTTCTTTTGATATATCACTCAAACATAACTCAAAACCACCAAATGCTAATTGTGGTTTAGGTTCAATATCGTGTTTTGTTTGAAGTCCTAAAATAAAGCCGTCTTTCAATGAAAAAACAGAAAAACCAGGATAAGTCTCAATAGGTTCTTCACCCAAAAGGCTTTTATAAAATTCTGTGCTAATTTCAACGTTATCAACATATAAAATAATGCTATTTGGTTTAAACATAATACACCTCTTCATTTTAAGTTATATAGGAAAAAGCGAAGTTAATTTAATCCTGCTGATTGAATACTTTTTACACCAAAAACACCCCATAAACAACCCATTATGAAGAAAGCCTATATAAAAGTCGCCTAAAAACTTTCCCCAAACCCACCGCACTTTTGGTGGATATAAAAGAATAAGTAGGCAGATGAGGATTAAGGCTTAAGGTTTTTTTGTGTTCCCAAATATAGTCGTTCCACTTTAAAATGACGGTGTTGGCACGCCTCGCCGTACTATCTGTACTGTCTTCGGCGTGCCGCCTTGTCTTCACAAATTGAAACGACTATAAACCAAAAACCCAATTATAACCGCCACATTCAGCAAATGAATCACCAGCCAGCCTGCTGACCAATATAATAAACCGCCTGCCAACAACGCCGCTAATGTATTTGCCAAATAAGTGGCAGTGGCGTTCACCCCTTGCCATTGTTGCGGATTATCAGGGTAAGCATTGAGCAATAACGTCCCGCCGCTAAACATTAAACTCCAGCCCATACCCACCGCAATTAAGCACACCAGATAGCCCCCATATTCAGGCAGCCCATAAATAGCCAATGAACCCAATAAAAAACAAATTGCCCCCAGTTGAATAAGCGTGGTGATTTTGATTTTTTCTAACAGAAACGGCAAGGCTAACGCAGGGGCATACATGGCAATAAAATGCCATTGTAAAACCCTTGCACTTTGTTGCACATCATAATGATGCTGATGCATCACCAACGGCGTGGCGTTCATCATCAAGGTCATTAACGCAAAACCAATGGCACAGCTGAATGTTGCCAATAACACCGATTGAGGCATCGCCGATAAAGGAGGACGGCGATGGATTGCCACCATTTTTTGTTCATGGGGCAATACAATGGCAAGATGGACAAGCCCCGCTGCAAGAAATAAACAGAGGCTAATCATAAATGCCCCTAAAAACGGATACCCCATGATTAAATCTTGCCCTTTCGCCGCCAGCAAAGGGCCGATGACCCCACCAATAATCCCACTACCAATCAAGAAAGCGGTACAACGCCGCGTTTTGATGGGGTCAGCAAAAATTTCCGCCACAGCAAAACGATAATATTGATTAAACACCGTCGCCAAACCAAACACAAACGCCGCCAACACCAACAGCCAAAAATACCGCCCATATACCGCTAATATCGCCAATAAACTCGCCACCAAGCCCAAGCCACTGCTGAACAGAAAACCACGTCGCCGCCCATATTTCGCCATCACCTTACTGGCATAGCCCACCATTGCCATTGCCCCTAACACACTGGCAGCCAGTGGCAAACTCATCAGCCACGCCACAGGGGCAAGCTGTTTTCCAAGCAAGGGCAAGGTTAAGGTTAACAGCGAGACCACTGAACCGAGCAAACCTTGTCCCAATAATAAGGCGAAAAAGGTAACATTATTTTTCATATCGCCTCCTAAAAATAGAAAAATTTTATTATATGGTTTGATTAAGCAAAGAGAAATCAATTTTCTGAAAACCCACCGCACTTTCACAAGTCAATAAAAATTTCAGGCAGCCTGAAAATGTTTGCCAAACCGACCGCACTTTTACGCTTCTTGAAAACAATCTTTCAATAAACCCAGTACGGCGGATACTTTGGCAGGTAATTGGCGTTGACGGGTTACCGCGTAAAGATTGTAACGTGGTAATGAAATCTCGGGGAGAACGGCAACCAATTCACCGCTTTGCAAATAAGGGGCAATCTCCCCCGCAAGCTGGAGCGTAATGCCCTGCCCCGCAAGGGCGAGGGTACGGCAGGCAAGCAGTAAGGGGCAATGAAGGACGCGATGGCAAGGAATATCGCTGAGGGCGGTATGCTGAAAAAGCGTTTGCCAAACGCTGTCTTTGCTCACAATCCAATCGTGCTGGGCAAGTTCTTGCAGATTGTTGATGGGGTGTTGTTGCAAATAATGGGGGCTGGCACAAAGCACTAATTGCCAACTGGCAAGATAACGCGCAATCAAATGGCTATCCTTTAAAGGGGTGCTGGCGCGAATGGCAATATCAACTGGCTGTTGGCTTAAGTCTATGTGCTAGTCTTCTGGCAACAAATGGAGCTGAATATGGGGCAGTTGTCACTTGATTTGTTTGATTAACTGCTCAATGGGCGGGCTATTGACAAACCCTGACGGCAAGCTAATGCAAACCTCGCCACTGATTTCCGTTGTCAACGCGCGCAGCTGCTGCTCGGTATGCTCAAGCAAAAGTTGGATTTGGGCGGTTTGTTGCAATAATGCCTTGCCCGCTGGCGTGGGACTAAGACTGCGCGTACTGCGGTTGAGCAGTTTAACGCCGTAATGTTGCTCCAATTGGGTGAGTTGCTGGCTGACCGCAGAGGGGCTAATACCTTGTTGCTTGGCAACCGCACTCATACTGCCTTGTTGCAACACCTGATGAAACAGTAACAGTGCTTTGAGGTGTTCCATAAGATTATCTTTAAGTTTAACTTAAAACTGAAAGCGATTTTTCAGGTATTATCAAGAGAATAATCGCCTATTATAATCCGTTTACTTAAAAATAAAAATGATTGGAGAAAACCATGTCCTCATTACGCAAAGCCCATGAACGTGGCAAAAGTGAAACCGCTTGGTTGACAAGCCACCATAGCTTTTCCTTTGCCAATTATTACGATCCAAAATATCTGCATTTTTCCCATTTACGCGTCATCAATGAAGATATGATTGCGCCTAAGAGTGGCTTTCCGCTGCACCCACACCAAAATATGGAAATTTTAACCTATGTGCGACAAGGGCGCGTGGCGCATCAAGACAGCATGGGCAATCAAACCCAAGTGCAAGCAGGGGAATTTCAAATCATGTCCGCAGGAACAGGGATTTATCATGCCGAATTTAACCCAAGCGATAACGAACCCTTGCATCTCTACCAAATTTGGATTTTACCGCAACAAAAAAACATCACGCCACGCTACGAACAAGGGCAATTTGCCGACCAAGTGGGCGGTACGCTGATTTTATCGCCCCAGCCACAAGGACAGGCTTTACAAGTGTATCAAGATATGCAGTTATGGCGTTATCAATACCCAGCTAACCACGCCCCTGTCCGTCTTGAACTCAATGCCAAACGGCGTTATTGGTTGCAAATGATCAAAGGCGAACTACACCACACCGAATTGCGATTAAACGCAGGCGATGGGCTAGCTATTCGCCAACAAAGTCATTTAGCGCTCACGCCATTGAGCGACTGTGAGTTTTTGTTGTTTGATTTGCTCTAAAATATAAAATTATCGCTAACTTTAGCCCAAAGTAGGCTATTAAAAACTGTTACATTTGTAGGTAGCTTCATAAAACACCAAACAAACCACAAGGGATTATTTTTGAATATTCCCTTATTTTCGCCTATAATAACGACAGTTTTCAGGTAGCCAAATTTCCACTGGCTACCTTTCTTATTGCAATGAATTTCAATAGGTTTCAATATGTTTAATAAAATTTTCTCTTGGTTTGAAAATCGTCTTAATGCTTATCCCGATCAACAAGCAAGTACGCCAGAGAAAAAACTATTTGGGTTTATTTGGTCTAGCTTACAAGGTATGAAAGGCTGGATTTTGTTGTTGACGTTAATGACTGTCGGCATTGGCATTATGGAGGCATTACTGTTCCAATTTATGGGGACAGTCGTGAACTGGCTAACGGAATTTAGTCCGCAAACTTTATGGGTGGAGAAAAAATATGCCTTAATGGCAATGCTGGCGCTGTTGTTGCTAAGTATTGCTTGGCGTTTTGTGGCATCGTTAATCCGTTTACAAACCCTGCAAGGGGTTTTCCCTATGCGGTTGCGTTGGAATTTTCATCGTTTAATGCTTGGACAAAGTTTGAGTTTTTACCAAGATGAATTTGCGGGGCGGGTTTCTGCTAAGGTAATGCAGACGGCGTTGGCGGTGCGGGATACGGTGCTAACCATTGCGGATATGATGACCTATGTGGTGGTTTATTTTGTTACTTCTGGCATTGTATTGGTCAATTTAGACGGTTGGCTGGTCTTGCCTTTTATTCTATGGTTAGCAGGATTTGTGGTAATTTTACGTTTATTTATTCCTCGTTTAGCCAAAACCGCCGAGCGACAAGCGGACGCACGCTCCTTGATGACGGGGCGGATTACTGATGCTTATGCCAATATTACCACCGTAAAACTGTTTTCCCATGGCGAGCGAGAGGCGAGCTATGCCAAGCGTTCAATGCAAGAATTTATGGTTACTGTTCATGCACAAATGCGTTTAGCCACTTCATTAGATACGGTGGTGGGGGCGTTAAATGTAATGTTAATTTTAACCACCTCAATATTGGGGATTTGGTTATGGCAGCAACACAGCGTTGATGTGGGGGCGATTGCCACCGCGATTGCTATGGCGTTAAGAGTGGCAAATTTATCGCAATGGGTTATGTGGGAATCCGCTCGTTTATTTGAGAATATTGGTACAGTAAATGACGGTATGAATACCCTGTCTAAACCTCATACCATTGTGGATAAAACCAATGCAGCAGAACTAAAGGTCAATCAGGGGGAAATTCAATTTAACCATGTGAGTTTTGCTTATGATCCCCATAAACCTTTGTTGCAAGACTTTAATTTAACCATTAAGGCTGGGGAAAAAGTGGGCTTAATTGGGCGTTCTGGGGCAGGTAAATCCACTATCGTCAATTTATTGTTACGTTTTTATGAAGCACAAGCAGGGCAAATTACCATTGATGGGCAGGATATTACTCAAGTTAAGCAGGAAAGTTTGCGTAGCCAAATTGGTTTGGTAACGCAGGATACTTCGTTATTACACCGTTCTGTGCGAGAAAATATTATTTATGGTCGTCCACAAGCCAGTGATGAAGAAATGATGTTAGCGGCGAGCAAAGCGGAAGCTACCGATTTTATTCCGCTTTTAACTGATGCTCAGGGGCGAACTGGCTATGATGCGCAAGTGGGCGAGCGTGGGGTAAAATTATCAGGCGGACAGCGACAACGCATTGCCATTGCTCGGGTATTATTAAAAGATGCACCGATTTTATTGCTTGATGAAGCCACCAGTGCCTTAGATTCTGAAGTGGAAATCGCTATTCAGCAAAGTTTAGATAAGATGATGGAAAATAAAACGGTGATTGCGATTGCCCACCGTCTTTCTACCATTGCTTCAATGGATCGTTTGATCGTGTTAGATAAAGGGCAAATTGTTGAGCAAGGTACGCATAATGAATTATTGGCGAAAAATGGCTTGTATGCCAAACTTTGGGCTCATCAAAGTGGCGGTTTTCTTAGTGAGGATTAGCGAGGATTAATGAAACTGATTCGTGTCGCCTTAGCTGTCCCTTTAATGCGTTGTTTTGATTATTTGCTTGATGAACAACAGACCTTAGCCATTGGTAGCCGAGTATTAGTGCCTTTTGGGACACAAAAAAAAGTGGCGGTGGTGGTGGATTTTCCTCCTCAATCAGATTTGCCAAGGGAACAATTAAAGCAGGTCATTGAGGTTTTGGATCAGCAAAGCCTGTTTCAGCCCACATTGTGGCAATTACTTCACTGGGCAGCCAATTATTATCAAGCCCCCTTGGGCGAGGTGTTATTGCAAGCCTTGCCTGTTAAATTACGGCAAGGGGAAAGTGCGGTGCCAAAAGCAAAAATTTTGTTAAAACTCACCGCACTTGGTGAGCAAGCCTTGCATAATGATATGCTGAAACGTGCGCCAAAACAGCGACAAGCCTTGCAACAATTAAGCCTTTCCCAGCAGGATCATTCTTCCATTAGCCGAACCATTTTGCACCCTTTAATCCAAAAAGGCTTGGTTATTGAGCAACAACAGTTTGAGAAAGAACAATCTTGGCAACAACAATTAGCGGATAAACCGCTGGTCAATCAGGATAACCGTTTAACCCTAAATAAACAGCAAGCCCTAGCCATGAGCCAATTAGTGTTTCAACAAGGCTTTGCCGCTTTTTTGTTGCAGGGGGTAACGGGTTCAGGCAAAACCGAAATTTATTTGCAGTTGATTGAGGAAATCCTAAAAAAAGGGCAACAGGTGTTAGTGTTAGTGCCGGAAATTGGCTTGACCCCACAAACCGTACAACGCTTTCAAGCAAGGTTTAATGTGGCGATTGAGGTGCTACATTCCCATTTAAACGACAATCAACGTTTGCAGGCTTGGCAACGCGTGAGAACAGGGCAAACGGCGATTGTAATAGGCACACGTTCGGCGTTGTTTAGTCAATTTGTCAATTTAGGCTTGATTATTATTGATGAAGAACACGACAGTTCTTTTAAGCAACAAGAGGGTTGGCGTTATCATGCCCGAGATTTGGCGGTGCTTTATGCTAAATTTTGTGATATTCCCATTGTGATGGGTTCGGCAACCCCAAGCCTTGAAAGCCTAAATAATGTACAAAATGGCAAATACAAGGCAATTCAACTGACTCAACGAGCAGGGCAAAGCACAGCGGTTCAACAACAGATCATTGATTTGAAAAAGCAAGCGGTGCAACAAGGGCTTTCCCACCAATTATTAGCCCGTATGCAAGATCATTTGCAAAAAGGCAATCAAGTCTTGTTGTTTCTTAATCGGCGTGGTTTTGCCCCTGTGTTGTTATGCCACGAATGTGGTTGGATTTGCCAATGTCGCCATTGTGAAAAGCCCTATACTTATCATCAACAGCAACAAGTTTTGCGTTGTCATTATTGCCACGCTCAACGCACAATTCCTCATCAATGCGAATCTTGCGGCTCAACCCATTTAATTACCACAGGCTTAGGCACAGAACAACTTGAGCAAGCCTTACAACAGCGTTTTCCACAATATCATATTACTCGCATAGACCGAGATAGTACCGCGCGCAAGGGCAAATTAGAAGCGCATTTAAAGGATATTCAACAGGGCAAAAGCCAAATTCTTATTGGAACGCAAATGTTAGCCAAAGGGCATCATTTTCCCAATGTTACCCTAGTGGCGATTGTCAATGTGGATAGTGCGTTATTTTCCCTTGATTTTCGTGCGGAAGAACGTTTGGCACAGCTTTATGTGCAAGTGGCTGGGCGTGCAGGGCGAGCGGAAAAACAAGGCGAGGTCTTGTTGCAAACCCATTACCCTGACCACCCTTTATTACAAGCCTTATTAACAGGCGGTTATCCTGCCTTTGCCGAGCAAGCCTTGCATTTACGCCATAGTATGGGGTTACCACCATTTTCAGCACAAGCCTTATTTAAAGCTCAAAGTCGTGATAATCATTTGGCAGAACAAGCCTTGCAACAGGTGGCGGATTATTTTCAGCAACAACAGCTTACAGGTTTACAAATTCTTGGGGCTATGCCTGCCCCTCATAGCAAAAAAGCAGGACAATATCGCTGGCAATTATTGTTACAATATCCTTCTCGTCAAGGGTTACAACAGATTTTACAGCAATTTCATCAGCAATCCTTTGAGTTGCTTAATAAAGTACGTTGGTCACTAGATATTGATCCGCAAGAATTTGCATAATTATCTTGCATTAATTAAATAATTATTCATAATAAGTGAATAATTAGTCATTAAGTGAATTTGCTTGAAACAACTTGCTTGCTCATTTAAAATGGACAAGTTTAGCACAGCTAAATTTTCAGACACGATTTGGTAATTGATAAAAGTGCGGTGGGTTTTCCCACAATTTTTTATGCGTAGTCGTTTCAATTTAAAATTAAGACAAGGCGGTATGGCGAGGCGTGCCAACACAATATTATTTTAAAGTGGAACGGCTATAAAATTACTAAGTTGTGGTTAATGAGCATTCGTAAGTGTTCAACCAAACAAACAATATTTTTAGGAGTAATCCATGTCTGAACCTGCAATTTTAGTGTTGGCTGATGGCTCGGTCTTTTACGGCTCATCAATTGGCATTAACGGTCATTCTGTCGGCGAAGTGGTGTTTAATACCTCTATGACAGGCTACCAAGAAATTCTTACCGATCCCTCTTATTATCAACAATTAGTTACTTTAACCTATCCCCATATTGGCAATACAGGTACCAACAGCGAAGATGTTGAATCAGATCGCATTTATGCCTCGGGCTTAATTATTCGTGATCTGCCATTGCTACATAGCAATTTTAGAGCCAATGCCAGTTTAAAAGAGTATTTAATCGCTAATCAAGTGGTGGCGATTGCGGATATTGATACTCGCCGTTTAACCCGTTTATTGCGTGAAAAAGGGGCACAAGCGGGCTGTATTATGGCAGGCAATATTGATGAACAACAGGCATTAGCATTGGCTCAACAATTTGGATCAATGGCAGGGAAAGATTTGGCACAACAGGTTACCCATTCTGAACCCTATGTTTGGCAACAGGGCGAATGGCAATTAGGGCAAGGTTTTAGCCAAGCTGATAACGCCGAATATCATATTGTGGCTTATGACTTTGGGGTAAAACATAATATTTTGCGTATGCTCGCTCAACGTGGTTGTAAAATTACGGTTGTGCCAGCCAAAACCTCAGCGGAAGAAGTATTAGCCTATAATCCTGACGGCATTTTTCTTTCTAATGGCCCCGGTGATCCAGAACCTTGCGACTACGCAATTAACGCCATTAAAACCTTATTAGCCAGTAAAAAGCCGATTTTTGGTATTTGTTTAGGGCATCAATTATTAGGTTTAGCGGTTGGGGCAAAAACCAAGAAAATGGCATTTGGTCATCATGGGGCAAATCACCCAGTGCAAGACCTTGCTAGCCAAAAGGTATTTATCACTAGCCAAAATCATGGCTTTGAGGTTGATGAAGACAGTTTACCGAGCAATGTTAAGGTTACCCACCGTTCCTTATTTGACCATTCAGTACAAGGGATTGAATTAGTGGATCAACCAGCCTTTTCGTTCCAAGGACACCCAGAAGCAAGCCCCGGCCCACAAGATGTAGCTTATTTATTTGATAAATTTATTGGTTATTTAAAGCAAACGAAAGCCTGTTAAGAGAAAAAGAAATTATGCCAAAACGTACTGATATAAACAAAATACTGATTATTGGGGCAGGGCCTATTGTGATTGGGCAAGCCTGTGAGTTTGATTATTCTGGCGCTCAAGCCTGTAAAGCCTTACGTGAAGAAGGTTATCAAGTTATCTTAGTTAATTCCAACCCCGCCACCATTATGACCGATCCGAATATGGCGGACGTAACCTATATTGAGCCTATCCAATGGCAAACCCTCGCCAAGATTATTGAGAAAGAACGCCCTGATGCCATTTTGCCAACAATGGGCGGACAAACTGCATTAAATTGTGCCTTAGACTTAGCCAAACATGGCGTGTTGGCAAAATACCAAGTGGAACTGATTGGGGCAAGCGAAGATGCCATTGATAAAGCGGAAGATCGTGGGCGTTTTAAACAAGCCATGACAAAAATCGGCTTGAATACACCAAAATCTTTTGTTTGCCATAGCTTTGATGAGGCTTGGGCGGCACAAGCGGAAGTGGGCTTTCCTACCCTTATTCGTCCCTCTTTCACTATGGGCGGTTCTGGCGGTGGTATTGCCTATAATCGTGATGAATTTCAAGCCATTTGCGAGCGTGGTTTTGATGCCTCGCCTACCCACGAACTGTTAATAGAACAATCGGTGCTAGGTTGGAAAGAATATGAAATGGAAGTGGTACGCGATAAAGCGGATAATTGCATTATTGTTTGTTCCATTGAAAACTTTGATCCTATGGGCGTGCATACTGGCGACTCTATTACCGTTGCCCCTGCACAAACCTTAACGGATAAAGAATATCAAATTATGCGTAATGCCTCTTTAGCGGTATTGCGAGAAATTGGGGTGGATACAGGCGGTGCGAATGTTCAGTTTGCCATAAATCCTGCCAACGGCGAAATGATTGTGATTGAAATGAATCCAAGGGTAAGCCGTTCTTCCGCCCTCGCCTCAAAAGCCACAGGTTTTCCAATCGCTAAAGTGGCGGCGAAATTGGCAGTGGGTTATACCCTCAATGAATTGCGTAATGATATTACAGGCGGATTAATCCCTGCCTCTTTTGAACCCTCTATTGATTATGTAGTTACTAAAGTGCCACGTTTTGCCTTTGAAAAATTCCCACAAGCGGACGATCGCTTAACCACCCAAATGAAATCGGTGGGCGAAGTTATGGCAATGGGACGTACCTTCCAAGAGTCTTTACAAAAAGCCCTGCGTGGCTTAGAAACAGGGATTTGTGGCTTTAATTTAATGTCTGAACAACCTGAAAAAATCCGCCAAGAATTAGCTAACCCTGGACCGATTCGGATTTTATATGTGGCTGATGCCTTTGGAGCAGGCTTTAGCCTAGAAGAAGTTCATCATTACAGCAAAATTGATCCTTGGTTCTTAGTGCAAATTCAGGATTTGGTGCAAGAAGAATTAGCCTTAGAACAACGCCAATTAGCAGATTTAGATTATCACGAGCTACGCCGTTTAAAACGCAAAGGTTTTGCTGATAAACGCATTGCTCAACTTACTCAATCTAGCGAGGCAGAAGTGCGAGCCAAACGTCATAGCCTCAATTTACACCCTGTGTATAAACGTGTAGATACCTGTGCAGGCGAGTTTTCCTCTGATACCGCTTATTTATATTCTAGCTATGAGCAAGAATGTGAAGCTCGCCCTAGTCAACGTAAAAAAATTATGATTTTAGGCGGCGGTCCAAACCGTATTGGGCAAGGGATTGAGTTTGATTATTGCTGTGTACACGCCGCCCTTGCTTTACGTGAAAGTGGTTTTGAAACCATTATGGTAAACTGCAACCCTGAAACCGTCTCTACGGATTTTGACACGTCGGATCGCTTATATTTTGAACCATTGACCTTAGAAGATGTATTGGAAATTATCCATGTTGAGCAACCTTATGGCGTAATTGTGCATTATGGCGGACAAACCCCATTAAAATTAGCCAATGCTTTACATGAAAATGGCGTAAATATTATTGGTACTTCAGCGGATAGCATTGATGCCGCAGAAGATCGTGAGCGTTTCCAACAAATTTTACAACAATTACAGCTAAAACAGCCTGAAAACCGTACCGCTCGTAACAGCCAAGAGGCGTTAGTGTTAGCAAATGAAGTAGGCTATCCTTTGGTGGTGCGTCCGTCCTATGTGCTAGGGGGGCGTGCGATGCAAATTGTGTATAACGATGAAGAACTTAATCGCTATATGCAAGAGGCGGTGTCCGTATCAGAAGATAGCCCAATTTTATTGGATCATTTCTTAAATAATGCCATTGAAGTGGACGTTGATTGTATTTGCGATGGCGAACAAGTATTTATTGGTGGCATTATGCAACATATTGAACAAGCTGGTATTCATTCTGGCGATTCCGCTTGTTCCTTACCGCCTTATTCATTAAGTCAAGCTATTCAGCAAGAAATCCGCCGTCAAACCATTGCCATGGCAAAAGCCTTGCTGGTGGTGGGCTTAATGAATGTACAATTTGCGGTACAAAATGAGGTGGTTTATGTCTTAGAAGTCAATCCTCGTGCTTCTCGTACGGTGCCTTTTGTGAGTAAAGCCACAGGTGTACCGTTAGCCAAAATTGCCGCCAGAGTAATGGCGGGCATTTCCTTGCAACAACAGCAGATTTATCAAGAAGTTACCCCGCAATTTTATGCGGTAAAAGAAGCAGTATTCCCTTTTATAAAATTCCCGGGGGTAGATACCATTTTAGGCCCTGAAATGCGTTCAACCGGCGAAGTTATGGGCATTGGCAAAACCTTTGCCGAGGCCTTTATTAAAGCTCAAATGGGGGCTGGCGAGCGTATCCCGAAAACAGGTAAGGTCTTTGTTTCCGTTGATGACAAGGACAAACCTCGCTTATTGGCAGTAGCAAAAGCCTTACAACAACAAGGTTATGGTTTGTGTGCCACCTTAGGCACTGCGCAATATCTGCGTGATAATGGGGTAAGTGTACAAACGGTAAATAAGGTGCGTGAAGGTCGTCCGCATATTGTTGATGCCATTAAAAATGGCGAAATTGCTATGGTTATCAATACGGTAGGCAACTTGCCAGAATCGGTAACAGATAGCCATTCTATTCGCCGTAGTGCCTTGCAACAAAAGATCTTCTACCAAACCACATTGGCTGGGGCAGAGGCATTGGCTGAAAGTGTGCAATGTTTAGATCAGTATGATGTATACGCTATTCAACAGCTACATTAATTGGGATAGCCACTGTTAAGCAGTGGCTATCAAGGTTCTACTTGGTAGAACGATTATATTTGGTAAAATTTTTCAAAAAAAGACCGCACTTTTTATCTAAAATAAGGAACAGACTATGCCGATCAATCTTCGTAACCGTCATTTTTTACGTTTAATGGATTTTACCCCACGTGAAATTCAATATTTATTAGATCTGTCAAGCCAATTAAAACAAGCCAAATATACAGGCACAGAACAACCTCGTTTAACAGGTAAAAATATTGCACTGATTTTTGAGAAAACCTCAACACGCACCCGTTGTGCTTTTGAGGTTGCCGCTTTTGATCAAGGGGCAAAGGTGTCCTATATTGGTCCAAGTGGTTCACAAATTGGGCATAAAGAATCTATGAAAGATACTGCTCGTGTGTTAGGGCGTATGTATGACGGTATTCAATATCGTGGTTATGGGCAAGAATTAGTAGAAATTTTAGCCCAATATTCTGGTGTACCTGTGTGGAATGGGCTAACCGATGAATTTCACCCAACCCAAATTTTAGCGGACTTTTTAACCATGTTAGAGCATGGCGAAGGTAAACGTTTAAACCAAATGAAAATGGCATATTTAGGCGATGCTCGCAATAATATGGGAAATTCGTTAGTTGAGGGGGCGGCATTAATGGGCTTAGATTTGCGTTTAGTTGCCCCTAAAGCCTTTTGGCCAGAACAAAAACTGCTTGATGAAGTGGCGGAAATTGCCCGCAAAACAGGGGCGAAAATTACTTGCACTGAACAAGTTGAGCAAGGTGTCAAAGGGGTAGATTTTCTTTATACGGATATTTGGGTATCCATGGGTGAACCTGAACAGGCTTGGCAAGAGCGGATAAACTTAATGAGGCCTTATCAAGTGAATGCACAATTATTGCAATTAACCGAAAATCCAAAGGTAAAATTTATGCACTGCTTGCCTGCTTTCCACGATGAACATACCACCATAGGTAAGCAAATGGCACAGCGTTATGGAATGAATGGATTAGAAGTTACCGATGAAGTCTTTGAGTCCGATGCCTCTATTGTATTTGATGAGGCGGAAAACCGTATGCACACCATTAAAGCGGTAATGGTTGCTACATTGGGCTAAATTTTTCCTAAAGGGAATAGTCATTAGACTATTTCCTTTGTGTTAATACATTTCTTCTTTATCTTTATGGCGTAAAAAATGGCTAATCTAAATATTTCTTATGAAGTACAACAAGATATTACGCGGGTATGCGCTTACACAGCTTTGCTATTGTTACAACATGGTGCAGAAAGTACCTTGATTGTGCAAATTACCGAACGGCTAGGATTAGCTTTAGGCATAGATTCGGTGGAATGTGCTTTAACCCCCAATGCCATTATTCTAACCACACGCTATCAAGATCGTTGTATTACCACCACCCGCAAAAACCAAGATAAGGGCATTAATATGTATATTGTAACGGAAGTGCAACATATTATGCTGGCGGCTGAACACAAAATCTATGATCTCGCTATGGTAAAAACAAAGCTCAATCAACTTGCACCGCTAAAATATAATCGTTGGCTAGTGATCGTAATGATTGGTTTATCTTGTGCCGCCTTTGCTCGTTTATCTGGTGGCGATATTATTACTTGTGCAATAACCTTTGTCGCTGCAATGTGTGCAATGTTTGTACGCCAAGTACTAGCCATACAACATTATAATCCCATCATTGTTTTTGCCATTACCGCCTTTGTAGCTACATTAATTGCAGGCTTAGGTTTAAAATACGAATTAGGCAATGATCCGCAAATTGCTATTGCTTCAAGTGTCTTATTATTAGTTCCCGGCTTTCCCTTAATTAATGCCCTTGCTGATGTGTTAAAAGGGCATGTTAATATGGGTATTGGACGTTGGGCAATCGCAACGATATTAACCTTGGGGGCTTGTATGGGGATTGTCTCCGCCCTATCCTTGCTGAATATTCATCAATGGGGAGGCTACTAATGCAGTTATTAAGCTTGCTAGAAGACGCACTACTTTCCGCCTTGCCAGCCGTAGGGTTTGCCTTATTATTTAATGTACCTACCACCGCATTAAAATATTGTGCCATATTAGGGGCATTGGGGCATCTTTCACGAACATTATTATTAACTCTTGGCATTAATCTTATACCTGCCACTTTTCTTGCTGCCGCTTTGGTGGGCTTTATTGGCGTAAAACTCTCACAACATTATTTAGCTCACCCCAAGGTATTTACCGTTGCCGCTATTATTCCAATGATTCCCGGCGTATATGCCTACAAAGCTATGATTGCCATTGTGCAAATTAATTATTATGGGTACAACCAAACATTACTCTCACAAGTATTAGAAAATTTTGTAAAAACAGGTTTTATTTTAGGAGCATTAGTCTTTGGCTTAGCTCTACCCGGTTTGTTATTTTATCGCCAGCGTCCTGTTGTTTAGCATTTAGAGTCGTCCCACGTTAAATAGCCTGACTATATCAAAAATTTTTAGCTTAAAAAGAAGCATTTTTATGTTTTTGTGAAAGACTTATGTATAATATACAGTTCATTTTTTAGTAATAAAAAGGAAAGTTATGTTGAAAAAATTCTCTTTATACCTGATTGCCTTATTGCTGTCCGCTTGCTCTGTTTCTTCTTATATTCCCTTTGTCAATAAAGAAAAAGCGGTTATTGCATTAGATAAAACAGCAATCGATCAAAAATCTTATGCTGTGGCGTATGAAACCACTGTGCAAAGTTATAGCGACCGAGTCGGACAGGATTACGATGTGAATTCTTTTACTAGTGGCGTAAATGATTGGTATTTAGGACGAATTTTAGTACCGATTGAACAAATTAAGCAAAATCTCAATCAGGGTATGAATGATAATAATGTATATGCTTATTATAGTGGCGTGGTATTTGCCGCCGATTTGCAAGCGAATTTTAGCCGTTTAAGCGCCACTTGCTGGGATAATATTGATCGTCCAAGTATGACGCAAGGAATTTATGATGCGATGCGTGATTTGCAGAAAAATAAAGTGCGGTCAGAAAATGATGAATTTTTAACGCAAGGTAGCGAACAATTATTACAAGTTTGCCAAGCAAAATAAATTAGGATTGTTAGCAAAGGAGGGTGTTAAAACCGTCCTTTTATTTTTAATAGTCGTTCCACTTTAAAATAATACAATGTTGGCACGTTTCGCTGTACTATTTGTACTGTCTTTGGCGTACCGTCTTATCTTATTCTAAATTGAGACAACTATATCAAGAAAGCTAAAACGTTTTTTCTAAAATCAACAAGAGGAAATTAGAATGTTTAATTTACCCGAAGATAACATTCATTTAGCGGCGAAAGCCGACAATAAACAACAAGCCATTGAGCAGGTGGCACAAGCATTAGAGCAAGCAGGTTATGTAGAGGCTGGCTATTTGCAAGGTATGCTTGCTCGTGAACAACAAACCTCCACCTTTTTGGGGAATGGTATTGCTATCCCTCATGGTACGCTAGACACCCGTAATATGGTGAAAAATACGGGCGTGCAGGTATTTCAATTTCCGCAAGGGATTGAATGGGGCGAGGGCAATTTAGCTTATGTGGTAATTGGGATTGCTGCCAAATCTGATGAACATTTGGCATTGTTACGCCAATTAACCCATGTACTTGGCGATGAAGAAGTCGCCGCCTCTTTGGCTAATCTTGCGGATCGCAAAAAATTTCGTGCTATTTTAATGGGCGAGGGCGAAGCGTTGCAGGTTAAACAGGAAAGCATTAGCCTTGATATTGACAGCGAAAGTTTATTAACCCTGACTGCCATTAATGCGGGCAAATTACAACAACAAGGGGCGGTAAATGAACAATTTGTGGCGGAAGTGATCGCCAATCCTGCCTTGCCTTTGACCGAGGGATTGTGGGTAACCGATAGCTTAACAGGTAATGTAAAAAATGCCCTTGCCTTTAGTCGTGCTAAAAATACTTTTAGTAACAATGGCAAAGCGGTGCGTGGTGTGCTAACCATTGCAGCGGCAGATGATCAAATCAATGAATTATTGGCTCGTTTATTAGAGCCTCAAGTACAGCAGTTATTACTCAATGGCGAGCTTAACCAAATTGTAGCAGGTTTAAATGGCAAAGAAATTCCTGCTCAAGAGCAACGCCAAACCAGTGAAAAGAGCAGTGAAAGCACAACCACTGCCCCAGCTGGTGCGGTAATTGGTACTTTTACTATTCGTAATGAACACGGCTTACACGCTCGCCCAAGTGCGGTTTTAGTCAATACGGTTAAACAATTTAATGCCAAAATTAGCGTACAAAACTTAACACGCAATAGTGCGGAAGTCAGTGCTAAAAGTTTGATGAAAATTGTTGCCTTAGGGGTAACACAAGGGCATCGTTTGCGTTTTGTGGCTGAAGGCGATGACGCACAACAAGCCATTGAAGCCATTGGTAAAGAAATCGCTAATGGTTTAGGCGAAAGCGTTTCTGCTGTACCGCCTGCCGAAGCTGATAGCATTGAAGTAGCCAGCTCAACCGCACCACAAGCGAGCCCAAATACCGCTGCCCCAGCTGGCGATGAAGTAGAAGGCATTTTTACTGTACATAATGAACATGGTTTACACGCACGTCCAAGTGCAGTGTTAGTAAATGAAGTGAAAAAATATAATGCCACAGTGAGCGTACAAAATCTGGATCGCAATTCTGCCTTAGTCAGTGCCAAAAGTTTGATGAAAGTGGTGGCATTAGGGGTAACCAAGGGACAGCGTTTGCGTTTTGTTGCCACTGGCGAACAAGCTCAACAAGCCATTGACGGTATTGGACAAGCTATTGCCAATGGATTGGGGGAATAAAATGAGCAAGATTGCAACCATTACCTTAAATACCGCTTATGATTTGGTGGGACGTTTAAAACGCATTGAACTTGGCGAAGTAAATACGGTAGAAACCCTAGGGCTTTTCCCAGCAGGTAAAGGGATTAATGTGGCGAAAGTGCTAAAAGATTTGGGGCTTGATGTTGCCGTAGGCGGTTTTCTGGGCGAAGACAATCAAGGAGATTTTGTTCAATTATTTCAACAGCTTAACCTTGAAGATAAATTCCAACGAGTGGCAGGGAAAACCCGTATTAACGTAAAAATTACCGAAACGGAAGCGGACGTTACCGATCTTAATTTTCTAGGCTATCAAATCTCGCCACAAGATTGGCAACAATTTACGCAACAATCCTTAGCTTACGCTAAACAATTTGATATTGTGGCGGTGTGTGGCAGTTTGCCTCGTGGGGTAACGCCAGAGCAATTTAGTGCTTGGTTAAAAGCCCTTGCGGAGAATGGAGTAAAAGTGGTGCTAGATAGCAGTAATGCCGCCTTAACCGCCGGCTTAATGGCAAACCCTTGGTTAGTCAAACCAAATCATCGTGAACTTGAAGCGTGGGTTGGGTATAAACTTAATAGCCTGAGCGAAATTGTTGAAGCTGCCAAACAGCTTAAATCTCAAGGCATTGCCAATGTGATTATTTCTATGGGAGCAGAGGGATCATTATGGTTAAGTGATGATGCCATTATTCAAGCCCAACCGCCAAAATGTGAAAATGTGGTAAGCACTGTTGGCGCAGGTGATTCAATGGTGGCAGGCTTGATTTATGGTTTAAGCCAAGGCTTATCGCAACAGCAAACTCTCGCCTTTGCCAGTGCGGTATCGGCATTTGCTGTATCACAAAGTAATGTAGGAATTCCTGATCGCAGTCAGTTAAATCCAATTCTTGCCAAGGTCAATATTAATATCATTGAAGGATAATATGGAATGAAGATTTTTATTACTCAATCTGCCGAACTCGCTTATGCGACGGCTTATTTATTACGTCAGCAATTTAGCCAAATTGCACAACAGCAACAATATCAAGTGGTAAGCCAAGCGGAACAAGCGGACTTCGCTATCGTATTCGGCAAAACATTACCAAAACTGACCGCACTTGTGGGCAAAAAAGTGGCATTAGTGGACGCTGAACAGGCTTTTATTAACCCTGAACAAAGTTTTAACAATGCGTTACAGCAAGCAAGTGATTATGTTGAACCCACAGAAAGTGCGACTCATTTAAGTAGCAAAACCAGCAAAAATATCGTGGCAGTAACCGCTTGTCCAACAGGGGTTGCCCATACTTTTATGTCAGCGGAAGCCATTGAAAATTATGCCAAACAACAAGGTTGGCAAATTAAGGTTGAAACACGTGGGCAAGTGGGAGCAGGCAACCCTATCAGTGCAGAAGAAATTGCAGCCGCTGATTTGGTATTTGTGGCGGCAGATATTGATGTAGATTTAGCGAAATTCGCTGGCAAACCAATGTATCGCACCTCAACTGGTTTAGCCCTTAAAAAAACCGCACAAGAGTTTGATAAAGCCTTTGCTGAAGCAAAAATTTATCAAGCAGATAATGGGGCTAAAGCACAAGCAAACAACACAAACCAAGAGAAAAAAGGCGTCTATAAACACCTAATGACAGGGGTATCCCATATGTTACCACTGGTGGTTGCTGGGGGCTTACTGATTGCTATTTCCTTTATGTTTGGTTTTGATGCTTTCCAAGATCCTGATCTTGCTTGGGGTTTACCAAAAGCCTTAATGGATATTGGTGGTGGAGCGGCATTCCACTTAATGATTGCTGTCTTTGCCGGTTATGTGGCGTTTTCTATTGCGGATCGCCCAGGGTTGGCAGTAGGTTTAACGGCAGGTATGCTAGCGGCAAATAACAATGCAGGGATCTTAGGCGGCATTATCGCCGGTTTCCTCGCTGGTTATGTGGTGAAATGGCTTAACGATAAAATCAAATTACCAACCACCTTTGCCTCGCTTAAACCGATTTTGATTTTGCCATTATTAGGCACATTAATTGTTGGCTTAGCAATGGTTTATGTGGTCAATCCACCTGTGGCAAGCATTATGCAAAGTTTGTCTAACTGGTTAAACAGTATGAGCGGTACTAACGCCATTTTATTAGGCGTAATTATCGGCGGTATGATGTGCGTGGATATGGGCGGTCCAGTAAATAAAGCGGCTTATGCGTTCTCAGTGGGTATGATTGCCTCAAATGTTACTGTACCTATGGCAGCCGCAATGGCGGGCGGTATGGTACCACCGCTAGGTATGGCGATTGCCACTTGGTTAGCGAAAAATAAATTCAACACCAACCAACGTAACGCAGGTAATGCCTCTTTTGTATTAGGCTTATGCTTTATTTCCGAAGGGGCATTGCCATTTGTTGCCGCCGATCCATTGCGTGTCATCGTAAGCAGTGTGTTAGGTGGTGCAACAGCAGGGGCAATTTCCGCCAGCCTTGGCATTACCCTAAATGCCCCACATGGCGGTTTATTTGTGATCCCATTTGTTTCACAGCCATTAATGTACTTATTAGCTATCGCAGTAGGGGCATTAATCACAGGGGTATTATATGCAGTGATTAAACCAAAAAATTTGGCTTAATGCTGGTTAAAGATTAACAAAAAATGCCATAGTGATTACTATGGCATTTTTTTATATCTCAATGTTTGGGATTAAAGTGCGGTGGGTTTTTGTATTTTTTCCCAAAAATATGGATACTTCCGATCATTCCCCCTTAAAAATTCCCTGTGTAAAACTTAGAACCATAGGCACATTTCTGCTGTTTGAGCCTTGCGGAGCAAGGCGAGTTCAGAAATGTGGCGTAATGGTTCAAGTTGAAACACAGGATCAAAATTTTTCTAGGGGGTGCATTTCTTTGCTTACTTTCTTTGTGCAAGCAAAGAAAGTAAGTCGTCTCTTTTGTAAAAAGGGACGAAACCGTTAGCAAAGACGGAGAAATAACAGCAAAAAATAATCCCAAAACTGACCGCACTTTCATTCAAAATAAAAGCAATGTTAAGTTAAAAGTGCGGTACGTTTTAAGATTTTTTGTCTTTCTTTGCTGTACTTATTTTATAAAGGCTCTATAATACCGCCTGATTTAATCATCATTTTAGTCGCCCCACTTTAAAATAATACTGCGTTGGCACGCCTTGCCGTACTATTTGTACTGTCTTCGGCGTACCGCCTTGTCTTATTTTAAATTGAAACGACTATAACATTAGAGGAATTTTTATGAGTTTTATTAAAGAGTTTCGTGAATTTGCCATGCGTGGCAATGTCGTTGATATGGCAGTGGGTGTCATTATCGGTGGTGCATTTGGCAAAATCGTTAGTTCATTAGTATCAGACGTGATTATGCCTGTATTAGGGGTACTTACTGACAACGTTGATTTTAAAGATTTAAAAATTGTGTTGGTGCAAGCGGTAGGTGATACCCCTGAAGTAGCATTAAATTATGGTGCATTTATTCAAACTGTCTTTGATTTTATTATTATCGCCTTTGCTATTTTTATGATGATCAAAGCGTTAAATAAATTAAAACGTGAAACCCCAGCAGAGGAAGAAAAACCCGCTGAACCTTCTAGCGAAGAAAAATTACTGACAGAAATTCGCGATTTATTAAAAGATAATCGTAGTTAAGCCATTAAAGTGAAACGACTATAAAATGAGGGAATAACCAATGTTATTCCCTCTCGTTTTTAAATGACTAAGAGGATTGTCAATTAAATTTTTGGACCGGCATTGATTAATGCTTTGCCTTCATCATTCTCGGTGTATTTTTCAAAGTTTTTCACAAAACGTTGTGCCAGATCTTGAGCTTTTGTTTGCCATTGCGTTGGATCAGAATAGGTATTTCTCGGATCTAAAATAGCAGGGTCAACATTTGGCAATGCTTTTGGAATGGCTAAATCAAAAATTGGTAAACTGCCCATTTCAGCTTGTTCAATAGAGCCGTCTAAAATCGCATCAATAATCGCTCTGGTATCTTTAATTGAAATCCGTTTACCTGTACCGTTCCACCCTGTATTAACCAAATAAGCCTCTGCTCCTGCGGCTTGCATATGTTTAACCAATACTTGTGCATATTGGGTTGGGTGTAAAGTTAAAAATGCCGCCCCAAAACAAGCAGAGAACGTTGGGGTTGGCTCGGTAATTCCTCGTTCAGTGCCGGCTAATTTAGCGGTAAACCCTGAGAGGAAATAATACTTAGTTTGCTCTGCGGTTAATTTTGCCACTGGTGGCAACACGCCAAAGGCATCAGCAGTTAAGAAAATCACTTTTTTAGCATGCCCTGCTTTAGACACAGGTTTCACAATGTTGTTAATGTGATAAATTGGGTAAGATACACGGGTATTTTCGGTTTTTGAACCGTCAGCATAATCTACATCGCCATTTGGCAATACCACCACGTTTTCTAATAAGGCATCACGTTTAATCGCCCCATAAATATCGGGTTCATTTTCTGGCGATAAATTAATGGTTTTGGCATAGCAACCCCCTTCATAGTTGAATACCCCTTCATCGTCCCAACCATGTTCATCATCGCCGATTAATTGACGTTTCGGATCGGTAGAAAGCGTGGTTTTTCCTGTGCCAGATAAACCAAAGAAAATGGCGACATCGCCTTTTTCTCCCACATTTGCCGAACAGTGCATTGAGGCGATGCCTTGTAATGGTAAAAAGTAGTTCATCATAGCAAACATACCTTTTTTCATTTCGCCACCGTACCAAGTACCGCCAATCAGTTGAATACCCTCAGTAATATTAAACGCCACAAAATTTTCTGAATTTAATCCTTGTTCTTGCCAATTCGGATTGGTTACCTTAGAGCCATTCATTACCACAAAATCAGGCTTGAAGTTTACCAATTCTTCCGCTGAGGGGCGAATAAACATATTGGTAACAAAATGGGCTTGCCAAGCAACTTCGGTAATAATTCGCACCGCTAAACGGGTATTTTTATTTGCCCCACAAAAGGCATCAACCACAAATAAACGTTTACCTGATAATTGTTGGGTGACTAAGGATTTTAAACTCTGCCAAGTTTGTTGGTTCATTGGTTTATTATCATTTTTAACCTTATCGCTTGTCCACCATACGGTATTTTCCGTTTTTTTATCTAATACAATATATTTATCTTTTGGTGAACGTCCTGTAAAAATTCCTGTATCAACGGCAACCGCACCTTGATTAGTTAATGTTCCCTTTTCATAGCCTGTTAATTCAGGTTTGGTTTCTTCTTCAAATAAAACCTCATAACTCGGATTACGCACAATTTGTTTTACATTATAAATACCGAGATCTGCCAGCTCGTTAATAATTACATCAGTCATAAATTACCCCTTTTGTTAAAAATTTAAATTTACTGTGATTATTGTATGCGAATTTCTACCTAAAAAATGTTAGATAGATCACTAAACCGAAAAATAAATGAAAAAATAGGGGGATAGTTCGCTGATTATGTGATTTAGATCAAATAGAGTAAGACAAGGAGGCACGACATTAAATGCGTGCCTAAATCTAAAAAATCTTGCCCTTAATATTAAAGGATAATTACCTTACCCTACCACAAACGGCAAATAGCCTGCTTTGATGAAAAATGGAATAGAAGTAATGGCAATGCCTAACAATAACACGATAATCAACATCGGTTTACCGCCAAGCACACGATAAGGCAATCTAGGCTGTTGACGGCGAACTTGCCAAACCAATGCCACAGGCAAGACTATCGCATAAAAAGCAAACATTTGTCCTGCATAACCTAATGCGAGGATAAAGCCTTGCGGATAGAATAAAGCAAATAACATAGGTGGCAAAAAGGTGAGTACGCCAAGGGTAAAACGGCTTGCTTGGTGTTGCCATACCCGTTTTAATAAGTCATCAATGCTTTCAAGTAACCCCAAAGCAACGCCTAAGAAAGAGGTAATCAGGGCTAAAGCAGAAAATATTCTCACAATCCACGCAATCATGGGGCTACCTGTAATTTGTAAGGTGGCATTGACTAAGCCGTTTAAGGTTGGATCAGTTTGTAAGATGCTTAAAAATTCCGTTTGGCTCAACACCCCATGGGTAGAAAGTTGCCATAAAATATAGGCAGTAAGGGTAATTAAACCACCGCAAATAATCGCAAAGCGTAAGGCTTTGATATTGCCACCAAGGTAGTTATTTAAACTTGGAATAGAGCCATGAAAGCCAAATGCCGTGAAGAAAACGGGGCTGGCTGAAATAATTAAGGCGTTATCAATGGGCATTGCCATAAGATTATTGAATTGAATTTTTGGCATTAATAACAATAACACCAAAGCAAACGCCGCTAACATAATAAAAAATAAAATGCGGTTTAAACCGTCAGTGCTTTTTGTTCCCATCACAACCGCACAGCCAAATACAAGAGTAAACATCACAATAGTAAGCTGGCTCGTTAATTCACTATTGCCAATGATTGGCATTACCCCTGCAATTAATCCGCCACCACCCGTTACATAAGCGGATAATAACGCATATAAAAATACCATTAGGACAATGGTAGCAATAATTCTTCCTGTTTTGCCAAAATATTGAGCCGCAAGCGTGCCAATCCCCGCATCAGGTTCTGCGGTTTGGTAAATTTCCACAAAGAGCAAGGCACTAAAGGTCAATAATGCCCATAATGCAATCAGTAACAGCAAAGTAAAGCCAAAACCTATTCCAGCCGAAGTGAGTGGCATTGCCAACATACCACCACCTATCATTGTCCCTGCCACTAATAAGGTTGTACCAAGGGTTTTGTTCATAAATCACCTGTAAATGGGTTGTAATCAAAAGTGTACGAGATTGTAGGGTATTTTTTACAGAATGTATAGCCATTGTCATCGTTATAAACAGGAATATTCAGAAAAATGCACTATATGCCCCATTTTATAGTCGTTCCACTTTAAAATAATGGCAAAAAAGACCGCACTTTTGCCTATTAATGAGAATAAACATTCAATTTGTGATCCTATTCACAATTTTCTTTGTTTATTTTGGTTATAGTAATGAAATGGCATCAGGATATTATTAGGAATAAGCTATGTTACCTCCATATTTTCAAGATCCGCAGATCCTGCATATTAATACTACGCCGCATCACGCTTATTTTATTCCTTATCATAATGTCGCAAGTGCGGTCAAAAATCAGCGAGAATTTTCAGCCTTTTTTAACTTGCTAAATGGGCAATGGGATTTTGCGTATTATCATAGCTATTGGGATTTGCCTGCGGATTTTCTAACGCAATCTTTTTCTCAACAAATTGCCGTACCAGCTAATTGGCAAACGGCAGGTTATGATCAACATCAATACACAAACATTCGCTATCCTTTCCCTTTTGATCCGCCTTTTGTGCCTCAAGATACCCCTTGTGGCTTATATCATCTTGCGTTTGATTTTTCCCCACAAGCACAACAACATTATTTATTGAATTTTGAAGGGGTTGATAGCTGTTTATTTTTATATGTCAATCGCCAATTTGTCGGTTATTCACAAATCAGCCATAGCACTTCTGAATTCGATATTAGCCCTTTTCTACAAGCTGGACAAAATCATTTGCACCTTGTGGTATTAAAATGGTGTGCAGGCAGTTACTTGGAAGATCAAGATAAATTTCGTATGAGCGGGATTTTTCGTGACGTTTATATTCTGCAACGTGAACATAACTACTTACAAGATTTTTTTATTCAAACGGATATTGAACAAAATTGGCAACAAGGAAGATTAAAAGTACAGCTTCAATTCAATCAACAACCCAGAGAGATTGCTTGGCAGTTAAATGATCCACAAGGTAATATTTTGCTTAGTGGGGTTAGCGAAAGCGGCATTGACATTGGCATTAACCAATTACAATTATGGCAAGCAGAAGACCCCAAATTATATGGATTGACTTTCCGCTATGGACAGGAAGTCATCTATCAAAAAGTGGGCTTTCGTAAAATTGAAGTACAAAATGGTGTAGTGTTACTTAACGGTTGCCCCATTAAATTTAAAGGGGTTAATCGCCACGATAGTGATCCTCGCACTGGCTATGTTATTAGTCGGCAACAAGCAATAACCGATTTAGCCTTAATTAAACAACATAATTTTAATGCGATTCGCACCGCACATTACCCCAACGCCCCTTGGTTTGCAGAACTTTGTGATGAATATGGTATTTATCTTATGGCTGAAGCTGACGTGGAAAGCCATGGTTGCAACGCCATTTATGTACCCAGCCCAGAACAAAGCATTTTGCTTGCAGTAGAAACACCGCAAGAACAGGAAAAAATCCGTCAACACATCATTGATAATTACTGCTATTTTGCCCGTTCGCCTCAATGGCAACAAGCCATATTAGATCGTAATATCGCCAATGTACAACGGGATAAAAATCGCCCCTCTATACTGATTTGGTCATTGGGTAATGAATCGGGATATGGCGAAAATTTTGAACAAACGGCAAGCTGGATTAAACATTTTGATCCGAGCCGACTGGTACATTACGAAAATGCTATTTTTCAACATTCAAGCCACCAAAATGATTGCCGTTGCCTTGATCTACATAGCGAAATGTATAAAAGCGTGCAAGATATGGCAAATTATTTTGCCAATACACCACAAGCGAAACCTTATTTACTCTGTGAATATAGCCATGCTATGGGAAATTCCTGTGGTGATGCGGAAGATTATTGGCAAGCCATTTATCAATATGCAGGGGCTTGTGGCGGTTTTGTATGGGAATGGTGCAATCACTCGCCCTATTTAGATGAAGAAAAAATGGGGTATGGTGGCGATTTTGCTGATGAACCTAATGACGGTCATTTTTGTTTAGATGGCTTAGTTACAGCGGATCGGCAAATACAATCTAACTTACTGGAATTAAAAAACGTACAACGCCCAATTCGTGCTAATTTAGTCGGTGGAAAAATTGCATTAACCAATTATTTTGATTTTACCGATTTACAAAACAACGTTGCTATCGCTTACCAACTGAGTGAAAATGGTATAATCGTAGAGCAAGGCTATTGGGAAGATATAAAATTACCAGCCAAACAAACCGCACTTTTACCCCTAACGTTACCCCAAGATAATGGTAGCCTTTGGTTATTAACTTTAAATTATTATCAAACATCTAAAACCCCGTTGTTACCCCCTCACCACGAGCTGGGTTTTGATCAAATTTCCTTATTTCCACAAAATAAATTACCCTTATTTTATCCAATGATAAAGGAGCAATATCAACTGGAAATTCGAGAAACTTCACAATATATTGAAGTATTTACCCCACAAATCCATTATCTTTTTGCGAAAAAAACAGGGTTAATTGAGCATTTAACTTATCAACAGCAAAAGATTATTCAACAACCTATTGCCATAAATATTTGGCGAGCCCCATTAGATAATGACAGCTTAATCAAACAACATTGGCAACAAGCAGGCTATGATCAGGCTTACACCCAAGCAAATCACGTACATTATCAACGAAATGGCAAACAAGTGGTAATACAAGCAGATTGTGCTTTAGTCGCTACGGGGCAAGCCCGTATTCTCAGCTTACAACTTTGCTATCGCATTGATCCCAATGGGCGATTACAGTTAAAAATTTCAGGCAAAAAAGCACCGCACTTACCGTATTTACCACGCTTTGGTTTATGTTTTCTATTAACAAAACGCTTTCAACATACCCAGTACTTTGGTTATGGCGAAAGCGAAAGTTATTGCGATAAACATCAAGCAACAAAATTGGGCTTTTATCAAACCGATCCGCAAGCCAATCAGCAAAACTATTTAAAACCACAAGAAAATGGTAGTCATTATGGTTGCCAATGGTTAGCAATCCAATCAGACTTTTGTAAACTTTATTTTACATCTGATACTTGTTTTAGCTTTAATCTTTCGCCTTACTTAGCCGAACAATTAAGCGAAAAAACACATTGCTATCAGCTACAACAGGATTTATATACGGTGCTATGTGTGGATTATAAAATGTCAGGTGTAGGATCAAATTCCTGTGGGCCAAGTTTAGCGGAAAAATATCGTATGAATGATACTCAATTTGAATGGCAATTAAATTGGCAATTAGCGAAAAATATTGGCTAATATTACCGTACGTTGATGAGGATTTGTGGATTGATAAAAAATTTTGCCAAACCCCACCGCACTTTTAGCCACGCAATACTTTTCCTTGAATTAAGCAAAATTGATAGCCTTATAAAAAATAAGCATTACCATAAAGGTAATGCTTATTGACTAACTTAATTCACAATAACAAGGCTTAACTTAACGCTTTCGCCAGTTGTTGTGCTTGAGCGAATTGATTGTCTTGGCTCACTTGTTCAATTTGGTCTAAAGATTTAATGATTTTACTTAAACGGTATTGTTTATAAAACACATCATCTTCTAAACGGCGGTTGTCGCTACTGTCGCCCATATCCACCAATAAATCATTGCTGTATGATTTTGCTTGTTGTGCTAGTTCACGACTTTGTTGTAATAGCCCATCAAATTGTGCTTTGTCCGTAGTTTGGGCTAATTGCTCTAATTTTTGCTCAAGCAATTTTCGGGTTTCTGTGTAACGTTCAGTCGGCTTTGTTACAGGGCTGGCTGGTAACTGGCTAATTGAGCGTTCAATTTCAATACTGGTTTTATCATCTGCCATCGCATTGAATGTTGAAAAACCTAAAGTTAACACTAACATTGTTTTGATTAAATAACGTTTCATTTTGCTTTCCTTTTTTCTAAATAAACATTTAACATTACTAAAACCCTTAACGGGTAACTGGTGCTTATGATAATGATTTTATCCTTGTTAAAAAATAGCCTTTTTGCGAAAACAGTTATAACCACAAGTTAATAATCTAGGATAAAAATTTTTTAAAAACCCACCGCACTTTTAGCCACACAATACTTTTCCTTGAGTTAAGCAAAATTGATAGCATTATAAAAAAATAAGCATCACCCTATGGTAATGCTTATTTACAAGATGATTTATAGTAGTCCCACTTTAATATACGCTTTGTATTAGTTTAAATTGAAACAACTATACAATAAGGATATTTGTTACTTAAGCAAAATAATCGCCCAGACTACCACACAAATTAGCATACAAACCAACACTGAGGCAGAGCCGAGATCTTTGGCTCGTCCAGCTAAAGGGTGGTAATGGGGGCTGACTAAGTCCACCACGCTTTCAATGGCACTGTTTAATAATTCTGCCACCAAAATAAGCAATAATGAACCTATCATTAATGCCATTTCAATCGGGCTATCCGCCAGCCAACAGGCGAGGGGAATACCGATCAGGCAAAGCAATAATTCGTGGCGAAAAGCGGTTTCGGTTAATGCCCATTTTAGCCCTTGTAATGAATAGCCTGTGGCTTTTATGATATGGGTTAATCCTCGATATTTTTGCATAATGATCCTTAGCTGGCTAAGCGTTTTGCTTCAATGACGTCATCTAATTTTGCTAATCGTGCAAGAATTTTACTTAGCATTTGTACGTTATTTAAGCTGATTTCCATATCAATGGTAGCCAGTTGGCGTTTTTGATCGGTGCGGCTTGCAATACCAGCTACACTAACTTTTTCATTGGCTAATACTGTTGTAATATCTCGCAATAAGCCATGGCGATCACTCGCCATAATACGAATGGTTAAGTGGAAAAATTCACTCTTGGAATTATCGCCCCAGCAGGATTCCACAATACGTTCTGGATTTTCTCGCTGTAAATCCGCCAGACGTTCACAATCACTGCGATGAATGGAAATGCCTCGCCCTCGGGTAATATAACCCACAATGGCATCGCCGGGGATTGGCTGGCAACAGCGTGCAATATGGTGCATAAGATTACCTACGCCGTCCACCACCACATAACCTTGTTTTTCGCTTTTTTGCTGTGCATGATTGGCACTTTTATGGCTAACGTGGCGTAAAATTTCTTCGTCCGTTTCTTGGGCAGAGGGTTTTATCAGTTTACTTTGTAAAAAATGAACGAGATGATTAAGGCGAATATCGCCACTGCCAATGCCAGCAAAAAGATCATCAGTATGTTTAAGGTTATAGCGAGGGAGGGCATAGGGTTCAATTTGCTTTAAGGTTAGCCCAATTCTTGCCAGTTCGTCTTCTAATAATTCTTTGCCAATGGGAATATTTTTATCTCGGTCTAATTTTTTAAACCAAGCGTGAATTTTGGCTCTGGCTTTGGCGGTATGGGTAAAACCAAGATTAGGATTGAGCCAATCTCGGCTCGGATTAGGATTTTTTTGCGTGATGACTTCAATTTGATCGCCCATTTGCAGTTGGTAAGTAAAAGGCACAATGCGTCCTGACACTTTTGCTCCAATGCAACGATGCCCGATTTCACTATGAATTGCATAGGCAAAATCAAGTGGCGTTGAGCCTGTGGGTAAATCAATCACTTCGCCTTTTGGCGTAAACACATACACACGATCATCAAACACTTGGCTGCGTAATTCCGCCATCACTTCGCCTGAATCAGTAATATCATCTTGCCAAGCTAATAATTTGCGTAACCAAGTGATTTTTTCTTCATAGCCAGAACGCCCACCTGTGCTACCCTCTTTATATTTCCAATGGGCAGCAACCCCTAATTCGGCATCATCGTGCATTTGTTGGGTACGAATTTGCACTTCAATGGGCTTGCCCCCTTGACCAAGTACCACAGTATGAATAGATTGATAGCCATTCGGTTTTGGATTGGCAACATAATCATCAAATTCTTTGGGTAAATGTTTAAAATGGGTATGTACCACGCCAAGTGCGGTGTAACAATCCTGTAATTTTTGCACGATAATGCGTACCGCTCGGACATCATAAAGATCGGTAAATTGCAGGTGTTTTTTCTGCATTTTTCGCCAAATGCTATAAATATGTTTTGGACGACCATAGACTTCCACTTGCTCAAGATTTTGGTTTAAATAACCACTTAACTCTTGCACAAAATCCGCAATATATTGTTCTCGATCTAAACGGCGTTCATGTAATAAATTGGCAATATTGCGATATTGCTCAGGGTGTAAATAACGAAAACAATAATCTTCAAGCTCCCATTTTAATTGCCCAATGCCTAAACGATTGGCTAAGGGAGCATAAATATTGGCACATTCCTTCGCAGCAAGCACTCGCTCTTCTTCGCTACAATATTTTTCTGCACCACGCAAAAAGGTGATACGTTCTGCCAGTTTAATAATTACACAACGAAAATCATCAACCATAGCTAATAACATTCGCCGTACATTATCCACCTGCAATGCACTCGCAGATTGGCTAACATTGAGTTGGCGGATATTATCCATTTCCGCCACGCCTTTGATTAATTTACTGATATTATTGCCACAATGTTCTTTAATTTCATCAAGATCAAGCAATTTACGTTCATACAATGGAAATAACATGGCAGTAATTAAGGTATCAGCGTCCATATTTAAGCCATGCAAAATCTCTAGCATTTCAATGCGATTACGCAAAGATAACATCGGCGAGTTTGTGGCTTGTAACTTCTGTTCGGAATAATGCCAAGTGGCAAGGAGTTTATTAGCAATATCAGGGCTTAAATGTAGGGCTTGACACCAATTTTCAAAAATAAAATCATTGGGATTGATTAAATGTGAACCTCGTATTGCAACCATATTAATCTCCTATTGTCGTTCAAATAAACTGATACTTTCCAAATGTCCTGTATGAGGAAACATATCAATCATTGCCAATTTACCGAGTTGATAGCCTTTCTCCAATAAAATTTTTGCATCTCGTACTAAACTGGCAGGATTACAAGATACATAAAGGATTTTTTCTGCTTGCAACTCACACAAAGCATTAAGAGCAAAATCTGCCCCAGCTCTTGGTGGATCAAGTAAAATTTTATTAAATGCTTGTTTTGCCCAAGGTTGATCCACAAAGGGTTTGGCTAAATCCGTTTGATAAAAGCGAACATTATGGCATTGATTTTGCTCAGCATTATAGCGAGCTTTGGCTACCATTGCTTGCACGCCCTCAATGCCTACCACGCTTGCTACATACTTGCTTAATGGTAAGGTAAAATTTCCCATACCACAAAATAAGTCTAACACATGATCCTCAGCTTGCAATTCCAACCAGTGCAACGCCGTATCCACCATTTGCTGATTAAGGGGAGCATTGACTTGAATAAAATCCTGCATATCAAATTGGAGCTTGAGATCATTAATCCGATACATAGGCATTTTGCCATACCAACACTTCACTTCATCATCAGATTGGACAAATAAATTCAGTTGTTGTTGCTCAGCAAAATGTTGCAATAAGGCCTTATCACGACTATCAACATCGCCAAGATGACGCAATAACATACTTACGCCGTTATCGCCAGCTACCAACTCAATATGCCCCAACTGTTGTGGCTGTTGCCATTGGCTAAAAAGTGCGGTCAGTTTTGCAATAATTTTATTTAAACAAGGTTCAACAACCTCACAATGCTCAATAGCTACAATATGCTGACTTTGCTTTTGCCGAAAACCGACTTCAAGCTGTTTGTTTTTCGGGTTCACACGCAAAGATAAACGAATACGGCGGCGATATTGCCAAGGATCACCCGTTATCATTGGCATAAGTTCAATATGTTTATGCCATTGTGATAATTGACGCAATAAGGCTTGCTGTTTGGCTTGGCGTTGCATTGCAATAGGAATATGCTGACTCTGACAACCGCCACAGCGAGCATAATAATCACATTTTGGCTTTTGTCGTTGTGGGTGGGCTTTCAACCATTTTCTGGCAATCCCTCGCCCATATTGCCGTTTATTCTCCACCACAGAAAAACTCACTACCTCTTGTGGCAGAGCATTTTCAATAAACCAGGTTTTTCCCGCAATTTTGGCAACCCCTAACCCCTGATAATCAAGCTCAATAATTTCAGCTTGTTGTTGTGGGATAGGTTGCCGAGGTTTAGTGGGGGAATAAAATAATGCCATAATAATTTATTGATTAGTTTGTCTTTGTTGTAAAAAAAGTTCACGACTTTTCAATGGCTTACCACCTAAATAAGGTTTTAACGCCATGCGAGTAAAACGTTTTGCCGCTTTCAATACATCTATATCATAAAATTGTCGTTGCTCAAAAGCGAGTAACTCACGCCCATAAAAGGTCAAATTATCTTTAATTAACGAAGCAATAAAGCCCTTTTCTTCCCGATAACGGTAAGTCATATTTTCATCAACAGGCTCGCCACTGCCTGCACAATGCACAAAATCTACCCCATAGCCCAAGGTTTGTAACAACTGAAATTCAAAATGACGCAACATCGGTTCTACCTGTTTAGGCGAGCTTGCCAACCCCATAAGACATTGCAAATAATCTTGAAAAAGGTGCGGATAAGGGGTTTCTTTTTCCAGCACGCGTGTAATTAATTCATTAATATAAAAACCACTAAAAAGTGCAATTTGCTCTAACGGAAGGCTAATTGAAGCAGGTTCAGCTTTGGTCAGAATTTTTAACTCACCTTTGCCTGTCCAACGTAATAACAACGGCGTAAACGGCTGTAATACCCCCTTTAAGGGCGAGCGTTTAGTTCTTGCCCCTTTGGCAAGCACAGTTAATCTACCGCTATGCTCCGTAAAAAGCTCCAGTAATAAACTGGTTTCACTATAATTTTTACGGTGTAACACAAAACCACGTTGCCAGTTTTCTATAACCCATTCCTTAATTACAAATTCAAATGGGGGTTATTTTAGCAGAAATTTACTTATTTGGTCGGAAGAATAGCGGAGTTTTCACGTTTTTCCTCGGTTTTATGTTCAAAATATAAAGGACGGAATAATTAGGCTAAATACTGAGAACTAATGCAATCATTAGCGGGCTTAAAGTGCGGTGGGTTTTCAAATTATTTTTTTACGGTTATTTCTCCGACTTCACTAACGGTTTTCGCCGTTGAGACCTACTTTCTTTACTCGTGTAAAGAAAGTAGGCAAAGAAACACTCCCCCTAGAAAAAATCTTATCCAGCCTTTCACTAAGAACGATAGAATAATTTTGGAACTCGCTACGCTCAAACAGCCAAAATTATTCTATCGTTCTAAGCTCAGGCTGGGATTTTTTAAGGGGGTAAAGGAGCGTTATTATTTTTTCGGTAATTTATTGATAATAAAAATATTATTTTAAAAACTTTGATTTAAAGTGCGGTCAGTTTTTTGATTTTTTCCCCAAAAATATAGATACTTCCGCTCATTCCCCCTTAAAAATTCCCTGTGTAAAACTTAGAACCATAGGCACATTTCTGCTGTCTGAGCCTTGCGGAGCAAGGCGAGTTCAGAAATGTGGCGTGATGGTTCAAGTTGAAACACAGGATCAGAATTTTTCTAGGGGGTGCATTTCTTTGCTTACTTTCTTTGTGCAAGCAAAGAAAGTAAGTCGTCCCATTTGTAAAAGGGGGCGAAACCCGTTAGCCAAAACAGAGAAATAGCAGTAAAAATAATCCGAAAACTCACCGCACTTTAACCCCAATTATCATCATTTTATAAGACAAAACCGCACGCCAAAGGCAGTACGAATCGTACAACAAGACTTGCCAACACTGTGTTATTTTAAAAATCCTATTCAATATTGATTGTTAGGTTATAATAACCCTATTTTTATTTTATGGAGTAACCAAAAATGACTTGGTTGTTACTAAGTTTATCCATTATCATTGAAGTCTGTGCCACCAGTTTACTCAATGCCAGTGCTGGCTTTAGTAAACCCTTACCCACTTTGGGCGCATTAGTTTTATATGCTCTGTCTTTTTATCTCGCGGCTAAAGTAATGACAGTATTACCTGTGGGAATTGTATATGCCATTTGGTCAGGTATGGGCATTGTGTTGATTTCCGCAGTGGGTATGGTGCTATTTAAACAACGTCTTGATATGGCAGCAATATTAGGTATTGGCTTAATTATCAGTGGCGTGTTAGTTATCAATTTATTTTCTAAAACCACTTTACATTAATTATCAACGCTGAAAAATTCCATACTATTGATAATTTCTAGCCTTATGAATAAATTTTCAGTAAAATTGCCAACCATAGCTATTATTTATCAATTTGTTAGGACTTATTGTGGCTCAGCGTGATTATGTATCCCGTCGTAATGGCTCACGACAAAAGAAAAAATCAACAGGAATAAATAAAACCTTACTTATCCTTATTGGCTTATTTATCCTATTAAGTTTTATTTTTGGACTTTTTTGGTTAAAACAAAAAGCTCCTGAAGTAGAAATACCAACTCGCCCAGTGGAAATACAACAACCTAAAAGTGTTTTACCAAGTCGTCCTGAAGAAGTTTGGAGTTATATCCAAGATTTGGAAACAAGAGAAATTCCCATTGATAATAGCCCAAGCTCGTTAGAGAAAAATGCCCAACTCACCGCAGAACAAAAGAAAATTTTGGCTTTGCTAGAGCAAGATCAGCAAAATGCACAAAAAGCAAAAGCGTCTGAATCGGTTAAATCAGTAGATACGCCAACGACTGTGGTTCGTCAACAAAATAAGGAAGTCAATGTGGTAGAAGCAAAACCAGAAGCCGTTAAACCAGTTACGCAACCACAACCCTCTCAACCTCAGGCGGTTCCTGAAACAAAGGTGGTGAATAATAATACAGAAAGCAAAAAAGGCTTTGGCTTGCAATGTGGTGCATTTAAGAATAAGCAACAAGCAGAAAATCTACAAGCTCGCCTTGCTATGGCTGGATTTAATAGTCGGGTAAGCGCAAGTGCCGACTGGAATCGGGTGTTTGTTGGCCCTGTTGGTGATAGAAATGCAGCAATTGAGGCACAGGCTCGTGCTAAGAGTATTACAAATTGTGTGGTAATTAATATGTAATAAACAAGATTAAGACCGAAATCTCAAATTAAAGCGTGATAAATGTTATCACGCTTTTTTATATCAATATTATCATAGCTGTTCAACTTTAAAATGAAGCAACTATAAATTTAAAGTGTCAGCCAACCAAATTGATAAACAATAAAAAATAGACTAAATAATACTAAGTAAATCATTCCTATAATAGAAAGCCATAATAACCAACCTCTTACTTTATGCTTTCCTTTGAGTACTAATAATAAATTGAGTAAGGCAAAAAATGGCGCTAGTACAAATGATCCAATCATAGCAAAGGTCAACATTGCCCCTAATGAATTATTAAATACAAAGATCATCGCTCCAGCACCAATAAACGAGAGTAACAAGGCTAAATTAATATAAACGGGTTTGCGTTGTTGTTTATTCAATAATAAACGTAAACTTTCAATATTAGTACGGGCGTAGCCATCAGCAATGGTTAAAGTCGTCCCAAAGATACACATAAAAGCGATGATGGCAATTAAACCTTTTGACCATTCGCCAATAGTAGAGGAATACATATTGATTAACTGAGAAACATATTGTCCACCACCCATTTGAATCGGCACATTTTGCCCATACTGTACTAGTACACCTAAAGCCAAAAAGATAACAGCCAAGACCGCTGTGCTAATATAACCAACATTAAAATCAAAAATACCATCTCGATAAGAAACTGGGGTATTACGTCTTTTAGCAATGACCCACATTGAACTCATGGCTGAAATTTCAATTGGGGCAGGCATCCAGCCCATTAATGCCACCAAAAAAGCCAATTCTGATAATTGCCATGGGCTTGGAGCAACATAATCTGCAGCAGTAGGATTACCTTTAAATAAAGCAATAACCACAGCAACCACTGTTGTAATACTAATGGTAATCATCATTAATTTAGAAAGTGAATCCAATAAACGGTATTTGCCTAATAATAAAATAGCAAAACTAAGTAATAACACTGTCCAAGTTAAAATCGGCATAGGAATCGGTAAGACAAAAGAAACGATAGCCGCTGATAAAATCACCACTGCTGCTACACAAATGACCGTTGAAAATACATTTAAAATAAAAAATATCCATAAATAAAACCGCCCTTTTTCTAAATAACCTTCTAATAAGGTTTTATTACTATCAAGAGTATAGTGCATACCAAAGCGGATAAAGGGATATTTTAATAAATTCACCACAATAACCAGTAACACCAGCTGCCAACCATATAATGCCCCTGCTTGCGTAGAAGAAATTAAATGCGAGCCACCAACTGCAGCGGAAGCCATTAAAATGCCCGGGCCTAATGCGGATAAATTAAAGGGTTTGTTTTGTCGTTGATTGTTCATTGTTTTTCCTTAAGTAATTCTTAGTAGTTCATTTGTTATTATGTTGAGATCCCTCAAGGGATAACGGATATACACTACTTTATTTGCTGTACTATTACAATAGTAAAATTTAATTTGAAAAATGATAAATAAGATTTCCCTTTATCCTCTTGACTAATGACGCTTTCAGGCGTAACATTCGCCACAATTTAGCAATATGAGGACATACACTTTGGACAGTCATAGTCGATACCGATTTAAGTTTTTTGCCTAACTATTACCTCATTCCCTATTATCGGTGATAGTTATCGCTGATAATCCATTATCTAGCCACTTATCGGCATCTCTTTTAAATGTTTTAATAACATTCTTGTTTAATGTTTAAATACATTTAAAAATAACTCAAAAATAGACCGCACTTGTTGGTTTTGTTCATTGCGTTGTTCATAAACCCAATGGGAACGATGAAAAATGATAAATGTATTCGCACTAGAAGATGCTCGCCTTAGCCGTATTGATGAAAGCAGTGATGAACTTAACACTGCCATTTGGATCGATTTGCTTGAACCTACTACCGAAGAGCGAAATATTGTCCAAGAAGGGCTAGGGCAAAGCCTTGCTTCTTATCTTGAATTAGAAGATATTGAGGCCTCTGCTCGTTTTTTTGAAGATGATGATGGTTTACACTTACATTCCTTTTTTTATTGTGAAGATGAAGACGATTATGCCGATATTGCTACTGTAGCATTTACGTTACGAGATGGCCGTTTATTTACGCTAAGGGATCGTGAGTTACCCGCATTCCGTTTATACCGTATGCGTTCTCGCAATCAACGACTCATTGAATGTAATGCCTATGAGTTATTATTGGATTTATTTGAAACCAAAATTGAGCAATTAGCGGACGTGATTGAAACTATCTATGCCGACTTAGAAAAATTAAGTCGTGTGATTTTAGAGGGCAAACAAGGCGAAGCGTTTGATGAAGCCCTCGCAACCCTAACCGAACAAGAAGATGCTAGCTCAAAAGTAAGACTGTGTTTAATGGATACCCAACGAGCATTGAGCTTTTTAGTGCGTAAAACTCGTTTACCTGCAAGCCAATTAGAACAAGCTCGTGAGGTATTACGTGATATTGAATCCTTGCAACCACATAATGAATCTATTTTCCAAAAGGTAAACTTCTTGATGCAAGCTGCCATGGGCTTTATTAATATTGAGCAAAACCGTATTATTAAAATCTTCTCGGTAGTGTCTGTGATTTTCCTACCACCAACATTAGTCGCCTCTAATTACGGTATGAACTTTAAGGATATGCCCGAATTAGGTTTTCATTATGGTTATCCTATGGCATTAGGCTTAATGGGATTAGCGGCATTTATGCCTTATTGGTATTTTAAACGCAAAGGTTGGTTATAAAACTTACTATAGTCGTCCCACTTTAAAATGAGACAAGGTAGGACGACGATAAAAATACCCGCTAACTAGCGGGTATTTTTCATTATGTATATTCAATACATTATAAATAAAACTTCTCTACAACTTTTAAGTTATCATCAAGTTTATAAACTAATGGCTGACCAGTTGGGATTTCAAGATCCATAATATCCGCATCAGAAATACCTTCAATATGTTTGGCTAACGCACGCAATGAATTACCATGTGCTGTAACTAATACACGTTTGCCAGATAATAATGCTGGAGCAATTTGATCTTCCCAGAATGGTAATACACGTTCTAGTGTAACTTTAAGATTCTCGCCATCAGGAATCACATCAGCAGGTAAATGAGCATAACGGCGGTCATTATGTGCTGAGTTAGGATCTTTTGGATCAAGTAATGGCGGTAATGTATCATAAGAACGACGCCAAATATGCACTTGTTCATCACCATATTTTTCTGCGGTAGCTTTTTTATCTAAACCTTGCAATTCGCCATAATGACGCTCATTTAAACGCCAGTTCTTCACTTGTGGAATCCAAAGTTGATTAGATTCTTCCAATACGATATTACAAGTTTTAATCGCACGCGTTAATACAGAAGTAAAAGCAATATCAAATTCATAGCCAGCTTCAAGTAATTTTTTACCTGCTGATTTTGCTTCTTCTACCCCACGTTCTGTTAAATTAACATCACGCCAGCCAGTAAACAAATTTTTAGCATTCCATTCACTAAAACCATGACGAATAAACACTAATTCCATACAATTTCTCCTATGAGTTAAAAATAAAAAATTCTGGGCTCTTTATAACAAAAATTATCAAACTTTAAAAGCAAAATATGGTGGAACAAAATGAGAGTGAAGCCCAATTCAGCTCCCTTTTGTTCAAACCACCACCGCCATTATGTTAATCTTTTGATTGACGTAAATTGGTAATGACATTACGCAAATCATAACCACTTGGTGCTTGATAAATATGCAACCCAAATTGAGCAACTACTGCAAAAATATGATCAAAAATATCCGCTTGAATGGCTTCATATTCTCCCCATAATACAGTATTGGTAAAGCAATAAACCTCCAAGGGAATACCCTGCTCATTAGGATCTAATTGACGTACCATTAAGGTCATATCCTTGCGAATATGGGGATTATTTTCTAAATAACGCTGTAAATAAGCACGAAACGTTCCTAAATTGGTTAAATGCCGTCCGTTTAATGGGCTATTTCCCTGAATATTATGCTGACGATTAAATTCTGCAATTTCATGAGAACGCGTGGTTAAATAATCAGTCAATAATTGACTTTCACTGAGTTTTTGAACTTCTTCTGGGCTTAAAAACTTCACACTACTTGAGTCAATATACACCGCACGTTTAATACGTCGCCCACCAGATTCGCTCATTGCTCGCCAGTTCTTGAAAGAATCAGAAATCAACGCATAAGTAGGAATGGTCGTTACCGTATTATCCCAGTTTTGCACTTTTACAGTGGTTAACCCAATATCAATTACCGAGCCATCAGCATTATATTTCCCCATTTCCAACCAATCCCCTACATTTAACATACGGTTAGCGGATAATTGAATTCCTGCCACTAAGCCAAGAATAGGATCTTTAAACACTAACATAAGCACAGCGGTCATTGCACCCAAACCACTTAATAAAATCACAGGTGATTTACCAAGCAAGATAGACACTAATAAGATACCAATGCCAATAGAGGCAATAAGTTTCACCGTTTGCACCAAACCTTTTACGGGGAAATGTTGAGCGAGATTACGTCTAAACAGGTAATTATTGATCGTATCTAATAATGCAAATACCGCTAATAACGCAAAAATTAATGACCAAATTTCAGTCAGAGTAATCAACAATTCTTGCCAACTGGTTTCAGGTAACCAAATACGCAACTGTATGCCCAAGACAATACCTTGTATGGTATAACCAATATTGGTAAATAAACGCTGTTCGGCAAGTACGTTAAACAAAATACTTTTTGAATTTTTAAACTGCTTTCCTAGCCAGCGAAACAACAGCATATGCAATACAACGTGTATAATCAGTGCTGTGACTAAAATGAAACCGATCATAATTAATGTTACTAACCAGTCTTGATTATGCAAACTATGATTTTGTAACCACGTTTGTAAGGTCTGAAACATAATTGTTTTCCTTTTTTAATTAATTTAGTGAATTAAACATAAATTGTTTATGCCAAAGGGCAAGTGTTTATACTAACATATTGACTTTAATAGTGAAAAAACTCTGGGACAAAACGTTTAACAATTAAACAAATTTAATAGATTTTCTCGTTTGGTTTGCTAGAATATTTTTATCTAATTTTATTTACCCGGTAATTATTGAGGTATTTTTATGAAAATCGCACTATATAGCACCAAAAGCTATGATCGCAAATATTTTGATCTTGCTAATCAAAAATTTAATGATGAATTAGAATTTTTTGATTTTCCTTTAAGTGAGCGTACAGCCAAAATGGCAGAAGGGCATGATGCCGTATGTATTTTTGTCAATGATGATGCCAGTGAAAAAGTTTTGCAAAAACTGGCCGCACTTGGTATCAAAATTGTCGCTTTACGCTGTGCTGGGTTTAATAATGTAGATTTAGCTGCCGCCAAGGTGTTGGGAATTCAAGTCGTTAGAGTGCCAGCCTATTCACCAGAATCTGTGGCAGAACATACTGTGGGCTTAATGCTTACCTTAAATCGCCGTATTCATCGTGCTTATCAGCGTACACGAGAAGCTAATTTTTCCTTAGAAGGGCTAATTGGCTTTAATATGCATGGACGAACTGTGGGGGTTATTGGGACAGGTAAAATTGGTATTGCCACAATGCGAATTTTAAAAGGTTTTGGTATGAATATATTAGCCTATGATCCTTTTAAAAATCCATTAGCGGAGGAATTAGGCGCAACTTATGTGGAACTTGACGAACTTTATCATCGTTCTAAAATTATCACGTTGCATTGCCCTGCCACGCCCGAAAATTACCATTTGTTAAATAAAACGGCCTTTGACAAAATGCAAGATGGTGTGATGATTATTAACACCAGTCGTGGCACATTAATTGATACCCAAGCTGCTATTGAAGCCTTAAAACAAGGTAAAATTGGAGCATTGGGTATGGACGTATATGAAAATGAACGTGAGCTATTCTTTGAAGATAAATCCAATGAAGTGATTCAAGATGACGTATTCCGCCGTCTTTCTGCTTGCCATAATGTGTTATTAACAGGGCATCAAGCCTTTTTAACAGAAGAAGCTCTAACCAGTATTGCCAATGTTACCTTGGCCAATATTCAAGAATTGAAAGAAAAAGGACAAAGTGCGAATCAAGTTACAATTTAAATATAGTCGTTTCAATTTAAAATGAGACAAGGCAGCACGTCAAAGACAGTACAATAGAATACAGCGAAGCGTGCCAGCACTGTATTATTTTAAAGTGAAACGACTATAATATGGCATTAACTTGCCTTATCTTATGTCAAATTAAGACCGAATTGTTTTTCTCCTTCATTCCCTTGCCAAGCAGAATTATCTAGCATTTTGCCAAAATAACTTTCCACCAAACGGCGGGTAATTTCAGTATTGGGATTGGTAAAAAGCTGTTGTGGTGTGCCAAACTCAACCATTTTCCCCTCGTCCATAACCAAAACTTGGTCAGAAATATGTTTAATCAAGCCGAGATTTTGCCCCACATAAATATAGGCAATACCTAAGCGTTGTTGTAAATCTAACATAAGATTAACGAGTTGAGTTTTTACAGAGGCATCTAAGGCACTGATTGAATCATCAATAATAATAATTTCTGGTTCTAAAATGACCGCTCTTGCTAAGGCGATACGTTGCTTTTGGCTTAATGAAGTCGCACTAATGCGGATATTGGCGTGATCAGGATAAAGCCCAACCATTCTCAGCGTTTGTCCGATCTTTTCGTTACGTTGTTGTTCATCTAATGAAGTAGCAAGACGTAAAGGAGCATCTAAAATTTGCCCCACATTGGAACGAGGGTTAAAGGAACTATTGGTATCTTGGAATAACATACGAATATGTTTAGCACGAAAGGCATAATCCCCATAGGCTAGCGGTTTACCTTTGAATAATATGTTGCCCGATGAAGGGGGTATCATACCGCCAATCATTTTTACTAAGGTTGATTTTCCTGAACCATTACGTCCAATAATGGATAGCGTTTGCTTTGCTGCTAAACCAAAGTTAATTTGTGCCACCGCTTGGAAATAACGAGAGCCAAATAACCTAAAGGTTTCATCACGAAAAGATTTGCTTAAATTTTCTACTTGTAATAATACTGACATTGATGATTTTCCGTTTAGGTTATTCAAAATTCTTTGTTTCTATAAAGGAATATTTTCATTGTTCTCTAGTTTACTTGCTTTTTCACGCAAATTTAACGGAAAATGGCAAGCAAATTCATGTTGTTTTATCCGCCTTGATGCTGGTTTATGGATACATTTACGTTGTGCAAAAGAGCAACGAGGCCCTAATCGACAACCTATAGGCATTTGAGCAAGCATAGGTACTGTGCCAGCAAGGGTATTGAGCTGGCTTTTTAATGCCAAAGGTTGGCTAAAATCTGGAATGGCATGTAATAATGCCATTGTGTAAGGGTGATGCGGATTGGCTAAAATGCTTTCTGTTGGTCCTGCTTCAGCATTTTGCCCACAATATAATACAGAAAAACTGTTACACCATTCACTGACACTAATAATATCGTTACTGACTAATAATACCGTCATACCATGATTTTGGTTCATACTAGACAATAAACGGAAAATTTGCAGTTGAGTAATAGACTCTACCGAATTAGTGGGTTCATCAGCGATTAACAAACGAGGTTGATTAGCGATAGCAATAGCAATCATCACTTTCTGTCCCTCGCCCTCAGTGATTTCATTAGGGTAACTTTGCATAATATCCCGATGATCACGAATCCCAACACGATGCAACAACTCTATGGCGCGGCGTTTCTTCCAACCAAACCATTGCCACCACTTTCCTTTAAAGGTGCTAAAGGGGATATTGTCAATAATTTGTTTGCCAATTTTTTTACTAGGATCAAGACAAGTAAGCGGATCTTGGAAAATCATTGAAATTTCTTTTCCCACTAATTTACGCCGTTTATGGGGACTGAGTTTGAGTAACTCAATATCATTAAAGCGAAAACGATCAGCTCGGATAATCCAATTATCTTTTATTGAATTACAAATTACCTTAGCAATTAAACTTTTGCCTGACCCACTTTCGCCGACAAGTCCATAAATATCCCCCTCATTTAGGGTTAAATTCACATTATCCACCACACGTACATTACCTGTAGCGGTTTTAATATCAATACAGAGATTACGAATATCCAATAACGCCATAATATGTCCTATTCATCATACCGATTAATGGCTTTACATAAACCATTACCTAGCATAATAACAACCAGAATACTCACAATAATGGCAATACCCGGGAAAATGATTGTCCAAGGTGCAAGGTAAATTAATTCTAAGGCATCACGTGTCATTACGCCCCATTCTGGAGTAGGGCGTTGTGCTCCAAGGGCAATAAAACTTAATGCACTAATATCAAAAATGGCAATGGTAAAAGAACGAGAAATTTCCCGAATATAAGGGATTGCGATATTAGGCAAAATAGCCTCTTTGAGTAATACCCATTTGGACGCACCATCTAAACGTAACGCAATCACATATTCTTTTTTTAATTCTTTTTGAATGGCTTGTGAAATTTCGTGTACAAAGTGCGGTAACAATGCGAAAAATATTGCTAGCATTGCGTTAATTAAACTCGCTTCCATTAAGGTCGCAATAATAATCGCAATTAATAAAATCGGGACAGATAAAAAGGCGTCAAGAAAATGCCCGAGAATTCTGGATTTTAAACCGCTACTCATACCCGCTAAAATACCTAAGATACCGCCTAAAATTGCTGTCGCAATAATCACTAAGGTTGCCGAACCAAAAGTATAGCGAACCCCTGTGATAATACGGCTAAGTAAATCTCGCCCTAAATCATCAGTACCAAGAAAATACGCCACTTTACCATTATCGTGCCAAGAGGGCGGTAATAATTCTTGCCCAACAAATTGCCAATCCGCCGAATAAGGGGCAAGCCATTGCCCAAATAAGGCAAACACGACTAAACCAATAAACAAGTAAAAGCTAAAAACGGCAATAAAATCTTGACGAAATAAACGCCAAATTGCACGCAAGGTATCACGTTCACGAAATTCTTCAGGTTCTTTATCTTGCATACCAACCTTTCCTATGCAACGGATCGAGCAAAAATACAAAGAAATCAGTAAGCTGATTAATAATTACCACTAACAAGCCTATGGCAATAATACCCGCTGAAATCGCATTATAATCTTGTTGAGCCACCGCACTGATTAACCAACTTCCCACGCCCGGCCAACCAAACACATTTTCCACCAACATACATTGTGCTAATACCAAGGTAAAAATACGGGTAAATTGTGGCATTATCAATGGTAATGTATTGCGTAAAATTAATTTACGCAGGATTTTCAAGGTAGACCAACCTTTGGTGCTACTCACTTTCACATAGTTTTGTTGAAATAAATATTCTGCCCGTTGTTGCACCAAGCGAGTGACTTCCATTGTTGGCGAAATCGCCAAAACTAAAGCAGGTAGCACTAAATGTTGAAAAACATTTTGGATTATTTTTAAACGATAAGGCTGTTCCACAAACCAAACATCAATGGCAGTAAAATGGGTAATTGTTTTAATTTGATAAAGCAAATTATACTGCCCCATTGAAGCAATATCCCAATGATGAATAGCGGAAAGATATAATAATAAAGGGGCAATCCAGAATACAGGTACAGACAAGCCTAATGAAGACAAAGCACTAATGCTTTTACCACATAAATTATGCCGATTAAATGCCGCAATAAGCCCCAATGGTAAACCAAATAATAACGCCAATAACATCGCAAAAAAACATAACTCAATGGTCGGCGGAATAACAGCAAAAAGTAATTGCAATAACGACTCGCCGCCATTATAGCTAATGCCTAAATCTCCTCGCAATAAACCTTGTATATAGCTGAAATAACCTGAATAAAAATAGGGTTCAGCTAATGCCGCATTGAGTGGATCACGCATTAAAATATGATAACTAACTAACGATAAGCAACAAAGGGTAATACAAATAAGAAAAAGACGGCGTGCAAATGAAGCAATCATTGTTGTTGCTCCTTGTGATTTTCTTGTAACCAAAGTTCAGCAAAATTAATGTTAGCAAAATGCCATTTCTCCAATCCTTGTATCCGCTTACTAAACACAAAAACTTGTTTCACATTGGCTAAAGGAATAATGGGTAGCTGACTTGCCACGATTTGCTCTGCTTGTTGATAATCTTGAATACGCTGTTGCTGATCTGAGTGGATTAAAGCCTGATTAATAGCTTGATCAAACAAGGGATAACACCAATTTGCTAAATTAGTAACATCATCTTTACTCGCACAACTTAAAATCGGGCGTAGAAAGGTATCAGGATCGGAAGGGCTTGCTAACCAACCTGTTAAAATCAGATCATAATTTGCCTGTTTATGTTTTAATTGTTGTACCAAATAATTACGGCTCACTTGTTGAATATGCACATTAACACCCACTTGTGCTAAATCAAATTTAATCATCTCTGCCATTTTCATTGGTGCAGGATTATAAACTTGATCTTCATTAATAACCCACAAATTCAACACAATTTGCCGTTCAGCTAACCAAGTGCGGGCGATTTTCGGCGAATATTTGAGATTAAATCCCGTAGCAGAAATATTTGCCCAAGAGATATGTGGGATAATATTTTCAGCTAGTGTTGCTGTGCCATAATAAATATGATCAATAATCCGTTGTCGGTCAATACTTTGGGCAATAGCTCGGCGTAATTTTATATCATTCATCTGCGGTTTATTAAAATTAAACGCCAAAAAAGCTAAATTCATTCCTTCATTTTCTTTGAGATTAAACTGATGACCACGATCAATTTCATTAAATAAGCCTAATTGACTGACTTCAGGAAACGCCACGATTTGACATTCCCCGTTGAGCAATTTGGTTAAACGCCCTGTACGATAAGTGGAAATATCCACCACAATGTTGTCAATTTTCGCTGCCTGTTGCCAATAATCTTGATGACGTTGTAAACGAATGTATTGATTGCGAGCATATTCTTTTACCTTATAAGCCCCTGTACCAATAGGTAACAAATCTAATTGAGCAAGGTTATTATCCGCATTAAGCTGTAAGGCATATTCTCGAGAAAAAATTACCGCATATTGGCTAGCTAAATGGGAAAGAATAGAGGCATCAGGTTCAAATAGACTAATCTGTACTTGATAAGGAGCTGTTGCACGAACATCGGCGATTTTTGCTTTTAAATTAATACTATCAAAATAAGGAAAATGGGCTTTTTTTGCAAGTTCATTAAATATTTGATATTGGCGATTATCAAATACCGCCACATTATCCAAAGTAGGTAAATCATCATTTTTACCCAGTACACGATTTAACGAAAAAACCACATCTTCAGCATTAAAATCTCGTGTTGGCGTAAACCACTCAGTTTGATGAAATTTTACCCCTCTACGCAAATTAATGGTTATTCGCTTACCATCAGGCGAAATATGATAAGATTGTGCTAATTCTGGCGAAATTTGGGCATTATGATTTTTTTGACTAAATAACTTGTTATATATCTGCTCGGTAACCACATTCATACTCACACCTGCCTCAGCAGTTTGTGGATTAAAAGAAAAACCTGAAGCGTAAGTACAATAAATTAAACCATTATCAATTACTTGTGCAGGAATACGCGGTGCAGAGGACAAGCGAGTAGCATATAATGCCCCTAACAAAGCCACGATAAAAAAGGTCTTAAATGATGATTTTATTGATAACATAACAAGCAATTTTCCTGATTTTATCCGAGAATTGTAAAATATATTGGCAAAATATGCTATTTTCTCTGAGGATAAATCACATTTTTTGCTTATGTTTTCATTATATGACACCATCATTATTCTGTTATGTTTAATGATTTTTCTTTTCTATGAAAAGGATAAAGATATATGTTTAATCGATTACAAAAAGAAATCAAAGAGATCGTCAATCGAGGACTCGATCGTTCATTACGCCTAGCGGTAACAGGGTTAAGCCGTAGTGGAAAAACCGCCTTTATTACCAGCTTAATTAACCAATTATTGCATATTAACCGAGAAAACAACGCTCACTTACCCTTGTTTGAACCCGCTCGCCGTCAACAAATTCTAGGGGTAAAACGAATTTCACAACGAGATATGGGGATTCCTCGCTTTGATTATGAACAAAATTTACGTGATTTAAGCCAAATTCCGCCGATTTGGCCGCAATCTACACGAGGTGTGAGCGAAACCCGATTAGCCATTCGTTATTTACATCAAGATAGCCTTGTACGCCATATTAAAAATACCGGCACATTATATTTAGATATTTTTGATTACCCCGGGGAATGGCTACTAGACTTACCTTTATTAAGTTTGAGTTTTCAACAATGGTCACAGCAATTAGCCAAACTTCATCAGGGTAAACGAGCAAGCCTTGCTCAATCTTGGCAACAATCATTACAACAACTTGATTTACAAGCTGATGCGAATGATGAGGTATTAGCTCAAATTGCTCGCCAATATACTGATTATTTGCACCAATGTAAGGAACAGGGTTTACATTTTATCCAACCTGGGCGTTTTGTGCTACCTAGTGAATTGGCAGGTGCTCCTGCTTTGCAATTTTTTCCATTATTACACCTCAATGATAAACAATGGCAAAATCTGAAACAGCAACGCAACCACAAAAGCTATTTCTCCGTATTGCAAAAAAGATATGATTATTATCGCCAGCAAATTGTTAAACCTTTTTATCAAAATTACTTTGCTCACTTTGATCGACAAATTATTTTGGCAGATTGTTTAACACCGCTTAATCATAGTTACCAAGCCTTTCTAGATATGCAAGAGGGCTTACAACAGCTATTTCACAATTTTCACTATGGCAAACGCACCTTACTTCACCGCTTATTTGCCCCTCGCATTGATAAATTAATGTTTGTGGCAAGTAAAGCCGATCATATTACCACCGATCAACTGGCTAATTTAGTCAGCCTAATGCGACAATTAGTGCAAGAGGGCGGACGCCATGTGGAATTTGAGGGAATCACCACCGAATATTCAGCGATTGCCGCTATTCGGGCAACCCAACAAGTGCTTGTCAATCAACAAGGACAACAATTTAAAGCATTACAAGGCATACGCTCACAGGATAAACAACAAATCACCCTTTACCCCGGCACTGTGCCGAATAAACTTCCTCGTGCCGATTTTTGGCAACAACAAGGGTTTGAATTTGATCAATTTGAGCCACAGCCTTTAATTACTGGCGAACCGATCCCACATTTACGTATGGACGCCGTATTACAATTTTTATTAGCTGATAAATTTCATTAACCCTAAAGAATGACGATAATCCTAACCCAGAGTAATTTTGCTTATGACCAAACAATTTTTTTCTCAAACAGAACAACCGCCTCAACATAATGATGAGGCGGAGACAATTCAACAAAAACAGATCTTTACAACTGATGATATACAGCTCGATCCAACCGCATTGAACAGTGCAACCCTTGAGGGCGAATGGCTAGAAGAAAAATTTGAACAGGTTATTCAACCCAAGCCTAAATGGTGGAAAAAATTACTTGCCACTGGCGTGATTCTGTTTCTTGTGGCAGTCATCGCCCAAACAATCCAATGGTTATTGGATAACTGGCAACAAAACCAATGGATTTATGTTGTTTTTGCCCTTGCTAGCCTAGCGTTAATTATTGTGGGCTTAAATGCCATTGTACAAGAATGGCGAACCCTCGTTCGCTTAAAACGCCGAATACGTCAGCAACAACAGGGCGAACAACTATTTCAGCCCTCATCGCAATCCGCCCCCCAAGATGATAGCGAGAAAGGCAAAGCCTTTTGCCTTGCGTTGGCGGAAAATATGCAGCTTTCCCCTCAAGATCCTCGTTTAGTACAATGGCAACAACAACTGAACGAGGCTCATTCAGCGCAAGAAGTGAGCTATCTATTTAGCCAAACCGTACTAGCCGATTTGGATCGACAAGCGAAAAAAGCCATTAGCCACAGTGCAGGCGAGGCAACATTAATTGTCGCAATTAGCCCTCTTGCCTTGGTGGATATGTTATTTGTCGCTTGGCGTAACCTACGTTTAATCAATAAAATCGCCCAAATTTACGGCATTGAACTGGGCTATTTTAGTCGTATTCGCTTGTTGCGTATGGTGCTGGTCAATATTGCTTTTGCTGGGGCAAGCGAATTGGTGCAGGAAATGGGTATGGATTGGTTATCACAGGATATTACCGCAAAACTTTCCGCCCGTATGGCACAAGGGATCGGCGTGGGCTTATTAACCGCCCGTTTAGGGATTAAAACCATGGAATTTTGTCGCCCTATCGCTTTTCAAGCTGGCGAAAAACCCCGTTTAAGTATGATCCATAAACAATTACTCATTACCTTAAAAGACAGTGTATTAAAAACAAACATCAAGAAAACCAAAGAATATCATCAATAATCATGAATTATTTTAATCTTAATTTACCAACAAAACCCGCTGATCATAAGCTATTAGGCAATGTGCTTACTGGGGCAGAAAGCCTTGCCATTGCCGAGGCGGCACAACAATATGCAGGCTTAACCCTTGTCATTACCCCTGATACCCGAAGTGCGGTGCGTTTAGAAAAAATTTTAGCAGAATTGACCGCACTTCCAGTACGTTTTTTCCCTGATTGGGAAACCTTACCCTATGATCATTTTTCCCCTCATCAGGATATTATCTCACAACGTTTAAGCACCTTATTTGCCTTGCAGCATCAGCAACAAGGCATTGTGGTATTACCCATTACCACCTTAATGCAACGCCTATGCCCACCTCAATTTCTGCAACAGAATGTGCTATTAATTAAAAAAGGCGATCGTTTCAATATTGATAAATTACGTTTACAGTTAGAAGACGCAGGTTATCGTGCAGTGGAACAAGTGTTAGAACATGGCGAATATGCGGTGCGTGGTGCATTACTTGATTTATTTCCTATGGGAAGTGCGCTGCCTTTTCGTTTAGATTTTTTTGATGAGGAAATTGACTCAATTCGCACCTTTAATCTGGATAATCAACGCAGTTTAGCCGAAATTCAACACATTAATTTACTACCTGCTCACGAATTTCCCACCGATAGCAAAGGCATTGAGCATTTTCGCAGCCAATTTCGTGAAACCTTTGCGGAAATTCGCCGTGATCCTGAACATATTTACCAACAAGTCAGCAAAGGCATTTTCATCGCAGGAATTGAATATTGGCAACCACTCTTTTTTACTGAAATGGCAAGCCTGTTTGATTACTTACCTAAGCAAACCTTAGTCATTGATTTTAGCCACAACAGCACACAAGCCGAAAATTTTTACCAAGATGCTCAGGCACGCTTTGACAATTATCATGTTGATCCTATGCGTCCCTTATTGCCACCACAACGGCTTTGGCTCAGAATTGATGAAATTCATCATCAACTAAAACAATATCCACGTTTAACCTTAACCGAACAAGTCTTGTCAAACTCGGTAAAACAACAAAATTTGCCGATCCAAGCCTTACCTGAATTAACCATTCAGGTGCAACACAAAGAACCTTTGCAACAATTACGCCAATTTCTTGAACAAACTCACTTGCCGATCCTCTTTAGCGTAGAATCAGAGGGACGGCGAGAAACCTTATTGGATTTGCTTAAACCCTTAAAACTTAAACCGCAACAAATTCGCCATATTGAGCAACCGCTACCATCTCAACAATGTTTATGGGTAAGCTCATTAGATCGAGGTTTTATTATTGATCAGCAACTTGCCATTATTACTGAACAAGAATTGCTTGGCGAACGTGTGCAACAACGTCAATCACATAAACAAAAAACCCTCAATCCTGATACCCTAATCCGTAATTTAGCCGAACTAAAAATTGGGCAACCTGTTGTCCATTTAGAACATGGCGTAGGACGCTATGGTGGCTTAGTAAGCCTAGAAAATAGCGGTATTCCTGCCGAGTTTTTATTATTGAATTATGCCAATGATGCTAAACTTTATGTGCCAGTATCTTCCTTACATTTAATTAGCCGTTATGTGGGGGGCGATGAACATTCTGCCCCATTGCATAAATTAGGCAGTGATGCTTGGGTCAAAGCCAGACAAAAAGCAGCAGAAAAAATTCGTGACGTTGCCGCTGAACTTCTTGACGTTTATGCCAAACGAGAAAGTCAAACAGGGTTTGCCTTTGCTTATGATCGAGAAGAATATCAAAAATTTGCCGCCACTTTTCCTTTTGAAGAAACCTATGATCAAGCCACCGCAATTAATGCGGTAATTTCGGATATGTGCCAAGCGAAAGCTATGGATCGCTTAGTCTGTGGCGATGTGGGCTTTGGTAAAACCGAAGTCGCTATGCGTGCTACTTTTTTGGCAGTAATGAATAATAAACAAGTGGCAGTATTAGTGCCTACAACCCTATTAGCCCAGCAACATTATGATAATTTCAAGGATCGTTTTGCCAATTTACCTGTGAATGTGGAAATGTTATCCCGTTTTAAAACCGCGAAACAGCAAAAACAAGTCTTACAGGATTTAGCGGAAGGAAAAATTGATATTCTTATTGGCACACATAAACTGATTCAACCTGAAGTCAAATTCAATGATTTAGGTTTATTAATTATTGATGAAGAGCATCGCTTTGGGGTACGTCAAAAAGAACAAATCAAGCAATTACGCAGTAATATTGATATTCTTACCCTGACCGCCACCCCAATTCCACGCACATTGAATATGGCGATGAATGGAATTCGTGATCTGTCCATTATTTCTACCCCACCAGCTCGCCGTTTAACCATTAAAACCTTTGTGCGACAACGTAATGACAATATTATCCGCGAGGCGATTTTGCGTGAGATCTTGCGAGGTGGGCAAGTCTATTATTTACATAATGACGTTGCCAGCATTGAAAAATGTGCCGAAAATCTGACCGCACTTGTACCAGAGGCTCGCATTACCATTGGGCATGGGCAAATGCGTGAACGTGAACTAGAGAAAGTCATGTCTGATTTTTATCATCAACGTTTTAATGTGTTAGTTTGTTCCACCATTATTGAAACAGGCATTGACGTCCCTACCGCCAACACCATTATTATTGAACAAGCTGACCATTTTGGCTTGGCTCAATTACATCAATTACGAGGACGAGTAGGACGCTCTCATCATCAGGCTTATGCCTATTTATTAACCCCACCAGTAAAATTAATGACAAAAGATGCACAAAAGCGTTTAGAGGCATTAGAAAGCCTTGATAACCTTGGGGCAGGTTTTATCTTAGCCACCCACGATTTAGAAATTCGTGGGGCAGGCGAATTACTTGGCTCGGAACAAAGCGGACAAATTGAAAGCATTGGTTTTTCCCTTTATATGGAATTACTGGAAAATGCGGTTAATGCCCTCAAAGAAGGCAAAGAACCGAGTTTGGAAGAGCTTACTCAAAGTCATCAACTGGATATTGATCTGCGTATTCCTGCTTTATTGCCTGAAGATTACCTTGGCGATGTCAATATGCGTTTATCCTTTTATAAACGCATTGCTGGGGCAGAAAATCAACAAGCCCTTGATGAACTCAAAGTAGAAATAATTGACCGCTTCGGACCATTACCGCCAGCTACTGCCAATTTATTACACATTGCTCGCTTACGCCTAAAAGCGAAACCATTAGGCATCGTCCGCATAGAAACCAGCGAACAAGGTGGATTTATTGAATTTGCCCCTAATGCAGACTTAGATCCAGTGAAATTGATTCAATTAATTCAACAACAACCGCAAGTTTATAAATTTGACGGCCCAACAAAATTCAAATTCCAACAAAAATTTGACAGCTATCAAGCGAGAATTGATTTTGTGGAAGAATTAGTAAATGATTTGGCTAATAAAAAATAGTTTTTGCCATACACAATAAAAAAGTAGTGAAATCAGTAACCATTTCACTACTTTCTTCGTATAGTATAGTCGTTTCTTCAAAATAAAATGACAATAAAAAACCGCTAGTTGCACAACACAAACAGCGGTTTCACTATCCTTACTTAAAAATCTATAGTCGTTTCAATTTAAAATGAGACAAGGCGGTACGCCGAAGACAGTACAAGTAGTACGGCGAGGCGTACCAACGCCGTATCATTTTAAAGTGGAATGACTATATTTATTCATCACGCAATGGAACAACAAGCATATCCACCGTAATATTATTCATAACTTGGCGAGTTGACGACATTAATTTGCTCCAAAAGTCTTGATGATGCCCAGTTACCAATAAATCTACATCATATTGTTTAACCGCATCGGATAACACCTGCCCTAAATCACCACTGCCACTTAATTTTTCAGCCACAGGATAGCCTGCTTGCTCGGCTAATTGGGTTAAGGATTGCTGTGTTTCGCTTGAAATACGATCCTGCATAGAAGACATATTTACATCAATTAATCCCGTATAAAGATCAGAAAAATTAACATCTACATGAATAATAGAGAGTTTTGCCTCATTTCTTTTCGCCACACCTACGGCTTTTTGCAATAAAATAGGACTTTCATCTGAAAGATCAACTGCAACTAAAACATGTTTATACATAATTTTCCTCCTTAATCAGATCTAGCCATTAACAGAATAAGTTGTTTATGGTTAAATATTAACACTAAAAGGGAGAAAAAATATAGACAAAGATCACATTAATAGAAAAAATTTTCTATTAGATCTGTTTATCATCGTTTCAATTTAAAATAAGGCGAAACGTGCCTACACGGTATTAGTTTAAGGTAGAACGACTATATCTCTATATGCCTAAACCATATTAAACACATCAGGGAGCTTTTTATGCCACAGTACAATATTCAAGACTTTATTGGTATTATTGCCAAATTGCGTGATCCAAATGGAGGTTGTCCTTGGGATTTACAACAAAACTATCAAACAATGATCCCGCATTTATTAGAAGAAAGTTATGAAGTCGTGGAGGCTATTGAACAACAAAATAATGAAAATTTAAAGGAAGAACTGGGCGATCTCTTATTACAAGTGGTTTTTCTCTGCCAACTTGCTCAAGAAGAAAATAAATTTAGTTTTACCGACGTTGTACAAAGCCTTTGTGAAAAAATTATTCGCCGCCACCCTCATGTTTTCGGTGATCGCCAAGCCAATAACGCACAAGAAGCATTACAAAATTGGAATCAAGTCAAAGCAGAAGAACATCAACAAGCTGGGCATCATTCAATCTTAGATAATATTCCTTATGCTTTCCCTGCATTATTGCGTGCTGAAAAATTACAAAAACGTTGCAGTAAAAAAGGCTTTGATTGGGACAATATTCATAATGTTTTTGCCAAGGTAGAAGAAGAATTACAAGAAGTAAAGCAAGAATTGGCTCAACCTCAACGAAATCAAGCCAGAATCGCCGAAGAAATGGGCGATTTACTGTTTGCCTGTGTAAACCTAAGTCGCCATTTAGCTTGCCCTGCAGAACAAACGTTACGACAAGCTAGCCTGAAATTTGAACGACGTTTTCGTTTTGTAGAACAACAAATCAACGCACAAAATAAATCCCTTGAAGAAAGCAGTATAAAGGAAAGGGATTATTGGTGGGAACAAGCGAAAAAACAAGTATAGTACAGCCGTCCCTCTTTAAAATAAGACAAAATATTATTTCATCAATTTGGTTCTTTAAAAGTGCGGTTAAAATATTTTTATTTTTGACCGCACTTTTATAGTCGTTTCAATTTAAAATGAGAGAAAGTGGTACGGCGAGGCGTACCAACACTGTATCATTTTAAAGTGGGGCGACTATACTATCCCCTCAACTGCCGCAAAACCTGTTTTAATTGCGGATCTAAAGGGGCTTGTAAATATAAAGTTTGCTCGCTTTTTGGGTGAGTAAGGCGAATGGCTACGGCGTGTAAAAATAAACGTTTTAAACCAAGTGCGGTCAGTTTTTCATCAAAATTTTTATCGCCATATTTGTCATCAAGGGCAATAGGGTGTCCTGCATATTGTGTATGTACACGAATTTGGTGGGTACGCCCTGTGATGGGTAAGGCTTTTACCAAGGTGGCAAATTCGCCATAACGTTCTTCTATACGAAACCTTGTTTCGGAGGGCTTTCCCTGCTCATTTACTCGTACAATCCGCTCGCCACTGGCTAGCTCGTTTTTATTTAACGGTACGTTAATCACTTTACAATGGGATTGCCATTGTCCTCGCACGAGAGCTAAATATTCTTTTTGGATTTGTTTATCTCTCAGTTGTTGGTGCAAATGGCGTAATGCTGAACGCTTTTTTGCCACCAATAAAATTCCTGAAGTATCACGGTCTAAACGATGAACCAATTCTAAATAGCGAGCCTCTGGACGCAATGCCCGTAATGCCTCAATTACCCCAAAATCTAAGCCACTACCGCCATGCACTGCAATCCCTGAGGGTTTATTTAACACCAATAAACAATCATCTTCAAAAATAATCTGTTGTTCTAATTGGGCGACTTTACTCAATTTATTAGAAACAGGCACAGTATTTTTCTCTGGCATTTTTACTGGTGGGATACGTACTTCATCGCCAGCTTGCAATTTATATTCGGGCTTAATTCGCCCCTTATTTACCCGCACTTCGCCCTTACGCACAATGCGATAAATCAGACTTTTCGGCACACCTTTCAGCTTTGTCAATAAATAATTATCAATACGTTGCCCTGCCTCATCATCACTAATTTTCAATAATTTGACAGTTTGGTTAATCATTTGTGGAGAAGAATTTGACATAACTGAGCCTACTTCTTTATTACTATTCAAAGGTGCTAATCATAACATTGTCAGGAGGAAAAATCAGAGGATTATTCCTTGAGTTGGGTAAAATAGAGACATGTTTTTTATAGTCGTTTCAATTTAAAATGAGACAAGGCGGTACGCCGAAGACAGTACAAGTAGTACGGCGAGGCGTACCAACGCTGTATCATTTTAAAGTGGAATGACTATATAAACGATGCCTCAGAATTATCGTGATTATTTTTGTTCAGGCACTAACTGATAACAAATATTTTCCTCAATCACACGAAATAGTAAATCAATATTCGGGTGTTTACCGAGATGCTCTCTTGCATCAGTAGTATGTTCTGCAAAGAGTTCTAAGCCTTTTTTTGCGGAAATGGGATCAAGTTTTCCGTTAAATTCTTGAGCCAAAGCATTATAAACTTTCAATGATCCTAATTTCCCCTCTAAAGCAGGAATATATTGCACAACAGTATCGCCAGACATCACATTTAACCCCGATAAATGCTCAATACTAGGTAAGGTTGCAAGAATTTGTTTAAAATCTTTCATTATCTCTCCTATTTTATTATGGATTAACTTATCAACTGTACAGCATCAATTTCCCCTGTTGTTCCGATAAAGCGGACTTCAGGTTGTAACCAAATACCAAATTGTTTGCCCACTTGTTGACGAACATAACGGGCTAATTCTACCACATCTTGGCTAGTTGCGTTATCTTGGTTAATCAACACTAACGCTTGTTGTTGATGCACCGCCGCACCGCCTAAACGGAAGCCTTTTAGCTGACATTGGTCAATAAGCCAGCCTGCGGCTAATTTGACTTGTTCATTGCCTTGGGCAAAATAAGGCATTGTGGGGTATTGTTGTTTTAGGGTGTCAGCAAGACTTTTTGCCACCGTAGGATTTTTAAAAAAGCTACCCGCATTGCCAAATTGAGCAGGATCAGGCAATTTAGTTTGGCGTAAATGGCAAACTTGTTGGAAAATTTGCTGGGGGGTAACCTGATTTGATGTGAATTGTGCTAAAGGACCGTAATCCAATACAGGTTGCCATTGTTTAGCTAATTTTAATCCTATGGCACAAATAAAATAGCCTTGTGCATATTGACGTTTAAAAATGCTCTCACGATAAGCAAATTGGCAATCTTTCGCCGTTAAGCGGATAACCTCATTATGGTTTAAATCTAATACATCAACATAATCACAAAATCGCTCAAATTCAACGCCGTAAGCCCCAATATTTTGAATGGGGGCGGTTCCTGCACAGCCCGGAATTAAGGCAAGATTTTCTAATCCTGCGATCCCTTGTTGCAAACTCCATTGGACTAATTGATGCCAATTTTCCCCTGCTTGCACATGTAAATAATGGAAATCAGCATCTTGCCTATGCTCAATGCCTTTTAATTGATTAATAATCACTGTGCCAGCAAAATCTTGCGTAAATAGAACATTGCTCCCTTGCCCTAAAAATAACAACGGCTGATGAGTATCTTGTGCTTGTTGCCAATAGTTATTTAGCGCAGAAAGTGCGGTCAGTTTTACAATTTTTTTTGCCGTTACGGGCAAACCAAAGGTATGCAAAGCCTGTAAACTCTCCATTATTGCACCTCTTGATTTAAATAACGACGGGCTGATAACCAAGCTGAAACATAACCAATTACCGCACAAATAATGAATAAAAATAAGGTTTCACTAAAATTTAAGCCGTTTAATTCAAATTTCACCGCAAAAATATCCGCCACATATTGCACCGCACTGGTAAAATAACCGATTAATAAACGGCTTAATAAACAGGCAAAAATCCCACCACATAAACCATAAATCACGCCTGTACAGAGAAATGGGCGTAAAATAAATTGTTCGGTTGCACCCAATAATTTAGACACTTCAATACTGGCAAGGCTACTATACACTTCAGTACGAATACTGTTACCAATCACTAAACACACCGCAACAGTCATTAATATCGCACAAAAAATCGCAACATGAGCAATTAGCCACGTTAATGCGGTAAGTTTCTCTAACCAATCACTGTCTAAACGTACTTCATCAACCCCTTTGATTTTCATCAGATTATTGCGTAACGCATTGCGTTTGTTTGGTTCATTATAATCGGCAAGGGGTTGAATCGTTACCACCGCTGGCAGAGGATTGTCATCTAAAATATCCAATTCCTCGCCAAAACCAGACCAAGCACGAAACTGATTAAGGCTCTCTTGACGAGAAATATAGTGCAATGATGCGACTCCTGTTTCCGAGCGAATTTTTTCCACCACTTGATTAGCATCTTGTTCTGACAGGTTTTTATGCAAATAAACGGTTAATTCACTTTCAGGATAAAATTGAGTAGCGGCTAAATAGGTATTTTTCCACAACAAATAACTTACCGTTGGAATGGTCAAAGAAACAGTAATCACAAGAATGGTCAATAACGTACCAAATTTCTTTTTCATCATATCCGCCCATACCGAGCGAATCACATAATCAATTTGTAACCAAATTGGTGCATTAATACGGCGACTCATAACAACTTCCTAACGTAAATGCCCTTGTTCAAGGACTAAACAAGGTTTTGGCTTTTGTTGGATAATATTGCGATCATGGGTAGCAATTAACACTGTTACCCCTGCTCGGTTAAATTCTTCAAACAAGGAAAAAATATCTAACGACAATGCCTCATCTAAATTTCCCGTAGGCTCATCGGCTAATAATAATTGCGGACGATTAACAATGGCTCGTGCAATATCCACACGTTGCTGTTCGCCACCCGATAAATATAGGGGCAGATGATTAGCACGATTTAATAAGCCCACCCGATCTAACGCCGCACTGGCTCGCCGTTTGATTTCATTTGGGTGCATACCACTGATAATCAAAGGTAAGGACACATTATCCAACACCGAGCGATCAGATAACAAACGGTAATCTTGATGCACCATACCAATTTGACGGCGTAAAAAAGGAATTTCATACTTAGACAAACGGGTAATATCGTGTCCATTAAACCAAATCTTACCGCCATTTGCCCGTTCAATCCCCATAATTAATTTCAACAAGGTACTTTTACCTGCTCCAGAATGCCCAATTAAATAGGTCATACTTCCCACAGGTAAATGGAAATTCAGCCCTTGTAACGCCGGCTTACCACCACGATAAGCCTTACTCACATTCGCAAACCGAATCATCTAATCTTCTTCCTGCGTAAATAATGCGTCAATAAACTGTTCCGCTTGGAATGGACGTAAATCCTCAATTTTCTCGCCCACCCCAATATAACGAATAGGTAATTTAAACTGATCCGCAATGGCAAAAATTACCCCACCTTTGGCAGTACCGTCCAATTTGGTTAAACTAATGCCCGTCAGTCCTACCGCTTCGTGGAAGAGTTTAGCTTGTGAAATAGCATTTTGCCCTGTTCCAGCATCAAGGATCAGCATAATCTCGTGCGGGGCTGTATCATCATGTTTTTTCATCACACGCACAATTTTTTTCAACTCGTCCATTAAATTATTTTTATTTTGCAAACGCCCTGCGGTATCGGCGATCAAAATATCAATATTGCGAGCCGCTGCGGATTGCATTGCATCATAAATCACTGAGGCAGAATCCGCCCCCGTACTTTGTGCCACCACAGGAATATGATTACGCTCTCCCCAAACCTGTAATTGCTCCACTGCCGCCGCTCGGAAAGTATCGCCTGCTGCCAGCATCACTGATTTGCCTTGTTGCTGGAATTGACGAGCCAACTTACCAATGGTGGTGGTTTTACCAACGCCATTTACCCCAACCATTAAAATCACATAAGGTTTTTTATGCTCATCAATACACAATGGTTGCTCAACAGGTTTTAAAATATCCGCCATTTCCTGTTTTAATTGTTGATATAACAATTCCGCATCTTGTAACTGCTGCCGGCTGGCGTGTTCCGTTAAATTATTGATAATTTTCGTGGTGGTTGGCATACCAATATCAGCAATTAATAGCTGTTCTTCTAATTCCTCAAATAATTCATCATCAATTTTTTTACCACGAAATAAACGGCGAAAACCTGCCCCAATATTTTGTTTGGTTTTTAATAAGCCTTTTACCAAACGACTAAAAAAGCCCCCCTCGCTTGGCTTTTCTTGCGTTATTGAGCTAGCTTGTTCTTGTTCTTGTTCTTGTTCTTGTTCTTGTTCTTGTTCTTGTTCTTGTTCTTGTTCTTGTTCTTGTTCTTGTTCTTGCACATTATCTGACGATAATGTTACCGATTGTTCAAGCAAAATATCTTGATTTTGCACCGCACTTTGTGCCGTTAAAGGGGCTTGCTCTACTTCAGGCTCAATACTTTCAGGAATAACCTGCTCAATCTCCACAGGTTCTAAGGCTGTACTGTTCTCTTCTAAAGGCAAATTTCCTTCTGCTTTAGCAAAATTCTCAACAATATCATTCAATTCAGGAATAATTTCTTGCTCTTGCTCTTGCTCTTGCTCTTGCTCTTGCTCTTGCTCTTGCTCTTGCTCTTGCTCTTGCTCTTGCTCTTGCTCTTGCTCTTGCTCTTGCTCTTGCTCTTGCTCTTGCTCTTGCTCTTGCTCTTGCTCTTGCTCTTGCTCTTGCTCTACAAGTGTAGTTTCTGCTTGTTCATTAACAAGCTGATCTTTCTCTTGTGGTGAAATATCTTGTTGTTCCTTTTGCTTTTTGCCTAAACCAAACCAAGACCAAAAACCACCTTTTTTCTTTTCATTTGCCATATTATGTTACCTGCCTAAATAAAATTGCTGGATTTTACTAAAATAGATAAAATGCCACTAGTTTATCATTTATTTACCTATCAGCCATGAAAAAAAATCAACAAAATAGCAAATCCAGCACAAATAAAGGGGAAGTAAGAATTATCGCGGGACAATGGCGAGGACGTAAACTGCCCGTTTTAATGGCTGAGGGGTTACGTCCCACAGGTGATCGTGTAAAAGAAACCCTGTTTAACTGGTTAATGCCTTATATTGTGGACAGTCGCTGTTTAGATTGCTTTGCAGGTAGCGGATCATTAGGCTTTGAAGCCTTATCACGCCAAGCAAAATCTGTCATCTTTATTGAACGAGAAAAAGCCGTTGCAAAACAATTACAACAAAATTTGCAACAATTAAAATGTTCGCCTGAACAAGCCGAAGTTATTCAACAAAATAGTTTAGATTGGCTAAAACAACCACAAAAACAACCGCACTTTGATCTTGTATTTCTTGATCCGCCCTTTCATCAACACCTTGCTCAACAAGCCATTCAACTACTCCAGCAATATCAATGGCTTGCCCCCAACGCTTTGGTTTATGTGGAAACGGAAAAAGGCTTATCCTTACAAGTTCCGCCCCATTGGCAATTACATAAACAAAAAAGTATGGGTATGGTGGATTGTCGGTTGTATCAACTTATAGTCGAATGATACAGTGTTGATACGCCTCGCCGTACTACTTGTACTGTCTTTGGCGTACCGCATTGTCTCATTTTTAATTGAAACGACTATACTTAACAAAATATTTAAACCACTAAACCTGATATTTTCTTTTATCGCCAATATCAAAATGCAAGGGCATACGCCATTTTTGTATGCTCAAGAGCAGTAAAAGTGCGGTAATAATTAGCGATAAAATCAGGCTAATGCTTTGCCAATGGCATTGCAAACTAAGCCAAAATATCGCTAATAATATAGGTTGGAAATTTAATCCTGTGATCCGAAAACAAAAATACTCTTTGAAACACAACCCACCAAGGGTTAAAAATGCCCCGCCTAGAGCAATGGCGGGAAAGCCAAACCCATAACTTAATAAGGCAATCCAACTTGCCATTTGCAAAATAAAACGAAATTTTTTCAAATAAATATGCAAACAAGAAGCACAACAACTCGCCGCAACCAATATCGCTAGTTCCGCTTGCGGATAATAAGGCAATAACGGCATCGCAAAGGTAGCGATCACAAAACCTAAACGATAAACAATAACACTGATATAATCCCAACTATCCATGGGCGATTGAATATGTGGATCTGCCATAACTTTTCCTTATCAATAAAAAAATAAGATTATCTTAAAAGAAAGAAAAAATGATGACAAAAGAAATTACGTTTTTTACTCGTTTCAAGCAAAACATTCTTAATGGTAGCAAAACTATCACTATTCGTGATATTACGGAAAGCCATTATCAACCCAATTCTATCATTGATGTTTATACCTTAGAGCAACATCAATGGTTTGCCAAAATTAAGATTTTATCTGTTACGCCTATTCAATTTGAACAAATTAATCAAACGCATGCACAACAAGAAAATATGGACTTAATCACGCTCAAACAACTCATTCGAGAAATTTATCCTAATACAGAAACATTTTATGTCATTCATTACCAACTAATAATATAGTCATTCCACTTTAAAATGATACAGCGTTGGTACGCCTCGCCGTACTACTTCTACTGTCTTCGGCATACCGCCTTGTCTCATTTTAAATTGAAACGACTATAACATAAAAAACGCGGTCAAAATTGACCGCACTTTTCTTATTTTTAGCTAGCTATAAATGACTAGAACAACACTCTCGCCCGAATAGTGCCTTCAATTTGACGTAATTTTTGCAAGATTGTATCAGTATTGGTGGTTTCAATATCAATCACAACATAACCAATAGTTGGTTCAGTTTGTAAATATTGCGCGGCGATATTAATACCTTCTTCCACAAAAATTTGGTTAATTTGGTTTAAAATCCCTGGGCGGTTGTGGTGAATATGCAATAAACGTTTTGTGCCATGATGTTCAGGTAGCGACACTTCAGGGAAGTTTACTGCCGATAAGGTTGAACCATTATCGGAATATTTCACAAATTTTCCTGCCACTTCTGCCCCAATATTTTCCTGAGCTTCTGCGGTTGAGCCACCAATATGTGGGGTAAGGATAACATTATCAAAACGGCGTAATGGCGATTCAAAAGGCTCATTACTAGAGGCAGGTTCTTTTGGGAATACATCAATCGCTGCGCCACGCAATTTTCCTTGCTCCAAGGCTTGTGCTAAGGCATCAATATCCACTACTGTGCCTCGTGCCGCATTGATCAAAATAGATCCTTGTTTTAATTGTGCAATACGTTCAGCACTCATTAAATTTTTAGTGGATTGATTTTCTGGTACATGTAAAGACACCACATCACTGATTGACAACAATTCTTCAAGGGTGCGTACCTGTTGGGCATTGCCTAATGGCAATTTATTTTCCACATCGTAGAAATAAACCTGTAAACCTAGACTTTCTGCAATAACACTGAGTTGTGAACCAATATGCCCATAACCAATAATGCCTAATTTTTTACCCCGCACTTCATTTGCTCCCACCGCAGATTTATTCCAAATACCACGATGCACTTCTGCGTTAGATTGCGGAATATTACGCATCAATAAAAGCATTTCGCCTAGTACCAATTCTGCTACTGAGCGTGTGTTAGAAAAAGGGGCATTAAATACAGGAATACCACGTTGCTTAGCGGCGGTTAAATCCACTTGGTTTGTACCGATACAAAAACAACCAATGGCAATTAATTTTTGTGCATGCTGTAACACCTCAGCGGTTAAATGTGTACGTGAGCGAATACCCACAAAATGAGCGTCTTTGATTGCCTCTTTTAACTCTTCAGCATCTAAGGCTTTTTTATGATACTCAATATTGGAATAGCCTGCGGATTGCAGAACATCTAAGGCACTTTGGTGTACCCCCTCCAATAATAAAAACTTAATTTTGGCTTTGTCTAATGAAACTTTTACCGTCATAGTTACTCTCCGCTGTGTTATTCAATAATCTTTACGCCTGCTGGGCTACCTACAATCACCACGTTAGCGGGGTTTAAGGCAAAAATACCATTAGTTACCACGCCTGCAATATTATTTAAGGTCTTTTCAGTTTCCACTGGATTAAGGATTTTAAAGTTATAAATATCTAAAATCACATTGCCATTATCGGTTACGACACCCTCACGATATTCTGGGCTTCCCCCTAACTCCACTAATTTACGTGCCACTTGCGAACGTGCCATAGGAATAACCTCAATGGGCAGAGGAAAGGTTGATCCCAACACCTCAACTTGTTTACTTTGATCCACAATACAAATAAACTTTTTGGCTAAAGAAGCCACAATTTTTTCTCTGGTCAACGCCGCTCCGCCCCCTTTGATCATGGCTTTATGCGGAGTAATTTCGTCCGCACCGTCCACATAAATATCCAAGCTGGTTACTTCATTAGCATTCAATACCTCAATACCCTGTTCACGCAATAATTGCTCAGAATGTTTTGAGGCAGCCACCGCCCCTTTCACTTTTTCTTTTATACTGCCTAATAATTCAATAAAACAATTTACCGTAGAACCGCTTCCCACCCCGATAATACTGTCTTCTTGCACATAGTTTAACGCTGCCTGTGCCGCTTGTTTCTTCATTGCGAGTTGATCCATATTTCTTTCCCTATCTTTAAGCAAAGGTTTACAAATTGGCTAAGGTGTTTAATTTATAACTATTCATATTAAGTTACAAGGGGCGATAAAGAGATATTTGGTAATAAGCTATAACTTTATTGACTATTAGAATGGGAATGTATAATCGTTCTGCTTTAAAATAATACGGCTTAGCACACATTGTTTTATTTTAAAGTGAAATGACTATATCAACACAAAACCATCATTATTCGCCTAATTAAACCAAAAAAATCTCCAACAAATCATTTAAAAACAATTTGCCTTGATTGGTAATTTGCCAGTGGGTGGGGGTTTCTATCAGATATTGTTGATCCATTGCCCGCTGGATTTGTGGTTGAATTTGGTTTAGGGATAAACCAGTAAATTGTTCAAAGTCCGTTTTGGGTGTGGGGTCAAGTAGGCGAAAACGGTTCATAAAGAACTCAAAAGGGCGGTCAATTTCTGCAATATTTTTTTGTTCATAGCGATATTCGCCTCGCATATAGCCTTTAGGGTGTTTGGTTTTGCTATAACGGATAATTTCGCCCGTTGGCAAGCTAAGTTTACCATGTGCCCCGCAACCAATGGCAAGGTAATCGCCAAATCGCCAGTAATTAAGGTTATGTTGGCATTGATAGCCTGCTTTGGCATAGGCGGATGTTTCGTATTGTTGGTAGCCTGCTTGGCTTAGTAATTGATGACCTTGCTCAAAAATAGCCCATAATTCATCGTCATCAGGCAATGTGGGCGGACGATAGGCAAACATGGTATTGGGTTCAATAGTCAGTTGATACCAAGAAAGATGCGGGGGATTTAGGGCGATGGCTTGTTGTAAATCCGCAAGGGCTTGTTCAAGGGTTTGATCGGGCAAGCCGTGCATTAAATCTAGGTTAAAACTGCGTAAGCCTGCCTGTTGGGCATAATGTACCGCTTGTATTGCTTCAGCACCATTATGAATACGTCCCAATTTTTGCAATTTGTCATCAGCAAAACTTTGAATGCCCATTGAAATACGGTTTACCCCTGCTTGCTGGTAACCAATAAAACGGTTTGCCTCTGCGGTTCCAGGGTTTGCCTCAAGGGTGATCTCAATTTGTGGGCTAAAAGGGATCACTTGCTGAATTTGTGCCAATAAATAGGCGATACTTTCCGCTTGAAACAGGCTTGGCGTGCCACCACCAATAAAAATAGATTGCAGGGGGCGTTGTTGAATACTGGCGGAAAAATCTTGTAAATCCGCCTGTAAATCCTTGAGCAAATGAGAAAGATATTGTTGCTCAGGGATTTCGCCTTTTTGTGCGTGCGAATTGAAATCGCAATAGGGGCATTTTTGTACACACCAAGGAATATGGATATACAAACTCAGCGGTGGCAGTGTTAGCACAGCATTACCTAATGGCGTTGTGGATTAATTTTTGTTTTAGCTGTGCCAGGGCTTTAGCACGGTGTGAGATTTTTTTCTTTTCACTGGTGTCCACTTCGGCAAAGCTGGCGTTGAGTTCGGGGCTAAAAAATAGGCTATCATAACCAAAGCCATTATCGCCTTTTTCTTCGGTTAAAATTGTCCCCATACATTCTCCCTCTGCGATAATCGGCGAGGGATCTTTGGCATGCTGTAACATTACAATGCAACTGACAAATTTTGCTTGTCGTTGTTCGTCATTAAGTGCGGTCATTTTTTGCAATAATTTTTGCCGATTATGTTTATCCGCTAACTCGCCGTCAACCCCAGCATAACGTGCAGAATATAAACCCGGTTCACCGCCTAATGCAGGAACAACTAAACCAGAGTCATCGGCAATAGCAGGCAAACCCGATACTTCACTGGCATAACGAGCTTTTAATAAGGCATTTTCCACAAAAGTTAAGCCTGTTTCCTCAGGGCTTTCAATATTGAGTGCCGATTGTGCAATCACTTCAAAACCAAAGTCCGCTAACACGTCCGCCATTTCCTTGACTTTGCCTTGATTACTAGTCGCTAATACCACTTTTTGTTTCATTTTCTTTTATCCTTTTCACACATTAGCCACGTATTTTATCAGTTCGTCCGCAAAAAACTAGCAGTGTTTTATTTCTTATCGTCATTGTTATAGTCATTTCAATTTAAACTATAGTCGTTTCAATTTAAAATAAGACAAGGCGGCACGCCGAAGACAGTACAATGAGTACGGCAAGGCGTGCCAACACAGTATTATTTTAAAGTGGAACGGCTATATAAGGTTGCCACAGATTCACGCCACACTAATGTGGGTTTAAGAATAAAAGTGCGGTAGTTTTCTGGATTATTTTGCTGAATACGTGCTAACAAAATTTCTACCGCTCGTTGTCCTAATTCTTGTTTAGGTTGATGAATGGTGGTAAGTGGTGGAGCAAGATATTGAGCTAAATTAATATCATCATAACCAATAATGGATATATCTTGTGGAATGGACAATTTATGCCGCCAAGCGGTTTGGTACGCTCCCATTGCAATGGTATCACTACAAGCAAACACGGCGGTAGGGCGTTGTGCTAAAGCTAATAACTTTTCCATACCCTCAATACCGCCGGCAAAGTCAAAATGGCTTTCAATAATCCATTCTGGTCGGCAAGTAATCTGATATTCTGCCAAGGCTTGTTGATAGCCTAACAACCGATTTTGGGCAAGGGGTTTGGCTAAATTGCCTGTAATAATCCCAATATGTTGATGCCCTTGTTCAAGCAAGGTTTTCGTGGCTAAATAACCACCATAAATAGCATCTTCATAGATTTTATCCGCTGGCAATTCCATTGGCCACCAGTCCATAACCACCACAGGAAGATGAAGATTTAATGGCTTTGTTTGTTTAAAGCTTTCTTCCGCACACATTAATAGCAAACCATCAATTTTTTTCTGGATTAAGGTTTGAATATTGTGGCTAAGACGTTGTTCATTGCCAGTAATATTGGAAATCATCAGATTATAATGATGCTGATTACAATAACACTCCACCGCATTGATTACTTCAGAAAAAAAAGGATTATTGGTGGTAGTAACCAACATACCAATGGTTTTAGTGGATTTAATTTTTAAGCTACGTGCCAGCACTGAAGGTTGATAATCTAATTGTTCCACCACTTTCATCACACGCTCACGAATTTCCTCGCTCACATAACGAGAACCATTAATAACATGAGAAACCGTTGAAGTGGAAACCTTTGCCATACGGGCAATGTCTTTCATTGTTGCCATAATATTAGTTTGTTTGCTGTTGTAAAAATGCCAAAATCTCCGCTCGTTGCGGAATGGACGGTTGTGCCCCAGTTCGAGTAACACTGATCGCTGCCGCGGCTTGAGCAAAACGTAAAGCGGATAATAAAGGCTGTTGTTCACATAATGCTACCATTAATGCTCCATTAAAGGTATCGCCAGCGGCAGTGCTATCCTGTGCTTGCACCTTAAAGCCCGCAATAAACTGTCCTTGTCCTTGTTGGCTAACATAAATGCCCTTTGCACCGAGGGTAATAATCACGCATTCAATTCCCCATTGATGAAAAACCGCTGCTGCTTGATTTGCACTTTCTTGATCTTTCACAGTGATCCCTGTTAATAAGGCAGTTTCTGTTTCATTTGGGGTAATAATATCCACCAATTCCAATAATTCCAAGGGTAATGTGGTCGCTGGAGCAGGGTTTAACACCACTTTTGTTTGTGCCGCTTTCGCATAGCTTGCCGCCTGTATAATCGCTGGTATTGGCGTTTCTAGCTGCATTAACAAATAATCCCCTTGGCAAATAACAGATTTATATTGGCTCACTGCCTTTGCCGTCAAGGCAGCATTGGCTCCGCTGGCAATCACAATATTATTTTCGCCTTGTGCATTCACTTGGATCATTGCAACCCCTGTCCTTTGTTCAGGGATTACCTCAATAGCTTGGGTATCAATCCCTTCTTGGCAAAAGGCTTGTTTCATCGCCTGTCCAATATTATCTGCTCCAATACAACCAATAAAACTCACTTCGCCTCCAGCCCTTGCTGCGGCGACCGCTTGGTTTGCCCCTTTACCACCATAAACCACGGTATAATGCGAACCCGTTAAGGTTTCACCCGGTTTGGCAAAATAAGGCACAGAAATAATATGATCAGCATTAATACTGCCTAAGACTGTCAACTTTTTCATGATTACGTTCTCGTTATGCTCCCTTTAAAGTGCGGTCAAAATTCACCGCACTTTCGATTACTTTATTATCGTCATTTCAATTTAAAATGAGCGATTTGTTCTATTGGCTAATCACTTTCAATGGCACAGGAATAATCGCCTCAACCTTTTCGCCTTTTAACACTCGGTCGGCGGTAATCACGCCCAATTCCCCAATTAACGCAGGCTGTTGAGCAATAGTTGCCGCTAAATATCCTCGTTTTACTGCATTAATTCCGTCATCAGTGCCGTCAAAACCTACGATCAATACCTTTTTATTCGCCGCTCTAATGGCTCTTAATGCCCCTAATGCCATTTCATCATTTTGTGCAAATACCGCTTGTACCTCTGCTTGGCTTGCCAGTAAATTCTCCATTACATTTAATCCTTTACTGCGATCAAAATCCGCAGGCTGACTTGCTAAAAGATCAAATTGATGAATTTGCACTGCTTGATGAAAACCCTCTCCTCGTTCTCTGGCAGCAGAAGTCCCTGCAATGCCCTCAAGCTGAATCACTTTCGCTTGTTGCCCAAGTTGTTGAGCAATAAAATCGCCAGCCATTTTTCCTCCTGCGACATTATCAGAAGCAATATGGCTTACCACTTGTCCGTTTGCCGCACCACGATCTAACGTAATAACAGGAATACCTTGCCGATTTGCAATAGCTACCGCCGTTCCTACTGCCTGTGAATCCGTTGGGTTAATTAATAACAACTTAACACCACGCACCATTAAATCTTCCACATTAGCCAATTCTTTAGCGGGATCATTTTGTGAATCTAAAATCACTAGATTATAGCCCAGTTCATCGGCTTTTTGTTTTGCCCCATCTCGTAGCGAAACGAAAAAAGGATTGTCTAGGGTAGATACCGCTAAAGCAATGGTTTGTTTGGCAATAGCAATATGTGTAGCAAACATTGCCGTTAATGCCACCAATAATGATTTTGCAATCTTTTTCATAGGGTTCTCCTTAATCATGTTACACTTTTTTATTTGCTAAATAGTTATCGGCTAATACCGCCACCAAGATAACTAAGGCTTTTGCTATCATTTGATAGTAAGATGAAATATCCAATAAATTCAGGGCGTTATTTAGAAAACCGATAATCAATGCTCCAATCAATGTTCCCATTACTCGCCCTTTTCCGCCCATTAAACTCGTACCACCAACCACCACAGCCGCAATCGCATCTAATTCATAGGAAACACCAGCGGTAGGTTGTGCGGAAGAAAGACGAGAAGTGACAATCAAGCCAGCCAATGCCGCAAGAAAACCACTGACCGCAAACACGAAAATTTTGACTTTATTGACATTAATGCCTGATAACTGAGTAGCGGCTTCATTGCCTCCTAAAGCATAAATATAACGCCCAATCGGTGTATGCTTTAATACATACCAAGCCACCACAAAAACCAGTGCCATCAACCAAATCGGCACAGGAATTCCCCATAAATAACCCGTACCAAGATAGGCAAAATGTTCTGCACTGTCAGAAAAGCCTGTGCTAATTGGACGACCATCGGTATAAACCATCGTTACCCCTCGTAATAGCGTCATTGTTACTAAGGTTGCAATAAAGGCCTGTACTTTGCCTTTTGCCACAATCACACCACTTACGCCACCTAATAATGTGCCAATCAATAAGGTAACGGGGATAACCAGAAAAATGGAAAGTTCCATACCCACCATAGAAGCCGCCATTGCCCCTGTGAGCGCCAATACCGAGCCTACCGACAAATCAATCCCCGCAATTAAAATCACAAAGGTCATACCCACCGCAATAATCGCATTTACCGAGGTTTGGCGTAAAATATTCAGGATATTGTCCACACTAAAAAAGTGAGGGTTTAACATTGAAACCACCGCAATTAATATCAATAACGCAATAATTGAACGTTGTTCTATTAAAAATGCACCTAACTTAAAAGGGGCTTTCTGTTTAATTGCAACCATATATCGTTCCTCTCTTAATGTTGTTGGCTAATGGCAGCTGCCAGTAACTTTTCTTGAGTTGCCTCATTACGCTGAAATTCGGCACTGATTTTTCCTTCGCACATCACTAAAATGCGATCACTCATACCCAAGACTTCAGGCATATCCGAAGACACCATAATGATGCTCAACCCCTCTTGTTTAAACTTATTGATTAACTGGTAAATCTCTTTTCTTGCTCCCACATCAACGCCTCTCGTTGGTTCATCAATAATTAATACATTTGGACGAGTTAATAATCCTTTTGCAATGGCAACTTTTTGCTGATTACCGCCAGACAACAAACCAATTTGCTGTTCCCTTGTGGGAGTTTTAATATTGAATAACGCAATAAAATCATCAACGATCATTGTTTCCGCTTTACTATCAATATGCCCCCAATGTGAAAGTTGTTTTAATGCCGTTAATGACATATTTTCTTTTACTGACAAGGATAAAATCAGCCCATCACCCTTACGATCTTCGGAAATATAAACAATGCCATTCTCTAATCCCTCTTGTGGGCAACGATTTAAAATTTTTTGCTGATTTAACCGCACTTCTCCCGCTATAATAGGCAATGCACCATAAATCATTTTCATTAATTCACTACGTCCTGCCCCCATTAAGCCAGAAATACCAAGGATCTCACCCTCATATAATTGAAAACTCACACCGTCAATCCCTTGTCCCACCAAATGTTCTACCTCTAAACGTAACTTTCCTCGTGGTTGGTTAATATGGGGATATTGTTCATCTAAACTACGCCCTACCATCAGCTCAATTAATCGTTCTTCAGTTAAATCCTTAACTTCACATTCCGCAATAAACTGCCCATCACGCAAAACCGTAACATCATCACAAATTTGAAATATCTCTTTGATACGGTGGGAAATATAGACAATACCACATTGTTGTGCCTTTAGTTCGGCAATCACTTGAAACAATGTCGCAGTTTCTTTATCTGTTAAAGCGTCCGTTGGTTCGTCCATAATGATAACTTTAGCCTGAAAACTTAAGGCTTTAGCAATTTCTACTAGTTGTTGCTCACCAAGAGATAATTGGCTACAAAGGGTGTGGCTACGATGCTTAACCCCTAATTTAGCCAGCAACTTATCCGCTTCGGCATACATTTTTGCCCAGTCAATCCGTCCCCAAGGGGTGATAAACTCTCGCCCAAGAAAAATATTTTCCGCAATGGTTAAGTTACCTATTAAATTTAATTCTTGATGAATAATACTAATACCAGCTTGTTGTGAAGCTCTTGGATTAGCAAAATTGACACTTTGCCCTAAATACAGGATATCGCCTGCGTCTTTGCAATAAATTCCCGTCAACACTTTCATTAAGGTAGATTTACCTGCCCCATTTTCCCCCATTAACGCCATAACTCGCCCTGCATAAACGGATAAGCAAGCCTGATTTAAGGCTTTAACACCGGGGAAAATTTTATCTACATGAGAAATCTTCAATAATGGCTGTTTAGACATACCACCTCCTATAAACGAAGATTAAAAAGGCACACCTGAATAGAGAATAATATTGGCATAAGGCGAACATTCCCCTGTACGCACAATACCTTTACAAGACTGTGTCTGTTGTTTAAAAACAGCATGTTCAACCTCATCAATTTGAATAGTATTACCCTGTTGCTCGGCTAAATCCGCAATTTTGGCTAAAAGTGCGGTATAAATTTGCGGATTTTTTTGTTTTATCTCACTTGCTAATAACACACGTTCAACAAAAAGCTCTTGTACGACCACATCAAATGTTTGCAAAAAGCTAGGAATATTAGGACATAATGCTAAATCAATACGCTCTAAGTGTTGAGCAATAGGTAAGCCTGCATCACAAATAGCTAAACTATCAGTATGCCCCAAACGGGCAATCAAATGAGAAAGAGGGGCATTTAATAAGGCTGTTTTTTTCATGGATCATTTCTCGCTAATCAATTCACAATTATTTTCCTAGCGAAACGTTTCGCTAAACTTAAATGAATTGTAAAAAGAAAAAATCCAAAAGGAAAATAGGTATTGTTAAAAATGTGAACAGGATCAAGAAATTCCTTTCTTAATCCAATATTGATAAGGTAAAGAATCCGTTTGTTGCTCAAGCAAAGTATGATCCATAAACTGACAAAAACTCGGTATATCTCTAGTTGTCGCAGGATCATCAGCAATAATATGCAATATTTCACCCTCTTGCATATGCCGAATAGTTTTACGGACTAACATCACAGGTTCAGGGCAACGCAACCCCATTGCATCTAGCTGTTGATGACTGATTAAATTATTCATAATCTCTACTTATCTATACTTAGAAAATTGTTGGCTATCATACCTTAAAGCCAATAAAACCATAAAAGAAATTTATACGAGTATAGAACAATTAATACCGCAATCTATATTGATGATATTAGAAAAAATTATTTCAAAACTTACCGCACTTTGATCAAAAATGATGCTATTTTATTTGATATAGCCGTTCAATTTAAAATAAAACAAGGTAACAAACCAAAGATAATTTGGTGTCCAATATCTAAACAAACAATATTCTAATGATTATTCTGTTAGTTGCTATTAATCTTCTATCTTCCCAGCACTGTATCATTTTAAAATGGGACAAGTATAAAATAAAAAAACCTGCACTTGGCAGGCTTTTTCATATTTATATTAGAATTATTCCGCTGCTGCTTCAGTAGCTACTTCAGGGCGATCAACTAATTCAATGTATGCCATTGGTGCATTATCGCCTGCACGGAAACCGCATTTTAAAATGCGAGTATATCCACCTGCACGCTGTGCAAAACGTGGACCTAATTCATTAAATAATTTTGTAACAACATCAATGTTACGAGTACGAGCAAAAGCTAAACGGCGATTTGCCACACTATCTACTTTTGCTAAAGTAATTAACGGCTCAACTACACGACGTAATTCTTTCGCTTTAGGTAAAGTCGTTTTGATGATCTCGTGAGTCACCAATGAACTTGCCATATTACGGAACATCGCTTGGCGATGGCTACTATTACGGTTTAGTTGACGACCACTCTTACGATGGCGCATGATCTTATCCTTCTCAGAAAAATCTTAACCTAAATGACCTAATCTTCAGCAATACTTGCTGGCGGCCAATTTTCAAGGCGCATACCTAGTGATAGTCCACGTGAAGCCAAAACGTCCTTAATTTCAGTAAGAGATTTCTTACCTAAATTAGGGGTTTTTAATAATTCAACTTCTGTGCGTTGTACTAAATCACCGATATAATGAATTGTTTCTGCTTTCAAACAGTTAGCAGAACGAACTGTCAACTCTAAGTCATCAACAGGACGTAGTAAAATCGGATCAAATTCCGGTTTTTCTTCCTTAACTTCAGGCTGACGAACATCGCGCAAATCAACGAATGCATCAAGTTGCTCTGCTAAAATCGTTGCTGCTCGACGAATTGCATCTTCTGGATCAATAGTGCCGTTAGTTTCCAATTCAATTACTAATTTGTCTAAGTCAGTACGTTGTTCAACACGAGCTGCCTCAACATTATAAGCAATACGATCTACTGGACTATAACAAGCATCTACCAATAAACGACCAATAGGACGCTCTTCATCTTGAGCATGAACACGAGCAGAAGCAGGAACATAGCCTCTACCACGTTGCACACGAATACGCATTTGAATTGATGCGTTTTCGTCTGTCAAATGACAAATTACATGCTCAGGATTTACGATCTCAACATCACCATCATGAATGATGTCACCTGCAACAACAGGGCCAATGCCAGATTTGCTCAATGTTAATAAAACATCATCTTTATTCTGTACTTTAACCGCTAGGCCTTTTAAGTTTAAAAGTACTTCAAGAATATCTTCTTGAACACCTTCTTTACTACTATACTCATGCAATACGCCATCAATCTCAACTTCAGTTACGGCACAACCCGGCATTGAAGATAAAAGAATACGACGCAATGCATTACCTAATGTGTGACCAAATCCACGCTCTAACGGCTCTAAGATCACTTTAGCATGAGTTGAACTAATTTGTTCAATATCTACTAAGTGTGGCTTTAAAAATTCTGTAACAGAACCCTGCATTTTATCCTCTCTTTGCTGCGCGAAACTTTAACTATTATTTAGAATAAAGCTCGACGATCAGATGTTCGTTAATATCTGCTGATAAATCAGAACGTTCAGGAACACGTTTGAAAACACCTTCCATTTTAGCAGCATCAACATCTAACCATGTTGGTTTTTCTCTTTGTTCTGCTAATTCTAATGATGCTTTGATACGAGCTTGTTTTTTTGATTTTTCACGAACTGCAATAACATCATCAACAGAAACTTGGAAAGATGGAATATTCACAACACGACCATTTACAACAATCGCTTTATGGCTCACTAATTGGCGAGCTTCTGCACGAGTTGCAGCAAATCCCATGCGATAAACAACGTTATCCAATCGACCTTCTAACAACACTAATAGGTTTTCACCTGTGTTACCTTTTAAACGGTTTGCTTCTTTATAGTAGTTACGGAATTGACGTTCTAATACGCCATAAATACGACGAACTTTTTGTTTCTCACGTAATTGACTACCATAATCAGACAAACGTGGTTTGCGAGCACCGTGTTGACCTGGTGCTGTATCAATTTTACATTTTGAATCAATCGCGCGGACACCTGATTTAAGGAATAAATCGGTACCTTCACGACGGCTCAGCTTGAGCTTAGGACCCAAATATCTTGCCATTTTCTTTCTCCAACTATCCTATGACGCCATTAAACACGACGTTTCTTCGGTGGACGACAACCGTTATGAGGAATCGGAGTCACATCAGTAATATTCGTAATACGGAAACCCGCTGCATTTAATGCACGAATAGTTGACTCACGACCAGGACCAGGTCCTTTCACCATAACTTCCAAGTTCTTTAAGCCGAATTCTTTTACCATTTCGGCACAACGTTCTGCGGCAACCTGTGCTGCAAACGGTGTAGATTTACGAGAACCACGGAAACCTGAACCGCCAGCAGTTGCCCATGCTAGAGCGTTACCTTGACGATCAGTAATAGTAACGATTGTGTTATTGAAAGAGGCATGAATATGAGCCACGCCATCTACAACTTGTTTTTTTACACGTTTACGTGTACGAACTGGTGTTTTAGCCATTTATATTACCCCGACTATTTCTTGATCGGTTTACGAGGACCCTTACGGGTACGCGCGTTAGTTTTAGTGCGTTGACCACGCACCGGTAAACCACGACGATGACGTAAACCACGATAACATCCTAAATCTAATAGACGTTTGATGTTAAGTGTTACTTCACGACGTAAGTCACCTTCAACAGTAAATTTACCAACTTCGTCACGCAGTTTATCAATCTGCTCTTCAGACAATTCACTGATCTTAACATTCTCAGCAATTCCCGTTGCCGCACAAATATGTTGTGCACGAGTTTTGCCGATACCATAGATAGCAGTTAATGCGATCACAGTGTGTTTATGATCAGGAATGTTAATGCCTGCAATACGGGCCACTATGCACTCCTATATTTTAACTAATTTGATATACTGATCTTGAAAAGCCCGTTTCAGGATACTCAAACAGTATATCAAGGACATAAATGAGCTGAGCAGTATATCCGCTCAGCTGGTTCTTTGCAAGAAAATATTTCAATTAACCTTGACGTTGTTTATGTTTAGGGTCTGAACATAGTACACGTACAACCCCTTCACGTTTAACAACTTTACAGTTACGACATAATTTCTTCACGGAAGCACGAACTTTCATTGCTTATCCCTTTTCTATCAAAAGACAATATTACTATTGTCCAAAACCTTTAAGGTTTGCTTTTTTCAACGCAGATTCATATTGAGTAGACATTAAATGACTTTGAACCTGAGCGATGAAATCCATTATTACCACAACGACAATCAACAAAGACGTTCCGCCAAAATAAAACTGAACATTCCATGCTGACATCATAATGTAAGGAATCAAACATACAAATGTAATATATAGACCGCCAATTAATGTTAAGCGAGTCATAATCTTATCAATATAACGTGATGTTTGTTCACCGGGTCTAATTCCAGGTATAAATGCACCTGACTTTTTCAAATTATCAGCGGTATCACGCGGATTATATTGCATTGCGGTATAAAAGAAACTAAAGAAAATAATAGACACCGCATATAATATCATATAAAGCGGTTGTCCGGGTGCTAATAACATAGATAAATCAGTCAACCAATCTGCACTCGCTCCCTGACCAAACCATTGGCTTAAGGTTGCAGGGAATAGAATGATACTTGAAGCAAAAATAGCAGGGATAACACCAGCCATATTTACTTTTAATGGTAAATGACTACTATGCCCACCAAGAATCTGACGACCTTGTTGGCGTTTAGCATATTCAACTTTAATTCTTCTTTGTCCTCTTTCAACAAAGACCACAAAATAAGTAACCGCAAATACAATCACTGCTATTAATAATAGTGCCAGTGCGTGCATTTGTCCTTGACGAGCCTGCTCAATAGTTTGACCAATTGCAGATGGTAATCCAGCTACAATACCCGCAAAAATAATTAAAGAAATACCATTACCAATACCACGTTCAGTAATTTGCTCTCCTAGCCACATTAGGAACATAGTTCCCGTTACCAAGCTAATTACCGCAGTAAAATAAAAACCAAATCCAAGATTTGGTACTAAACCGGGTAACATATTTGGTAAGCCAGTTGAGATACCTATGGCTTGAATGGTTGCAAGGCCTAAAGTTGAATAGCGTGTATATTTGCTAATTTTACGCCGACCTGCTTCACCTTCTTTCTTTAATTCAGCTAATGCTGGGTGGACCGTTGTCAATAATTGTATAATAATCGATGCCGAGATATACGGCATGATCCCTAATGCAAAAATCGATGCTCGGCTCAATGCACCACCAGAGAACATATTAAACATATCAATGATGGTGCCTTTTTGTTGTTCAATTAATTGAGCTAAAACGGCTGCATCAATACCAGGAACGGGAATAAAAGAGCCTATACGAAAAACGATAAGTGCTCCTAACACAAACCATAGTCTGCGTTTTAATTCACCAGTACCACTTTGAGTACTTCTATTTTGATAACCTGGTTGCTTAGCCATTTGTCAATTATTCCTCGATTGAACCGCCTGCAGCTTCAATCGCTGCTTTAGCCCCTTTAGTTACACGTAATCCACGAACTGTTACTGCACCTTTCACTTCACCCGCTAAAATAATTTTAACGAATTGAATATCTTTAGTAATAACATTCGCAGCTTTTAATGAATCTAAAGTGACTACATTACCTTCTACTTTGGCAAGGTCATTCAAACGAACTTCAGCTGTTACTGCTGATTTCATTGAAGTAAAACCAAATTTTGGTAAACGACGGTATAAAGGCATTTGACCACCCTCGAAACCACGGCGAACACCGCCACCAGTACGAGATTTTTGACCTTTATGACCACGACCACCAGTTTTACCTAAACCTGAACCAATACCACGACCTAAACGCTTAGCACTATGCTTAGCACCTTCAGCCGGAGATAGAGTATTTAAACGCATCTATTACTCCTCCACTTTAACCATGTATGAAACTTGGTTAATCATACCGCGTACCGCAGGGGTATCAATTAACTCAACGGTATGACGAATATGACGAAGACCTAGACCACGTAACGTAGCTTTATGTTTTGGTAAACGACCAATTGAGCTACGAGTTTGTGTTACTTTAATAGTTTTTGCCATAGTCAATTACCCCAAAATTTCATCAACAGTTTTGCCACGTTTTGCAGCAACCATTTCTGGTGATTTCATATTTGCTAGTGCATCAATAGTTGCACGAACAACGTTGATTGGGTTGGTTGAACCGTATGCTTTAGAAAGAACGTTGCGAACGCCTGCTACTTCTAACACTGCACGCATTGCACCACCTGCGATAATCCCAGTACCTTCACTCGCTGGTTGCATAAATACACGAGAACCAGTGTGAGTACCTTTAACAGGGTGTTGTAATGTCCCTTCATTTAAAGCTACGTTAATCATATTGCGACGTGCTTTTTCCATCGCTTTTTGGATAGCTGCCGGAACTTCACGAGCTTTACCGTAACCAAAACCTACACGACCATTACCATCACCTACTACTGTTAAAGCAGTAAAGCTCATGATACGACCACCTTTTACAGTTTTTGATACACGGTTCACCGCGATTAGCTTCTCTTGCAGTTCACCAGTTTGTTTTTCGATGCTTGCCATCTCAAATTACCTCTATTAGAACTGTAGACCAGCTTCACGGGCAGCGTCCGCTAACGTTTGGACACGACCATGATATTTAAAACCAGAACGATCGAAAGCTACGCTTTTTACGCCTTTCGCTAATGCACGCTCAGCAACAGTTTTACCTACTACTGCAGCAGCATCTTTATTTCCGGTATATTTTACTTGCTCACTAATTACTTTCTCAACAGTTGAAGCAGCGGCAAGCACTTCTGAACCGTTTGGTGCAATCACTTGAGCATAAATATGACGAGGAGTACGGTGAATAACTAAACGAGTTACTCCTTGTTCTCTCATCATATGACGTGCACGTGCTGCACGACGGATACGAGCTGATTTCTTATCCATAGTGTTACCTTAATTATTTCTTCTTAGCCTCTTTTGTACGCACCACTTCATCAGCATAGCGTACCCCTTTACCTTTATAAGGTTCAGGACGGCGATAAGCACGAATATCTGCTGCCACTTGACCGATTAATTGTTTATCAATACCTTTTAAAACAATTTCAGTTTGTGATGGGCATTCTGCAGTAATACCCGCAGGCAAAGTATGTTCAATAGGGTGAGAATAACCTAAAGATAAAGCTACTGCATTACCTTTAACTTGTGCTCTATAACCTACCCCTACTAATTGTAGTTTCTTAGTGAAACCTTCAGTAACACCAATAACCATTGCATTAACTAATGCACGTGAAGTCCCTGCTTGTGCATCTGCACCTACCACGCCTTCACGAGGAGAAAACGTCAATGCACCATTATCTTGTTTCACTTCAACTGCATTATGAATCTTGCGAGATAACTCGCCATTTTTACCTTTTACCGTTAATAGCTGACCGTCGAGTTTTACCTCTACGCCGGCAGGAATATTAACGGGTGCTTTAGCAACTCGAGACATTTCCTACCTCTTCTATTAAGCTACGTAACAGATAATCTCACCGCCTAAACCCGCCTGGCGAGCTGCACGGTCAGTCATCACACCTTTAGATGTAGATACAACAGCAACACCTAAACCACCCATTACTCTTGGTAATTCGTCTTTACGTTTATAAATACGAAGACCAGGACGGCTTACACGTTGAATGCTTTCTACAACTGGTTTACCTTGGAAATATTTTAATGTAATTTCCAACTCAGGTTTTGCACCTTCTAATACTTTAAAGCTCTCAATATAACCTTCTTCCGCTAATACATTGGCGATAGCCACTTTTAGCTTGGAGGAAGGCATGTTGATCGCTACTTTATTCGCAGCCTGACCGTTACGAATACGAGTCAACATATCTGCGATTGGATCTTGCATGCTCATGTGCTTTTACTCCGATTCCAAAATAAAGTGGTAAATTACCAACTTGCTTTCTTAAGGCCCGGGATTTCACCACGCATCGCAGCTTCACGGACTTTAATACGACTTAAACCAAACTTACGTAACACACCATGTGGACGTCCAGTTTGACGGCAACGGTTACGCTGACGACTTGGGCTAGAATCACGTGGTAAAGTTTGTAACTTTAACACCGCATTCCAACGATCTTCGTCAGAGGCGTTCACATCTGAAATAATTTTCTTTAATTCAACACGTTTAGCGTAGAATTTTTCAGCTAATTTAGCACGTTTTAAATCGCGCTCGATCATTGATTGTTTAGCCATTTATAACCTGCCTTATTTACGGAATGGGAAGTTAAAGGCAGCAAGTAGTGCTTGACCTTCTTCATCAGTTTTCGCCGTAGTAGTAATAGTAATATCTAAACCACGTACACGATCCACTTTATCATAATCGATTTCAGGGAAGATGATTTGTTCACGCACACCCATGCTATAATTACCACGTCCATCAAATGATTTCGCACTTAAACCACGGAAATCACGAATACGTGGAACAGCAATAGAGATTAATCGTTCAAAAAATTCCCACATACGCTCACCACGTAGGGTCACTTTACAACCGATTGGATATCCCTGACGGATTTTAAAGCCAGCAACAGATTTGCGAGCTTTAGTTACTAAAGGTTTTTGACCGCTGATTGCTGCTAAATCCGCTACTGCGTTATCTAGCAATTTCTTGTCGGTCAATGCTTCACCCACACCCATATTCAGGGTTATCTTTTCGATTCGTGGGACTTGCATGACAGATTTGTAGTTGAATTTTGATTTTAATTCATTCACTACTGTATCTCTGTAGTAATCATGCAGTTTCGCCATCGCATTACTCCAGTTAATTAAATTGTTTTACCAGTAGATTTGAAGAAACGCACTTTTTTACCATCTTCAAATCGGAAACCTACACGGTCAGCTTTATTTGTTTCAGGATTGAAAATCGCTACATTTGAAACATCAATAGGTGCTTCTTTCTTCACTAAACCACCTGCTTTACCTAAAGCTGGTACAGGTTTTTCATGTTTAGTAATAACGTTTAAACCTTCAACAATTACTTTACCATTCGGTAATACTTTTGTTACTTTACCACGTTTGCCTTTGCCCTTTTCAGTGCTACCAGCAATCATAATAACTTCATCGTTTTGACGGATTTTTGCAGCCATTTTCACTTCTCCTTACAGTACTTCTGGTGCCAAAGAAATGATCTTCATAAACTTCTCAGAACGAAGTTCACGCGTCACTGGTCCGAAAATACGTGTACCGATTGGTTGCTCAGTATTGTTATTTAAAACTACACAAGCATTACCATCGAAGCGAATAACTGATCCATCTGGGCGACGAACACCCTTCTTGGTGCGCACAACAACTGCTTTTAACACATCACCTTTTTTCACTTTACCGCGAGGAATTGCTTCTTTCACAGTAATTTTGATAATATCGCCAATAGCAGCATAACGACGGTGCGATCCACCTAGAACCTTGATACACATTACGCTACGTGCGCCAGAGTTATCTGCCACGTCAAGCATAGTCTGTTCTTGGATCATCTTAGTACTCCGCTAAAATATAAACAAAACCCTTTCGGGGACGAATCACTTACCGATACAGGCAAGTGGGCTTGGATTTTATCATAATACCCTAAATAAAGGCAACTGGTTTTTGAAATGAGTAAACAGAAAACTTTTTAAAAATGGCCGCACTTTGTATAAAACTAGCTATGAATAAAAAATTAGCCTAATAGCATTGTTTATATGGATCATTACTCTCCAATTATGAGATGCTGAACACATTAACAATATTTAAACATTACCATATTATTCATAATCTATTCCCCACCTAACATTATCTATTAACACTATTAGTAATCTATTATTGATATTTGATCGTTAAATTCTGATACAGATCAACAGTAAAAGTTCTGCAAGGTAAAAAATCTGATAAGACTTCAAAATGAGGATGATGATAACGTCCTAACGGATTGGCTGAAAAAACTGCAATTTTTGCCTCTATATCATTAGCTAACCCTTGATACCAATTAGATCTAGAGCCATGATGTGGTACTTGCAAACAAAACATTTTTTCTATATTGTCAACACCAATATAATCTTCTAATAATTTAAAATATTCTTTCTTATTTAAATTACCATCTCCTGTATATAAAAGAGCAAATCCATTATAATTATTTAAGCATTGACAATAACCAAAATAATGCCTTAGCCTATTAAGGAAACAAAAATATTTATTACTAGTTATATCAACTTCATTTGTAAGCGTAATCTTATTAAATACTCCTTGATCTGGCAATACATACAAAAACAATGAGATAATATTTTGCTTATTAGTAAACCTTTTTTTATATAGATTTTTCAAATCAATGAGAGCATTGCTAATATCATTATTATATTTACTTAAAATATTCTTAATATCTTGTTTCAATTTTTCTAAGTTTGCAGGTATACCAACAACCTGCAAAGGCATATTGTAAGGAATAAAACTAATTCCTTGATAAGTAAATTTAATCGCTTTTTTAAGAGAAACAATAGTAAACTTAATATTTTCCCCTATTGAATCACTATCTAAATATTTAAGACCATTTTTAGTATTAATATCACTTTTATCAAACTCATCAAATTCATCAAAATTAATAGTTGAAAAATTTCCACTATCGGAATTTTCATCTGACGTAGACGGAGGAATAAGAATAATAGTACAACTATCCGTTAAAGAATCACCATAATGTTTTTGTAAATACTGGAAAGGATTTAAATAGAACTCAAATAAAGATTTATCTACTTTATTTTTAAAAAAGATAAATAATCGTTCCTCTAATGGGTAATATGGCATAAATAAATAGCGAACAGTTCTCCCTTTTAGTAACTCAGATAATCCTGAAATATGATCTTTATCAAAGTGGGATATAGCAAGCAAATCAATGACTTTATTCTGATATCTATCCTTCATTTTTTTTACAGAGGGAATAATATGATGCTGATTTGTTGAACCACAGTCATAGACCCAAATAAATTCTTTATTATTATCGATTATTCTGCCACTAGAAAACAGCCCTTGCCCTACATTCCAAAAAGTATATTCCATTTTTATCATATTATTCCTCTCTTACATTAGTATTATTTGAGAAAACGAACAAGCATATCTAATTTCAATACTATTTCATTTTATACTATCCTAATGATTAAAATCTAGACTCCATGACAAAAAAATGCCCTCAAAAGAGGGCATTTAAAGATTAAGTTGGTTGATTAAGCATTTACTGCTTTTTCAACAACACGAACTAAAGTGTGGGATTTTGTTTTAGAGATTGGACGACATTCACGAATCTCAACAATATCACCTTCTTTAGCTTGATTGTTTTCGTCATGCACATGTAATTTTGTAGTGCGACGGATAAATTTACCGTATAACGGGTGTTTTACGAAACGCTCAATCGCGATTGTAAAAGATTTATCCATTTTGTCGCTAATTACACGACCTTGCAATGTGCGAATTTTATCAGTCATTACTCACCCGCCTTCTCTGTTAGAACAGTTTTTACCTGTGCGATACTACGGCGCACTTGTTTTAACTGATGGGTTTGTTGAAGCTGACCGGTGGCTGCTTGCATACGCAACTTGAATTGCTCACCTAACAAGTTAACCAATTCAGCATTCAGCTCTTCAACACTTTTTGTACGTAGTTCTTGAGCTTTCATTACATCACCGTCTTAGTTACGAACGTTGTTTTGAATGGAAGTTTTGCCGCAGCTAATGCAAAAGCATTGCGGGCAATTTCTTCAGATACACCGTCCATTTCATATAATACTTTACCCGGCTGGATTAGGGCTACCCAGTACTCAACGTTACCTTTACCTTTACCCATACGGACTTCTAATGGTTTTTCTGTAATTGGTTTATCTGGGAATACTCGGATCCAGATTTTACCTTGACGTTTTACAGCACGCGTCATTGCACGACGAGCGGCTTCAATTTGACGCGCAGTTAAACGACCACGACCAATTGCTTTTAAACCGTAAGTACCGAAGCTAACTTCTGTACCACCAGCAATACCACGGTTACGACCTTTGTGGACTTTGCGGAATTTTGTACGTTTTGGTTGCAACATTTAGCAGTTCTCCTTACTTACGACCTTTACCACGAGGTGCCTTTTTCGGCGTGGCAGGTTGTTGTTCTGGTTGTTGTGCCACTGCAGCCATACCACCTAAAATCTCACCTTTGAAGATCCATACTTTTACGCCGATAACGCCGTAAGTTGTATGAGCTTCAGCTGTGCTATAATCGATGTCTGCACGAAGAGTATGAAGAGGTACACGACCTTCACGATACCATTCTGAACGTGCAATTTCTGCACCACCTAAACGACCGCTTACTTCAACTTTGATACCTTTTGCTCCTAAACGCATTGCATTTTGTACGGCTTTTTTCATCGCACGACGGAACATTACACGGCGCTCAAGTTGAGAAGCAATGTTTTCTGCAACCAATTTTGCATCTAATTCAGGTTTTTTCACTTCAGCGATGTTAATTTGTGCAGGTACACCAGCAATAGTTGCTACTGCATTGCGTAATTTTTCAACATCTTCGCCTTTTTTACCAATTACGATACCCGGGCGAGCTGTGTGAATAGTTACTCGAATACTTTTTGCTGGACGTTCAATAGTGATACGTGAAACAGAAGCATTCGCTAACTTTTTATTTAAGAATTTACGTACTTTGAAATCGCCATCTAAATTATCAGCGAAATCTTGTGTATTCGCGAACCAAGTAGAGTTCCAAGGTTTAACAATACCTAAGCGAATACCATGTGGATGTACTTTTTGACCCATTTGCTATTCCTCTACTCTTAACGATCTGACACAACCACTGTAATGTGGCTTGTACGTTTTAAAATACGATCTGCACGACCTTTAGCTCGTGGCATAACACGTTTCATGCTAGGACCTTCATCTACAAAAATCTTAGCAACTTTAAGATCATCGATATCTGCACCGTCATTATGCTCTGCATTAGCAATCGCTGATTCAAGCACTTTCTTAACTAAAGCAGCTGCTTTTTTATTAGTATAAGTTAAGATTTCTAACGCTTGAGCGACTTTTTTACCGCGGATTAAGTCCGCAACTAAACGAGCTTTTTGTGCTGAAGTGCGAGCGTAACGATGTTTTGCAATAGTTTCCATCTTTTACCCCTTACTTCTTAGCTTTCTTATCCGCAGCATGACCGCGGTAAGTACGAGTCGGTGCAAATTCACCTAATTTATGACCGATCATTTCATCAGAAATAAATACAGGAACGTGCTGACGACCATTATGGACAGCGATGGTCAATCCAATCATTGATGGAATGATCATTGAACGACGGGACCAAGTTTTAATTGGTTTTTTATCCCCGCTTTCCACCGCTTTCTCTACCTTCTTCAACAAGTGTAGGTCAAGGAATGGACCCTTCTTGAGAGAACGTGGCATGGTTTATCCTCTATCTAATCAAAAAAAATTATTTACCACGGCGGCGTACGATATATTTATCAGTACGTTTGTTATGGCGAGTTTTCTTACCTTTAGTCTGAACGCCCCATGGAGTCACAGGATGTTTACCAAAGTTACGACCTTCACCACCACCATGAGGGTGATCTACCGGGTTCATTGCTGTACCGCGAACAGTTGGACGAATACCTCTCCAACGACTTGCACCTGCTTTACCAAGTACACGTAACATATGTTCTGAGTTACCCACTTCACCGATAGTTGCACAACATTCTGCTAATACTTTACGCATTTCACCAGAACGTAAACGTAAGGTTACATAGTTACCTTCACGTGCAATAATTTGTACATAAGCACCAGCTGAACGTGCAATTTGTCCGCCTTTACCTGGTTTTAATTCAACATTATGTACAGTTGAACCAACTGGGATATTACGCATTGGTAAGCTATTACCAACTTTAATTGCCGCATTCACACCAGCTTGGATTTGATCGCCTACAGATAAACCTTTAGGTGCTAAGATATAACGGCGTTCACCGTCTTTATATAACACTAAAGCAATATTTGCAGAACGATTTGGATCATATTCTAGACGCTCAACAACCGCAGGAATATCTAATTTATTACGTTTAAAATCAATTAGACGATAATGTTGTTTATGACCACCACCGATATGACGTGTAGTGATACGACCTAGGTTGTTACGACCACCCGTTTTAGATTTTGTTGCTAATAAAGGTGCATAAGGCTTACCTTTATATAAATCTGGGTTAACAACTTTAACAACATGACGACGACCAGCGGAGGTCGGCTTACATTTTACGATAGCCATCTTCTTCTAATCCTCCGAATTACTCTACCGCACTATCAACAAAGTCTAATTCTTGACCTTCTTGTAGCGTTACATAAGCTTTTTTCCAGTCACTGCGGCGTCCAATTCTTGCACCATGACGTTTGGTTTTACCTTTAACAACCACAGTACGAACAGAATCCACTTTCACTTCGAATAATTGTTCAACCGCATTAGCGATTTCTACTTTATTTGCATCTAAAGCGACTTTGAACACGATAGTGTTAGACTTCTCAGCGTTATTTGTTGCCTTTTCAGAGACATGCGGTGCTTTAAGCACTCTTAGCAAACGTTCTTGACTCATGCTAACATCTCCTCAATTTGTTTTACCGCATCAACAGTAACCACCACTTTATCAAAAGCGATTAAACTTACTGGATCGATACCTTGCACATCACGAACATCAACTTTATATAAGTTACGTGCAGCTAAGAATAGATTTTCATCTACACTTGCTTTGATGATTAATACATCATCAAGTGCTAATTCTTTTAATTTTTGCACTAAAACTTTAGTTTTTGGTGCATCAATTTCAAATTTCTCAACAACGATTAAACGCTCTTGACGAACTAATTCAGAAAGAATACTTTTAATCGCACCACGATACATTTTTTTGTTCACTTTTTGGCTGTGATCTTGTGGTTTTGCTGCGAAAGTTACACCACCAGAACGCCAAATTGGTGATTTAATATCACCCGAACGGGCACGACCAGTACCTTTTTGACGCCAAGGTTTTTTACCTGAACCAGACACTTCAGCACGAGATTTTTGGGCACGAGAACCTTGACGAGCACCTGCTGCATAAGCAACAACAACTTGGTGAATCAACGCTTCGTTAAACTCACGTCCGAAGGTAGTTTCAGAAACAGTCAATGCACTTTGTGCATCTTTAGTTACTAATTCCATCTCTATCTCCTAGACTTATGCTTTAATTGCTGGTTTGACGATAACATTACTATTAGTTGCACCCGGAACAGCACCTTTTACTAATAATAATTTACGCTCAGCATCAACACGAACAACTTCAAGGGATTGAACGGTTACACGTTCATTACCTAATTGTCCCGCCATTTTTTTACCTTTAAACACACGACCTGGTGTTTGGTTTTGACCAATAGAACCAAGTACACGATGTGATAAAGAGTTACCGTGGCTTGCATCTTGAGTACGGAAATTCCAACGTTTAACACCGCCAGCAAATCCTTTACCTTTAGATGTACCAGTAACATCAACTTTTTTAACATCTGCAAAGATGTCAACATTAATCTCTTGACCTAAGGTGTATTCTTCACCTTCAGTACGAAATTCCCATAAACCGCGACCAGCTTCAACACCTGCTTTCGCAAAATGACCCGCTTCTGGCTTAGTTACACGACTTGCTTTTTTTGAGCCAGTAGTAACTTGAATTGCAGAATAGCCATCTGTTTCAACAGTTTTAACTTGAGTAACACGGTTGGCTTCAATTTCGATTACAGTAACAGGTACAGAAACGCCATCTTCATTGAAGATACGTGTCATACCCACTTTACGACCGACTAAACCAATCATTGTAATAACCTCTATTAACCTAGACTAATCTGCACGTCAACACCGGCAGCTAAATCTAAACGCATTAATGCATCAACAGTTTTTTCTGTTGGCTCAACAATATCAACTAAACGTTTGTGAGTACGAATTTCATATTGATCACGTGCATCTTTGTTGACGTGTGGTGAAATCAATACTGTAAAACGTTCTTTACGAGTTGGTAAAGGAATTGGACCACGAACTTGTGCACCAGTACGTTTAGCTGTTTCTACGATCTCCGCAGTAGATTGATCGATCAAACGATGATCGAATGCTTTTAAGCGGATACGGATTCTTTGGTTCTGCATTAGACCAGAGCTCCAATAAAAATTAGCTAATAATAAAACTGACACCATCACTTTTCTATCATTTAAAAAAGAAAAGGAAGTGCAGTTAACCTCTTTATATAGTCCCCAAATCGGGAACATTGTTAGTATGAAAAATCTCCATACTCATTTGATAAATGATTACATCAAATGACTTTCAAAAAAGAAAGTGGGCGTATTCTACACAAGTTAATAAGCGATTGCAAGAATTTTCATAGAATAAAACTATTGCATTTCATACTCTATAAGCAGAAAATACCCTACAAACAAATACACATCTCATTAAAAATGAGTATGAAAAAAGATATAAAATTATCCCTTTTTAAAAAAGGGGAGCGTTACTTAGATAAAAAACGTCGTCAAACCCTTCGGATTTCACATAAAAGTATTGGGTTTATCTGTTTATTTATAGGTGCAACATTAGTTGCTCTATTTTCTTTTGCCTTTGCAAAACTTGCCGATATTGCCTTATCTATTAATGCTTATTGGGCAAGTCAATATCCTTATCTTGCCTTAATATTACTTCCTTTAGGTTTATCTATTCTCGTTTGGTTTACTCAAAAATATGCCCCTTATACCAAAGGTAGTGGTATTCCTCAAGTTATAGCTTCAATTAATTTACCTTATAACCATAGCCAAAAAACGACCTTAATTACATTCAAACAAACCCTTTGGAAAATTCCTCTCACTTTTATCGCCATGCTAATTGGCGGTTCGGTTGGACGGGAAGGACCATCTGTCCAAGTAGGGGCTGCTGTTATGCTATATTGGGGAAATATTTGCCGCCGTTACCAACTCGCCTTTTAAAGGATTAACCATTAATGAACTTATTACAACAGGGGCTGCTGGCGGATTAGCTGCCGCTTTTAATGCACCATTAGCAGGTATTATTTTCGCTATTGAAGAACTTTCTCGTAATAAACCTTTACGCTGGGGAAAACGCGTTTTATTAGGCGTACTTATCGCAGGGTTCGTGTTAATTTTAATACAAGGTAATAATCCCTATTTTCCACAATATGAAGGTCCATCTAGCATAAAACATCTTATAATATGGCTATTATTGTGCAGTGTTATCTGTGGTGTTTTAGGGGGCGTTTTTGCACATCTACTTGCTAAAGGATTATTGGCTTACCTCCCTATCATCGCAAAGAAATGGGTACAAAAGCATCCTATTTATACCGCTTTATTCCTCGGTTTAATGCTTGCATTATTGGGGCTATATTCCCATGGTCAAACATATGGCACAGGCTATACCGTAGTAACAACAGCATTGGAAGGGCAAACTTTGCAACCTGAATATACTGGCATCGCTAAGCTACTTGCTACTGTCTTGACATATTGGTCGGGTATTGCAGGCGGAATATTTACCCCAGCTCTCACTATTGGTGCTGGAATTGGGAATCAAATTTGGGTATTTACTGACGGTAGTATAGATTCTCGCTTTCTCGTTTTATTATGTATGGCAGCATTTCTTGCGGCAACAACACAATCGCCTGTTACTGCCGCCGTTATTGTGATGGAAATGACCTCTAGCCAAAGTGCATTATTGTGGGTGTTGATTTGTTGCCTTATTGCTACAATCATCTCCAAACAATTCTGCCCAAAACCTTTTTATCACCTTGTCGCAGAAAAATTTCAGCATCAAATGAATCAAAAAACCGAAAATTAAATCCTAGGCAAATAAAAAACTTTGCTATAATCCAGCCTCAAAATTTTAGCAAAACATACCGCACTTTGAGTAAGACAGAGTAAGACAAATTATGCAAAAACACTTTTATCGAGGGCGATTTTCTGTTGCACCAATGCTTGATTGGACAACCCGCCATTGTCGTTATTTTCACCGTCAATTTAGCCAGCATGCTTTATTGTATAGTGAAATGGTTACCACAGGGGCGATCATTCATAGTAAATATGATCATCTCATCTTTACCCCTAGTGAAAACCCTGTGGCACTACAATTAGGTGGCAGCGATCCCCAACAACTCGCTCATTGTGCAAGTTTAGCGGAACAATATGGCTACCACGAAATTAATCTTAATGTGGGTTGTCCCTCAGATCGTGTGCAAAATGGTATGTTTGGTGCTTGCTTAATGGCAAAACCCGCATTGGTTGCCGAATGTGTGCAACGAATGCAACAAGCGACTTCGCTCCCTGTTACGGTAAAAACACGTATCGGCATTGATGACCAAGATAGCTATGCTTTTTTAGTGGATTTTATTCAACATATCACTCAAATTGGTGGGCGAGAATTTATTATTCACGCACGCAAGGCTTGGTTATCAGGGCTTAGTCCAAAACAAAATCGAGAAATTCCGCCACTTGATTACGCCAGAGTTTATCAACTTAAACAAGATTTTCCTGATTTAAAGATCGTGATTAACGGCGGTATCAAAACTATTACCGAAATACAACAACATTTAAATTATGTTGATGGCGTAATGGTGGGGCGAGAAGCCTATCAAAATCCAAGTTTACTCGGTTATATTGATCAAGCCTTATTTGATCCCCTTTGCCCCATTGTTACCCCTCGCCAAGCGGTAACCAAAATGTTTCCCTATATAGAACAAGAACTTAGTCAAGGTTCACAACTTAACCATATTGTACGCCATATGATTAATGCTTTCCAACATTGCAAAGGAGCAAGACAATGGCGACGTTATTTAAGTGAAAATGCCTTTAAGCCCAACGCTGGGGTGGAAGTGGTAGAACAGGCATTAAGTCTGGTAAATACCGAATAAAAGTGCGGTCAAATTTCAAATTATTTTTGTAGCACCGCTGAATAATTTAGGCTTTCAATCGCCTCAATCAGTTGCTGGTTATCAAGATCTTGCTGTGCGGTAACTCGCACAGTTTGGTTTTGAATATTGGCTTTTGTGGTGATTACGCCCTGCACATCACGCAAGGTTTTATTCACCGTATAAGCACATAGCTGACAGGTCATTTCTTTAATTTGCAAAACTACCTGCTTTTCAGTGGCAGCCGCCATTTGAGCATATAAAATTAAAAAAACAATCGCTAATTTTTTCATTCACTTCCCTCTAATAACCAAGGCAATATATAAGGATAACTAAGCAAAAATAATAAAAGAATAAAAACCACTAAATAGCCTATTCGCAATCCCATGCGAGAGATATACTTTGTACAAAGGATTTTATGGCTAAAAAACAGTAGCCAACCGCCATAGGCAAAGGTCAATAAAAAGATGATCAATAATGGGTATTGCAAAAAGCTCAGTTGATGCAAACTCACTAACCAAGCTGATGACACACCAAACAATAAATAAATTAATGGTGCAATACAACATAGGCTCGCCCCTATTGCACTCATTAAGGCGGTAAATGTGGCTAAAAATAATTTATTTATTGAGCTTTTTGGCTGTAAATTCATATTTAAAACTTGCTGGGTCAAAGAAATTTAAAGGGTCGCCACCCATTTCCGCATAAGGGTAACCAAAATTATTGAGTGGGGCTAATTCTGGTGTCGGATAAAGATCAAAATCACGCCCATAATTAAAACCAACCCAATTCATCTCCCAATTACCAAACAAATAATCAGCTACCGCTTGCGTTGCAGGATCATCAACGGATTTGTGTTCAGCCAATCGCATTTTCGTTACATCAGCAGAATCCACTGGCACCCAACCAAACCCCGCTAAATAAAATTCAGCACGACAATGTTGCCCTCCACTCACTTGTGCCACACCGTTCGCATCAGCACTACCAAAGGCGGTTGCAGAATATTGTGCCAATTTCTCGGAAGCCCCCAAACGAAGCCCAAAAACCTCTCGAGCTGGAATACCCACCGCTCGGGCTAAAGCAACAAAAACCGAATTAATATCAGTACATTTTCCTTTTAATACGCCTGTGGTTAAGATTTTCGCCACATCGCCCTCACCACAACCAATCACATCATTATCACGCTCCATATTATCCACAATCCATTGATGAATAAGTTTCGCCTGTTGCAATGGGTTCTTTTCATCGCCCACAATCTTATCCGCAAATTGTTTAACAATCCCATCGGTTTTGATATGTTGAGTAGGCTTTAAAAACTCAACAACATCAACAGGATAAATAATTTTCTCTGGCACTTGGTAGGCTTGTAATAATTGCTGTTTAGCGGGTTCACGATCTTGAGTTTGAATAACAAAGGTCAAAGTTAAATCAGGTTGTGAAACTTGACTATCCCAGCTTACAAATAAGGTTTTTGCACCATAGCTGTTATTATCCGTAATATAAGCCTGCTGATAATTCCCTTCAAATTGAATGGATTTCACTTGCTGGTAAGCACTATCAAAAGGCACAGGCACCCATAAGTACATTTGCCCTTGCGAACCTTTTGGGGCTTCTAAATGATAATGCTGATTGAGTTCATAAGTATGAACATCGGTATAAGGAGAAGAAAGCTCAACGGGATTGGCAAAAGCGGTAGAATAAGCCCCTAAACTTAGGGCGAAAAGCATTTTTTTCATATTGATAAATCCTAAAATAATTAAACTTAATCTATTTCAGTATTAATACTGATGCGTATTAACTGGATCATACTACCTAAGAAGTGAAAGAAAGGCAACGTTATAGTTGTTAAAATAATACAGCGTTGGTACGTCTCGCCGTACCGCCTTGCCTTATTTTAAATTGAAATGATATTTAAGAATAGAAAAAAAGTGCGGTCAAAAATAAAAATATTTCTGACCGCACTTGCATTAAATAACCAAGGATAAACTATAAAATGTTATCAAATTCTTGCATAACCGATTTCGGCCATACACTACATTGTACCTCGCCAATATGTTTTTTCTGTAACAATAACATGACTAGACGAGATTGTCCAATACCTCCACCAATAGTTTGTGGTAAACGCCCATTGATAAGATCTTGGTGCCAGTCAAATTGTAAACGATCTTCATCGCCTTTGATAGCAAGCTGACGGCGTAATGCTGCCTCATCAACACGAATCCCCATTGAAGATAACTCAAAAGCACTTTCCAACACAGGATTCCAAACTAAAATATCCCCATTTAAGCCTTTGTACTCACCCTCTGACGGCGTTGTCCAGTCATCATAATCTGGGGCTCGCACATCATGTGGCTTACCATTGGATAACTCGCCACCAATGCCAATTAAAAAGACCGCTCCATACTCTTTACAAATCGCATTTTCACGCTGTTTGTCATTCATATCAGGAAAACGTTTAACCAAATCTTCAGTATGTACAAAGGTAATTTGCTCAGGTAAGAAAGATTTTAAGCCAAATTTTTTATCAACCAAAGCCTCTGTTTCACGAATAGCGGCATAAATGGAACGTACGGTTTGTTTTAAATAATCTAAATTACGGGATCCTTCCGGCATCACTTTTTCCCAATCCCATTGATCCACATAAACCGAATGGGTACGATCTAACGAATCTTCATCAGGACGCAATGCCTTCATGTGTACAAATAATCCTTCATTTGGTTTAAAACCAAAACGGGCAAGAGTATGACGCTTCCATTTGGCTAAAGAATGTACAACCTCAAAGGTCGCATCTGTGATCTGTTTCACATTTACTTGCACTGCTTTCTCTGTACCTGAAAGATTATCTTGAATACCATTGCCCACTTGGCTTAAGATTGGACCTTGAACTTCAACAATACCTAAATGTTCAATTAATTTTTCAGTAAAGGTATTTTTGGCAAAACTAATTTCTTGTTGTTGTAAAATAAATGATTTTTTCATCTTATATTGCCTTTATAGAATACATTTTTATAATTTTTATGTATATTGTGTGCATTATTCAATAATATATTCATCTAATTCAATATATTTAAGAATAATTTGCAAACGATATAGATAATATATAATAAAGACAGGCTTATTTCATAAAAAATATAAAAACGGAGCAAAACTATGCACCAAATTGATAATTTAGATCAGAATATACTACGCGTATTAACCAAAGATGCTCGTACCCCTTATGCCGAAATGGCGAAAAATTTTGGCGTTAGCCCCGGAACAATCCATGTACGAGTAGAGAAAATGCGTCAAGCCAATATCATTGAAGGCACAAAAATCCGCATTAATGAGCGTAAACTCGGCTATGACGTGTGCTGTTTTATCGGCATTATCCTAAAAAGTGCTAAAGACTACGAAAAAGTGATTAGACAGTTAGAAACCTTTGATGAAGTGGTGGAGGCTTATTATACCACAGGGAATTATTCCATTTTCATTAAGGTAATGACTCATACTATTGAAGAATTGCATAACGTACTGGTAACGAAAATTCAGTTGATTGATGAAATTCAATCTACCGAAACCTTAATTTCTATGCAAAATCCGATTAAGCGGGATATTAAACCGTAATGCCAATTTAATTAACATATATTTAAGGAGGCAATATGTCTGAGGTATTTCATCTAGGCTTAACGAAGGCAATGCTAGATAATGCAAAATTAGCCATTGTACCCGGTGCCCCTGAACGTGTTGAACGTATTGCTAAACAACTCGATCAACCTAGATTTCTTGCGGCAACCAGAGAATTTACTTCTTGGTTAGGCTACCTTAATGGTAAAGCGGTTATTGTTTGTTCTACGGGGATCGGAGGACCGTCCGTTTCCATTGCTGTAGAAGAACTTGCCCAATTAGGAATTCGCACCTTTTTACGAATTGGTACAACAGGTGCAATCCAACCACATATTAATGTCGGTGATACCATTATTACCACTGGTGCTGTTCGCCTTGATGGCGCAAGTTTACATTTTGCCCCATTAGCTTACCCTGCCGTAGCGGATTTTAGCTGCACTTCCGCTTTGTATAATGTTTCACAAAAATATGCCAAACAAGCCACTTATGTTGGAATTACCGCTTCTTCCGATACTTTTTACCCAGGGCAAGAGCGTTATGATACTTATAGCGGTAAAATTTGGCGAGATTATCAAGGTAGCTTAAAACAATGGCAAGAATTGAATGTGCTGAATTTTGAAATGGAATCTGCTACTTTATTTACTATGTGCTCAGCACTTGGATTAAAAGCAGGTATGATAGCGGGAGTAATCGTCAATCGTAGCCAGCAAGAAATTCCTGATGAGCAACTTATCCATAGTACCGAGCAAAACGCAATTGATATTGTCATCAAAGCCGCTGAAAAATTAATTTAATTATCGTTATTGAGGGCTATCTGCCCTCTATCATTTTTTGCCTAACTGTTGTTGCAGTTTCACTAACAAGGCATCACAACATTGATTAAGCAAATCATAGGTTTGCTGAAAATCCCCTGTGTACCAAGGATCAGGGATATGGTCATAGCCTAAAGTAGGGCAAAGATCGGTAATTTTAAACAATCTTTGTTTATCAGGTTGGAAAAAACGTTGTAAATCGCTTAAATTACTGTTGTCCATAGCAATAATATAATCAAATTGTTGCCAATCCTGCGAACGAATTTTACGGCTAACAAAACCCTGTTTATCAATATGATATTGACGCAATATTTTAGCTGTCCCTCGGTGCATATCCTCACCATCGTGATAACCCGCAGTCCCTGCACTATCAACCACAACCCATTTATCTAATTTGGCTTTTTTCAACTTATCACGCATAACATATTCTGCCATTGGCGAGCGACAAATATTCCCAAGGCAAACAAATAACACCCCAATCTGTTGCATATCCTCTCTCCTGTTTATTATGGTCTGTTTTAATTTGAAATAAGACAAGGCGACATTATAAAACAATCCCATTATGAACCCTAGCCCAACGCCAATATTTCGCATCAAACGAAAAAATGCTATATTTAGCCTTTTGATATGTGATAGGAAATGTTGCACTTAATGGTCAACAAATTAGGAAAAACAATGAGCTGGTTTTGGGCAAAACAAAAAACACGACAAATTTGCACCGCACTTCTATTTACTTGTGGTTATTTTCCTTATTCGCTTGCCAATGATTTATCACAAATTCAACAGCAAATTAAACAAACTGAACAACAAATTGCTCAACAAAAGCGACAACAACAGCAATTACAAACACAATTAAAACATCAAGAAACCCATATTAATCAAGTGGTTAATCAACTACGCCAAGTAGAAAATGAATTACGGGAAAGCAATAAACTTATTCAAGAAACAGAACAACAAATTCAACAACTTGAAAAGCAACAGCAACAACAGAAAGAAAAATTAGCCAAACAATTAGATTCTGCTTACCGTACAGGCACTAACCCGGCTTTATTGGAAAAATTATTATCGGAAAAAGCACAAAATGCCGATCGAATGAAAATGTATTATGAGCATATTAATCAAGCTCGCATAAATTTAATTGAGGATTTAAAACAAACCCAACAACAATTATCAGAAAATAAAGCCTTTATTGAGCAACAAAAACAGCAACAACAACAGAAAATCACAACGCAAAAACAGCAACAGCAAACCTTACAGCGCACACAAAACGAGCGACAACAAACCCTTGATCAGCTTAATAAAACCTTGCAACAAGATGAAAATCGCTTGGCACAATTAAGAGCAAATGAAAATGCGTTAAAACAACAAATTCAACGGGCTGAAAAAGCTGCTCGCCAGCAAGAACAGCAAGAGCGTGAGGCTTATGCAAAGAAAAAGGCGGAAGAAGAGCGTAAAAATAACCGTCCTTATCAACCAACTGCACAAGAACAACAGCTATTACGTCAAGCAGGTGGGCTGGGGCAGCCACGCAAACAATTTGCTTTTCCTGTGGCTGGAAATATTTTGCATCGTTACGGCACAAGCCAAGTAGGCGAACTAAAATGGAAAGGTATTGTTATTACCGCTAAAGCAGGAACAGCGGTCAAAGCCATTGCTGATGGACGTGTGATTTTGGCAAATTGGTTACAAGGCTATGGTTTAGTGGTGGTGATTGAGCATGGCAAAGGCGATATGAGCTTATATGGTTATAACCAAGCTATTAGCGTCAAAGAAGGCAGTCTAGTTCGTGCAGGGCAAAAAATTGCCGAAGTAGGTAGTTCCGGCGGGCAAGGACGATCCTCCTTGTATTTTGAAATCCGCCGTCAAGGCAACGCTGTTAATCCAATAGGTTGGTTAAAATGAGTAAAAAAATAATACAAAGTGCGGTGGCTTTTGGCTTTTTTTTCTTAACGTTTATTCCTCAACTTTATGCAGGAAAATTAGCCATTGTGATCGATGATATTGGTTATCGTCAACGTGAAGACAGTGCCATTTACGCCTTACCTCCACAAATTTCAGTGGCGATTATCCCCTCTGCTCCTTACGCCAAACAACGCAATCAACTTGCCTACCAACAAGGGCGAGATATTCTTATTCATCTGCCTATGCAAGCAAAAAACAATATGAAATTAGAGCCGGGTGGGCTTTATCTTGGTATGAACCAAAGCGAAGTGGAACAACGAGTCGCTAAAGCGAAAGAGATTGTATCCTATGCCATAGGCTTAAATAACCATACAGGCAGTGCGGCAACCTCTAATGCCCCTTTAATGGACTATTTAATGCAAGCGTTACAACAACACCATTTATTTTTCCTTGATAGCCGTACCATTGGCAGTAGTGTTGCCAGTAAAATCGCTCGCCAACGGGGTATCAACGCCCTAGATCGAGATATTTTTTTAGATGATAGCGACCAACTTGCCGATGTAGAACGCCAATTTCAACGTGCGATCCAATATGCACGCAAACAAGGTAAAGCCATTGTTATCGGACACCCTCGTCCAAATACAATCAAGGTATTACAAGCAGGGCTACGCCAATTACCGCCAGATATTCAATTAGTTAGCATTGGCAGTTTATGGCATAATGAAAAAGTCACGCCAGCCAAACCTTTTATTTTATTATTTAGCGATCAAGCAGCCCCTACATCTACTGCCCCTTTTGCTCCCGTAGTAGGCTTACGGGGTATGCCACAATAAAGAACAATATCACTATGGCAAAATCAAACTATATTACTCGCTCGGGCTGGAATGCCTTAGATCAGGAATTAAAATACCTATGGAAAGAAGAACGCCCTAAAGTAACCCAAGCGGTTTCCGATGCAGCAGCATTAGGCGATCGCAGTGAAAATGCCGAATATATTTATGGAAAACGGCGTTTACGCGAAATTGATCGGCGTGTCCGTTTTTTAATGAAACGCTTGGAAGTATTACAAATTGTGGATTACCACCCTCGTCAGGAAGGCAAGGTCTTTTTTGGTGCTTGGGTAGAAGTAGAAAATCAACAAGGGGAAATAAAACAATATCGTATAGTTGGTTGTGATGAATTTGATCCTGCTAAAAATTGGATCTCCATTGATTCGCCTGTGGCTAGAGCATTGATTGGTAAACAAATTGACGATGAAATTAAGGTGCAAACACCGTCAGGCTTAAATACCTTATATATTAATCGGATTTGGTATCAGGAATAAACACTTAGCCAATAACCCTCAACAAAACAGGTTGATAAGCCCGTTGTTGATTAAGCTGTTTGCTGTATCGGCGTACCAATAAAAAACTCAGTGCGGTAGTCAGAAAAATAAGCGTCGCCCTTGTTAATTCATTGACAAAAAGATTTTCTGTAATAAAAGTCGTCAATAAGATACTGATTAATGGCACCATATACATTAAAAGTGCGGTGAAAATCAGCGATTTTTCTGCTAAGCCAATTTGCACAATTTGCCCTGCCTTGAGGGGAATTAGGCTTTCCACCGTCAATATATGTTTTCCCTTTTCTCCTGCTAATTCAGAAAGCACTGAAGTTCCACACCCCTGTTTCGCTGCACAACTGCCACAAGCAGATTGGCTTTCACATTGCACTTTCGCAATGCCATTACAATAACTTAATACAACAGCGTTTTCTGTCAGCATACAATCCCTTATCCTTATTTTGAATGAAATTGAACGTCTTGAACAATACGTTTTGCAGTGGTAAGCGGAATTTGTCCAATAAGCGTAACTTCTTTATTATTAATGCTTTCACTATAAATCGTGTAAGCCCCTTGTTTCCAAACCATTTCTTGGCTTTCAGGCAAAGCACTATCGGAAACATACAAACTAAACGAAAATAGCTGATCGCTATAAGATTGACTTTCAATGAGTACATTATCAACTTGTTGACGTGCGGTTTTAATCCGAGTAAAACCCTTTGGTACCCAACTTGGCGACCAATTCATCGCTAAGGTTGTGACTTGTTCGTCCTTTTGATTGATGCTTGGCGGAAAATAAACAGAATTAATATAATTCAATAAAGGGGCTGGGTCATCAAGCATATACATATTTAACACCCGAAATTGCTCTAATAAATTCCCCTCACGATCAAGCAAATCACTGCGTAATAATAAATGATTTTGTTCATCAATAAATAAAACGTATTGATAACGAAAATTGTCTTTAGGTTGAATACGTATGGTTTGCACAACTCGGTTAGCAATACGATTACGTCCAATATTGGTAAAATCATAATTTTCCGTTAAACGCACAAAATCGGTACGCAAAACATTAGGCAAATTATCTACAATATTATCCGCATACAAAGAAAAAGGTTGGTAACTATTACCAAAATAACTCACAAGATCATCACGTTGAATAATTTCTTGTGGGCTATTATCTAAACTTAATAATTGAGCATAAGTTTTATTATCCTCTTTAATATGCCGATAACGTAAAGATATGGTATCAAGGGGATTAATAGCAATAAAAGATAAGTCATAATTGCCTTGTTGCGTAGCTTGGGACATTTCCATTAATAATGCTTGTGCCTGTTCATCAGCCCAAATAGGCAAGGTATAACCCAAGGTAGCCAAAAGTGCGGTCAATTTTAATAATGTTTTTTTCATATACGGATTTCAATATTAGAAAGGGAAAAGCCTTCACTTTTCCCCTTAATTTTTGTTCAAACGCTAATCATTAATTGATTTACTGGTTCTGTGCCGAATGGCTATTAACTCGGCGTTGCAATTCATAATCTTGCAACATCGCCTCAATACGTTTACTCTTTTGTTCTAATTGCTCTGCGGTTACAACATCTTGTGCTGGGGCGTTGTAACTCACTGCTTGCACATTATTATTAAAAGGCAAAGTTTGCAGGACAGGGGTATCCACATCAGCACTCGCCATATTATCACTACCATTAAAAGATTGCACGCCTAATACAGCGACTAAACAAACGCCAGCTGCTACCGCCACTTGTGTCATCGGCATAAACAAACGACGTAATTTTTGCACAAATGGTGATTTTTCCACTTCTGCAACCGTCGGTTGTTCTTGATAACTGACTTCCTGTTCAATAATTGATGCCATTTTAGCAGTAAAATCCTGTCCTAAAATAACCTCACTGGTTTCCTGACGCATAACAGAACGGACAAGATGAAAATGATGCCAACTTTGCTGTAATTGCGGATCTTGGTGAATTTCATCAATCACTTGGTTACTTACTTGTTCTCCATCCATATAGGCCGAAAGTAACTCTTTTTGCATATTCATACTCCAACGTTCAGGTTTATCTTTGCAATTTGTGTTTTCAAATTAGCGTTGCATTAAAGGGGCGATTTTGCTTTCAATAATTTCCCTTGCTCGGAAAATGCGTGAACGCACTGTACCGACAGGGCATTCCATTATTTCCGCAATTTCTTCATAGCTCATACCTTCAATTTCTCGCAAGGTAATAGCCGTTTTTAATTCTTCTTGCAAACTATTAATGGTATCAAATACGGTTTGCTTTAACTCTGCTGACAACATCAAGTTTTCTGGCGTTTCTACATCACGTAAATGGCTACCCACTTCATAACTTTCCGCCTCTTCCGCTAAAATATCTTCCTTAGGCGGACGGCGACCTTGTGCCGTTAAATAATTTTTAGCAGTATTGACCGCAATTCTATAAAGCCATGTATAGAAAGCACTTTCGCCACGAAAAGAATCCAAAGAGCGGTACGCTTTTATAAAGGATTCCTGCACTACATCAGGTATATCATTAGCAGATACATAGCGACTCAGCAGTCCAGCCAGTTTATTCTGATAACGAGATACCAATAAATTAAAGGCTTTTTTATCTCCCTGCTGTACTCTTTCTACCAAAGCTTGATCTGTTAGCTGTTCACTCATGAACAGTGAATCTCCCTAAATCTGTTTCTCTCTAACAATCTTCAATATCAAAGACAGCAAGCTTGTACGTTGAGTTAGAGCGAATAATCAAAAAAAAGTTCAATCTTTTTTTGTAAAGATGACGTTGATAATTTATTTTGTTAATGTTTGTTGAATATGGGTGATCATCTCACGCAATTCAAGGTCTTGCGGTTGAGAGCCTTTAAATAACCAAGAAAATAGCTCCAAATCAGAACAAGCCAATAAACGAATAAAAATCTCTTTTTGTTGATCTGTTAAATGGTCAAAATGTTGTTGATAAAAAGGCATAATAATATTGTCTAGCTCCAACATACCACGCCGACAATCCCACTCAATTCTTAATTTATTATATTTGCACATAATTTAACCTAACATTTGCATAATTACAGGCTATTCTAGCATAAAAATTTGAGCCTACTGGTTAAAACAAGTATCCTATTGGCAATTTTTAACTCACACAATAAGACTTATGTTAAATCAACAAATCAGCCAAATTATCGCCGCCGAATTAGCGGTACAACCTCAACAAATTCTCGCTGCCATAGGCTTACTTGATGACGGTAATACCATTCCTTTTATTGCACGTTACCGTAAAGAGGTAACAGGGGGGCTTGATGATAGCCAACTACGCCATTTTGAAACCCGTTTAACCTATTTGCGTGAATTAGAAGATCGCCGCCAAACTATTTTGAAGTCCATTGATGAACAAGGCAAATTAACTGAACCTTTGCACCAAAAAATCCTCGCTTGCCAAAGTAAAACCGAACTTGAAGATCTTTATTTGCCTTATAAACCGAAACGGCGTACCAAAGGGCAAATTGCTATTGAAGCAGGACTTGAACCTCTTGCGGATTTATTATGGCAAAATCCACAAACCGATCCTGAGCTTGCTGCCACAGATTATCTTAACGCAGAACAAGGTTTTGCTGACAGCAAAGCGGTACTAGATGGGGCGCGTTATATTTTAATGGAACGCTTTGCCGAAGAAGCGGAATTATTAGCGAAAATTCGTCAATATTTACAACAAAATGCCTTATTGGTATCTAAAGTCATTGCTGGCAAAGAAAATGATGGGGCAAAATTCCAAGATTATTTTGATCACCAAGAATTATTACGTCAAGTGCCTTCCCATCGTGCTTTGGCGATGCTACGAGGACGCAATGAAGGCATCTTACAACTAAGTTTAAACGCCGATCCTGAGGCAGATGAAAGCAATCGTCATAGCTATTGTGAAGAAATTATTCGCCAACATCTCAATGTCCATTTACAGCAACAACCTGCGGATAAATGGCGTGAACAAGTGATTGCTTGGACGTGGAAAATTAAAATTTCCCTGCATTTAGAAACAGAATTAATGACCGCATTACGAGAAAAAGCGGAAGAAGAGGCAATTAATGTTTTTGCCCGCAATCTCAGTGCCTTATTAATGGCAGCCCCTGCTGGAGCAAAAACCACCATTGGACTTGATCCCGGGTTACGCACAGGGGTAAAAGTGGCTGTTGTGGATAACACAGGCAAATTACTGGCAACCGACACTATTTATCCCCACACAGGGCAAGAACAAAAAGCAATGCTCAGTTTATTTAACTTGATCAAAACCCATCAAGTAGAGCTTATTGCCATTGGTAATGGTACTGCCTCTCGAGAAACAGAGCGATTTGCCAAAGAGGTCGTCAAACAATGTGGCGAAAACAAACCGCAAACAGTAGTGGTTAGCGAGGCTGGCGCTTCCGTCTATTCCGCCTCCGAATTAGCTGCCGCAGAATTTCCTGAGCTTGACGTATCTTTACGTGGTGCGGTATCCATTGCACGCCGTTTGCAAGATCCCCTTGCCGAATTAGTCAAAATTGAACCAAAAGCCATTGGCGTTGGACAATATCAACACGACGTTAATCAAAGCCAATTAGCACGCAAACTTGATGCGGTGGTTGAGGATTGTGTAAATGCCGTTGGGGTGGATCTCAATACCGCCTCTGCACCATTGTTAGCAAGGGTCGCAGGTATGACCAAAACCTTAGCACAAAATATTGTGGCATATCGTGATGAAAATGGACGCTTTGCCAGCCGTAACGACTTGAAAAACGTGCCAAGACTTGGACCAAAAGCCTTTGAGCAATGTGCAGGCTTTATGCGTATTGCCCAAGGTAACAATCCACTCGATGCTTCTGGTGTCCACCCAGAAGCCTACCCTGTGGTAGAAAAAATCTTACAAGCTACCGCCCAATCTATTCAACAGTTAATGGGTAATACCAGTGTTATTCGCCAACTTGATGCCAAACAATTTACTGACCAACAATTTGGTTTACCTACCGTACAAGATATTTTCAAAGAGCTAGAAAAACCCGGACGAGATCCGCGTGGAGAATTTAAAACCGCCACCTTTATGGACGGCGTAGAAAATATTGATGATCTCAAAGCAGGTATGATTTTGGAAGGCACGATTACCAATGTAACCAACTTTGGAGCGTTCGTGGATATTGGCGTTCACCAAGATGGCTTAGTGCATATTTCTTCATTAAGCGATAAATTTGTTGATGATCCCCATCAAGTGGTCAAAACAGGCGATATTGTTAAAGTGAAAGTGCTGGAAGTAGATATAGCGCGCAAACGTATCGCTTTAACAATGCGATTAGATGAAAATATTGGCGAAAAAAATAATGCTAAAACTGACCGCACTTCAGCAACAAAATCAGCTAAACCTACTCGTCAGCAAAACCATAAAACCCAAAATTCAGCAATGGGTAACGCCTTTGCAGATGCGTTGAAGAATTGGAAACGGTAAAAAAATCGTTAAAAATGCAAAAGGAACACAATCTATTTTGTGTTCCTTTTTTGTTTCTTTATCTCTTCGGCAAATAACGCACTGGATCAACGGATTTTCCGCGGTAACGGATTTCAAAATGCAGTTTAACTTCATTTGTACCAGAGCTTCCCATTTTGGCGATTTGTTGCCCAGCGGAAACGGTTTGTTGTTCCTTGACTAAAATGCTTTCATTGTGGGCATAAGCACTGAGATAATCATCGTTATGTTTAATAATGATAAGGTTGCCATAACCACGCAAAGCATTTCCTGCATAGACTACCGTACCTGCGGCGGCGGCATTTACCGCTTGTCCTCTTGAACCACCAATATCAATGCCTTTATTACCACCGTCAGAGCTTGAGAAACCTTGGATAATTTTGCCATTTGCTGGCCAACGCCACGCAATATTGCTAGTTGGGGTTACCGCTGGGGCGGTATTTGCAATAGTTGTAGTGGTAGTCGGTGTGGTAATTGGCGTTGGATTAGGGGTTGATACGCCGGTAGATTTCGCTGGGGCATTGGTACTTGCGGTGGCTTTGACTGGGCCAATAATCGTACCATCAGAACCATATTGTGTACCATTTGCCGCTGGTGTATAGGTTACCGCAGGTTCATTCACAGCCTGGGCTGTTGCCGTATTATTCGCTACAGTTTGGTTTGCTGTTGGAGTAACATTATTGTTACCATTGGATACTCTTAACACTTGTCCAATGCTTAATTGGTAAGGCTCGCTCATATTATTTAATGCCGCAAGTTCTTTTACATCTAAACCTGAAATATAGGCGATTAAAAACATAGTATCGCCTTTACGCACTTGATAGGTTTCGCCTTTATAAAAACCTTTGTCTATTTTGCTGTAATCTGGTGCGTTCGTTTGAGCATTACGAGGAATGGTAAAATCTTGAGATACCTGTGTTGCAGTATTTTGTTGTACTGTACTTGATACCTGTTGCGCAACAGGTTGAGTATAGTTTGGCGTGTTTGAGGATTGATTAACAGGTGCTTGCATATTGGTCGGCATACTTTGTTGCTGAATTTCAGGCTCCCAAGCCCCACTTGTCGCCCCTGTGGATTCAATGGGTTGCATAATACCCGGGGTTAACGTACCGTCTGCATTTTCTACGGGGGCAGGGGTACTGGAACTACAAGCGGTAAGCACCAAGCTCGCTAAAGGCAATAATAAAAACGATTTTTTCATTCACATATCCTTTTCTAAAACAGAATTAAATCATATTAACGTAACAATAAATAGGCAATCACAGCCAAAACCACTACCGACCAGCCAATAATTTCAATATAACGGCGTAATTGTGCTGCAAAACGTTGTCCGCCCCAAGCAGCTAATTTCGCCACTAAGATAAATCGAGCAGCACGAGAAACAAAAGCGGTGAGGATAAAAGGTAAAAATGCCATTTGCATCACACCAGCACAAATGGTAAACACTTTATAAGGAATAGGCGAGAAACCTGCCACAAAAACAATTAATACCCCCCAACGTTCAAACCACGACATTGCGGTTGCCCAATGGGCTTCATAACCCCATTGCACCACATAATGATGCACAAAATCAAAGGCATAATAACCAATGGCATAACCTACTGCTCCCCCTAATGCCGAGGCAATGGTTGTATATAACGCATAATGCCAAGCCTTTTTAGGTTTAGACATTGACATAGGAATAAGCATGACATCAGGCGGAATAGGGAAAAATATCGCCTCAATAAAACTAACAAAAGATAACCAAAAAGGGGCAAAGCGGTGTTTTGACCATTGCATGGTTTTATCATACATCGCACCAAAAATATTCAAATAATTTCTCCTTCTACTAAGGGAACAAATTTTGCTTGTTCAATGTTCTCTACATAATATTCCGAGCCACAACGAGTAATACGCTGTAAAACCTGCTGATGTTCATTACCCACAGGAATAATTAGCCGCCCATTGTCCTTTAACTGGTGCAATAATGCAATAGGCACAGTTTCAGGAGCAGCAGTAACGATAATACCGTCAAAAGGGGCTTTGGCTTGCCACCCTTGCCAACCATCATCATGCTTAAATTGAATATTATATAAATCTAATTGTTTAAGACGGCGTATGGCTTGCCATTGTAACTTTTTTATCCGTTCCACACTAAATACTTTGTCAGCTAATTTGGCTAACACTGCCGTTTGATAACCGCTGCCAGTGCCGATTTCCAAAATATGATGATGCGGTTCAATCTGTAATAATTCGGTCATTCGTGCAGAGGTATAAGGGTGGGTTAAGGTTTGTCCCTCTGAAATCGGCACAATATCTTCATAACAACGATGTGCAAACGCCTCATCAACAAAATGCGGACGAGGTGTTTCGTAAATGGCTTGCAACACACGTTCATCAGTAATACCTTGCTGATATAACTGTTGCACCAATTTTCGCTGTTCTGGTGTCGGCATAATTAATTATCCACCCATTTTTGTAATAAGGCTAAAGAATGATGTGCGGTCATATCCGCTTGCAATGGTGTAATTGCCACATAACCTTGTTGTACGGCGTGAAAATCTGTCCCCTCGCTAGCATATTCAGGCAAACCACTTGGGCCAATCCAATAAATCCGCTCATTACGTGGATCTTGTTGAGAAATCACTTCAGCGGCAGATTCGCGATACCCTAAATGGCACACTTTTAAGCCTTTAATTTGTTCATAAGGCAAATCAGGCACATTAATATTAATAATTTCACGCCGTCCCTCAAGTAATTGGTGATGCAATTTAGGAATTAAATCACTCACAATACGAGCCGCACTTTCATAATGCTGACGACCGTCTAAAGATACCGCAATAGCAGGCAAGCCTAAATGGCGTCCTTCCATTGCTGCCGCAACGGTGCCTGAATACAGGGTATCATCGCCTAAATTTGCCCCCGCATTAATGCCTGATACCACCAAATCAACTCGCCCAGCTAAGAAGCCATTTAATGCCAAATGCACACAATCCGCAGGTGTACCATTAACACAATAATCGCCATTATCTAATTTATGCGGACGCAAAGGCTCAACTAAGGTCAAGGAATTAGAGGCGGCACTACGATTGCGATCAGGGGCGACCACCGTTACTTCAGCAAACTGACGCAAAGCCTGTGCGAGTACACGAATGCCCTCAGCATGAATACCATCATCATTACTTAATAAAATATGCATTAATTTTCCTCAATATTGACTAATTCTCGCACCACCGCAGTGGCATAACTGCCCGCAGGCAAATAAAAGGCTAATTGCAATCCCTCTGGCACAAATTGCCAAGTGAAATGCTGTGGCAATAACAATAACGGACGGCGAAAGGTTTTCACTTTTTCTCGTTGTATTAAGGTTAATAACGCCGAATATTGCTGAATAATCTCTTGTTCAAAGGCTGAACTTGCTTTCTCAATATCCTCGCCAATTAATGCCCCAGTTAAATAAAGATCCCGTTGTTGCAAACGTTGCTGTAACTCAGCCAAATCTTCCTCTGGGGCGATTTTAAACCAACTCTGCGAACCGCTTAATTGCACAATATCCCCCATCATCACTTGTTCAATTAAGCCTTGTTCAATACGAGCAGAAACAATTTGATTAAATATTTCACTGCGTGCCGCCGACAAATAAAAACTACGTTTATGCCGATCCTTTACCTTAATTTTACCATTCGCCCAACGAATGGCTTGGGTTAAATTATGCCCATCACGTCCAAAACGTTGCTCTGTGAAATAATTTGGCACGCCTTGTTGAGCCATATTTTGTAACCGTTCAAGCAAAGCAGGCTCTTCCACCACTTTGCGTAATAACAGCCGAAAATGATTACCCGCCAAACTGCCAATACGAATTTTGCGTTGATGACGAGTCACTTGCAAAATTTCCACACCCTCTAAATGAAATTGGCTAAAATCAGGTGTTTGTTTAGGCAAATGCAAACAAAACCATTGCTCCGTTACCGCTTTGCGATCCTTTAAACCCGCATAGCTCACTTGACGAGGGGAAATGCCCGCAAATTGGGCTAATTTCTCTGCCACGAACAAGGTATTACAATCACGTTTACGCACCCACAATAGCACAAATTCCCCCTCGCCAGTAAGAGGGTAACCTAATTCCTCCACCACACAAAAATCTTCACATTGTGCTTTCAAAAGTGCGGTCTGTTTTGGCAAAGTTTTTAAATGGGCTAAGGCTAACATACGGCTTTCACCAATAACACCACCGCCTCACAAGCAATGCCCTCGCTACGCCCCGTAAAGCCTAGTTTTTCAGTGGTGGTTGCCTTAACATTCACTTGTGCAACATCACAAGCCAAATCTTCCGCAATTATCGCTCGCATTGCATCAATATATGGACGCATTTTCGGTGCTTGTGCAATAATGGTCAAATCCACATTCCCAATCTGATACCCTTGCTGACGTACTCGTGCAAAAACCTCCCTAAGTAAAATACGGCTATCAATATCCTTAAACTGTTGATCGGTATCAGGAAAAAGTTTACCAATATCCCCCAATGCCACTGCCCCCAATAAAGCATCAGTCAGAGCGTGCAAAGCCACATCGCCATCAGAATGGGCAATAAATCCCGTATGATAAGGCACCTCCACCCCACCTATAATCAAAGGACGCTGTTGCCCAAAAGCATGCACATCAAAACCATGTCCAATACGTATCATCTTATTTCCTCGTTAAATAAAACTCGGCTAACGCCAAATCCTCTGGGCGTGTAACCTTTATATTATCGGCTCGCCCTGCCACCAAACGGGGCTGATACCCTGCCAGCTCCATTGCAGAGGCTTCATCTGTAACATTAAACCCCTGTGCCTTTGCCTGTAATAAAGCCTTCATCAACACATCGGCTTTGAAAAACTGAGGGGTTAAAGCAAGCCACAACTGACCACGATCCTCTGTTTGTTGAATACGTTGCTGATCCAAACTGCGTTTAATGGTATCCACCGCAGGAACTGCCAAAATTGCCCCATGCTCATCATTGACCTGCAACAATTTATCTAAATCTTCATGCCGCAAACAAGGACGAGCAGCATCATGCACCAATACCCAACTTTGCTCAGGTTGCTCAATACGTTGCAAACCTGCCAATACTGAATCCGCTCTTGTTTGCCCACCATTAACCAAACATACCTTATTATGCTGAACTTCCACCAACTGGGCTAAATAAGCTTGATCGGCTGGCGAAATCGCCACCACAATCCGTTCAATGGCTGAATAATTAATTAAACATTGCAAAGTATGGGCTAAAATGGTTTTACCTTGTAGAGTTAAATATTGCTTAGGGCGTTCAGCTTGCATACGGCTACCAATCCCCGCCGCAGGCACTACCGCCCAGATCTTATTTGAAGATTGACACATATTATTTATTTTCTTTCACAATACGATAAAAAGTTTCATTGGGTTTTACCATCTCATAATTCAGTCTTGCCCGCTCTTCTACCGCCTCAATCCCCTCTTTGAGATCTTTAATTTCAGCAGCAACTAATTGATTACGCTGGCTTAATTTCTCATTTTCCGCTCTATGTACCACAATCTCTTTTTCTACCGCACGATAAGTGGTATATCCATTCTTACCAAACCAAAAATTAAGCTGAAAATAAATCAACAACCCCGCTAAAATTACCGTCAATAACCGCATAACACTCTTGTTTCTTTTGTTCTACTAGGTGGCATAGTTTACCTTGAAATCAACAAAATAGGCAATTTATCTTTTGGATAAAAAATAGCCTCTAAATCATTACTATTTTTTCTTACTTGACATTAGACTAACTAGTCCATAATATTTTAGACTATTCAGTCCAATCATAATAATGCGCTATGGAAAAACGTGGTCGCCCAATCAAAAAACGAGCCGAAAATAACGATACGAAAACCTTATTAATCCGCACAGGTATTGCGTGGTTGACAGAAACAGGCTATCTCAATGCCGATATTAATGGGATTTTGCAACAAGCCAACGTACCTAAAGGCTCTTTTTATTATCATTTTAAAAATAAACAAGACTTTGGGTTGGCAGTTATTCAGGGCTACGGCGAATATTTTGCTAAAAAATTAGATCGCTTTCTTTTAGCAGAAAATGTTCCGCCCTTACAACGCCTATTTAATTTCACGCAAGATTGCTGTCAAGGTATGCAAAAATATGCTTTTAAACGTGGCTGTTTAATCGGCAATGTGGCACAAGAAAGCACATTATTGCCCTCAGATTATCAAGCTGTACTGCAACAGATTTTGCAACAATGGCAGAGCAAAGTAGCGCAATGTTTATCCCTTGCCCAACAAGCTGAACAAATTTCCGCAACATTAGATTGTCAAGCCCTCGCAGAATTCTTTTGGATTGGCTGGGAGGGGGCAGTGATGCGCGCCAAACTTAGCCAATCTAGTCAGCCATTAGATCATTTTATTTATTATTTCAAACAATTATTAGGGAGATAACGATGTTCAACGCGATTATAATTGACAAAGATCAACAACATTATCAAGCTACGCTTCAGCTCATTGCAGAAAGCCAATTACCGCAGGAGGAGGTGTTAGTAAAGATTGATTATTCTACCCTTAACTACAAAGACGCTCTAGCCATAACGGGCAAAAGCCCTGTGGTACGCCAATTTCCCATGGTGGCAGGTATTGATTGTGTAGGGACAGTATTAAAAAGCCAATCTGATGCTTTTAAAATCGGTGATCAGGTATTACTCAATGGCTGGGGCGTTGGCGAAAAATATTGGGGCGGTTTAGCGGAACTTGGCTGTTTTAAAGCACAATGGCTTATTCCCCTCCCCAAATCCCTTTCGCCACAACAAGCAATGTTAATCGGTACGGCTGGCTATACCGCAATGTTGTCGGTTATGGCATTGCAACAACAAGGCATTAGCCCCTCGTCAGGAAACATACTGGTAACAGGGGCGACAGGCGGCGTAGGCAGTTTTGCCGTTGCCATATTGGCACAACTGGGTATGAAGTCATGGCTTCAACAGGCAAACCAGAACAAGCGGATTGGCTACGTCAATTAGGCGCTAGGGAGGTTATCGCTCGTCAAGACCTCGCCGAACCCGCTAAACCTTTAATGAAAGAACGTTGGATTGGCGTGATAGATAGTGTCGGTAGCCATACCTTGGCAAATGCTTGCGCAAGCACACAATATGGTGGCGTAGTAACCTGTTGTGGTTTAGCTCAGGGTATGGATTTTCCTGCCACTGTCGCCCCTTTTATTTTGCGTGGTATTCGCTTAATTGGCATAGACAGTGTAATGTGTCCAAAAGAAACACGCCTTAAGGCATGGCAACAACTAAGCCAACTCGATCTAAGCCTACTCAACCAAGCCAGCCAAACTATCCGCTTAGAACAAGCCATTGATTATGCTTATAAATTGCTTAATGGCGATACCTGTGGCAGAGTGGTGGTGGAAATGGGGAAATAGGGCTTTGATAATACACTCTAGGTTAGTTTACAACTTTTCCTAAGAATTCTCTAAAAACAGCGTGTTTTAGTTTTTTATTTAAATAGGTAGTTATAGTCGTTTCAATTTAAAATAAGGCAAGCTGGCACGCCAAAGATAATACAAATAGTACAGCAAGGCGTGCCAACACAGTATTATTTTAAATTGGGACGACTATCAAACCACAATAAAATATTGACAAACTACATTTGTACAAAAATTCCTATCGCAAACGATTGCTTAAATAGGTATAATTTCTCGCAATTATTTTATTAATCGTGAAGGAAATCCTCTGTGAGCAAACAATCATTAAGTTATAAAGACGCTGGTGTGGATATTAACGCTGGCAATGAATTAGTGGAACGCATTAAAGCGGATGTTAAACGCACTACTCGCCCTGAAGTTATTGGTGGATTAGGCGGTTTTGGGGCATTATGTGCAATCCCAAGCCAATATAAAGAGCCGATTTTGGTATCTGGTACTGACGGCGTAGGCACAAAATTGCGTTTAGCCATTGATTTACAACGTCATCAAGGCATTGGTATTGATTTAGTGGCAATGTGTGTCAATGATTTAGTAGTACAGGGAGCAGAACCGCTGTTTTTTCTTGATTATTATGCCACAGGTAAACTTGAGGTTGATGTTGCGGCAGAAGTGGTAAAAAGCATTGCCAACGGCTGTGAGCAAGCAGGTTGTGCTTTAGTGGGCGGTGAAACGGCGGAAATGCCGGGTATGTATCATCAAGGCGATTATGATCTGGCGGGCTTTTGTGTAGGTGTGGTAGAAAAAGCGGAGATTATTGACGGAAGTAAAGTAAAAGCTGGCGATAGTCTTATTGCTTTAGCCTCAAGTGGTCCACATTCCAATGGTTATTCCTTAATCCGTAAAGTGCTTGATGTGGCAGGTGTTGATCCACAAAGCGAGCAATTAGCGGGGAAATCCTTAGCGGATCATTTATTAGCCCCAACCAAAATTTATGTAAAATCTATTTTGAACTTGATTAAACATACTGAGGTTCATGCTATTGCTCATCTCACAGGCGGTGGTTTCTGGGAAAATATTCCACGTGTTTTACCTGCTAATGCCAAAGCAGTGATTGATGAGCAAAGCTGGCAATGGCCTGCGATCTTTACTTGGTTACAGCAACAGGGCAATATTTCTCGCCACGAAATGTATCGCACCTTTAACTGCGGTGTGGGTATGGTGATTGCTTTACCAAGTGAGCAAGTAGAAAATGCTTTGGCACTATTACAGCAAGCAGGCGAACAGGCTTGGTTAATTGGTAAAATTGAACAAGCGGAAACAGGTGAAGCTCAGGTTATCATTAACTAACCGCATATCAACAAGGGGAAAACCATGTTTGATTGGCAACAATTATTACATTCACAACGTATCGGTGGCGAAAATCGTGGTAGCAAAGAGTTTGCCTTTGACAGCGATTATAAGCGAATTGTTACTAGCCCTGCCTTTCGCCGTTTACAAGATAAAACCCAAGTATTTCCCCTTGAACGTCATGATTTTGTGCATACTCGGCTAACCCATTCCATTGAAGTGGCAATGTTAGCACGAGAGCTAGCCAGTAATATCATACAATATCACAAAGGGGAGGACGCTCCTACCTTAAATGAAAGGAAAGAGGACATTTGTCGTATCCTAGAATGTGCCAGTTTGTTGCATGATATTGGCAACCCCCCTTTTGGGCATTTTGGCGAAGATATTATTCGCCATTGGTTTGCGACCAATTTAGCCCCAATGTTACAACAAAAAATGCTAGAAAATATTAATATAGAGTATTTTCTCGCCCATTATTTATCGGACTTTATTCAGTTTGACGGCAATGCTCAAGCCTTACGGATTGTAACCAAATTACATAATTTTTCTGGCGATCCGGGTATGCACTTAACAGCGGCTACCATTAATACCATGATTAAATATACCCGTTCTTCTACCGAGACTTATGATAAACAAAATGCCAAGTTGGTAGAGAAAAAAATGGGCTATTTCCAAGCGGAACAAAAAATTTTTGCAGAAGTAACCGCACTTACAGGGGTAGAAAAAGCAAGACACCCTCTTACCTTTATTTTAGAGGCAGCTGATGATATTGCTTATTTAACCGCCGATATTGAAGATGCTCTTAAAAAAGAATTATTTAGCTTTGATTTTTTTAAACAAAAATTAACAGAATTTAATCAGCAATGGGAAAATTTAAAAGATCAAAAAAATAATGATAAAAATAAATATTTAAATGAGGTACATAAGCAACAAACTAAAAATCAAGAAGACAGTAACCAAGAGGAATTGATTAATCAATGTTTCTTTGATATTCGGAAAAAACTGATTTATGCTGCCTCTTTTTCCTTTAATCATCATTATTCCGCCATTATGCAGGGCAATTATAATGCGGATTTATTTAAAGGCAGTTGGGCGGAAACTTTGCACAAGTTCCTCAGACAATTTGCCTTAGATTATATTTTCTCTAATAAACATATTCTGAAACTAGAAATTTCAGGGCATAGCGTACTCACCTTTCTACTGAATAAATTTGTTGCAGCCGTATTACCTTATTCTGATTTAAATAATATTCATAATAAATTAGATAAAAAATTAGTGGCATTAATTTCCGAAAGCCATAAACAGATTTATCGCCGTTTTGCCGCTGATCATCAAGATAATTCACATTATTTATTATATCTTCGCTTGCTGATGGTTACCGATTTTATTTCCGGTATGACCGACAGCTACGCACATGATCTTTATACCACTTTATCGGGCTATCATATTTAAATAACTATGAAAAAAATTGTTGTATTAATTTCAGGACAAGGCACAAATTTACAAGCCATTATTGATGCTTGTGCCGAACAAAAAATTGCTGGGCAAATTGTATCGGTGATCAGTAATAAAGCAACGGCATTTGGGTTACAGCGTGCCAGTCAAGCCAATATCCCTACCCAAGTTTTTTTACGCAAACACTTTAACGATAATCTCGCTATGGATATGGCGATTGCCGATTATATTGAACAACAACAAGCGGATTTAATCGTGCTTGCGGGTTATATGAAAATTCTTACTCCACAATTTACCCAACGCTTTGCCGGTAAAATCTTGAATATTCACCCCTCGTTATTGCCTAAATACCCGGGCTTGGATACTTATCAACGAGCCATTGAGGCAGGCGAAACAGAACACGGCACTACCGTTCATTTTGTTAATGAAGAGGTTGATGGTGGGGCAATCGTGTTACAGGCGAAAGTGCCAATTTTTGCCGAGGATAATGTACAAGATGTAGAACAACGGGTCAAACAACAGGAATTCGCCATTTATCCCTTAGTAATTGATTGGTTTGTGCGAGGTCGCTTAGTATTACAAGATAACCAAGCCTATTTAGACGGCAAACCTTTGCCAGCACAAGGCTATGCCCCTGAATAACCTCAACAAAACAACTTAGGTCAGAATAGCAACTATACCGTTTTACCTTGATTTATGCTATTCTGACTGCATTTTAGCTTACAGAGATGAAAGAATGGATAAAATCATCATTGATGAAAATCAGTTTCAACGCACAATTTCACGCATTTCCCATGAAATCATTGAGAAGCATCAAAACCTAGATAATATTATTATCGTGGGAATTAAACGCCGTGGTGCAGAAATTGCCCAATTTATTAAACGCAAAATTTTTGATCTCACTCAACAGGAACTTCCTTCAATGGATTTGGATATTACCTTTTATCGTGATGATCTTGAATATGCTGAACCTGCTAGCCAATCTCCTGTTTATCATGGCGCATCTGATTATCTCAATATTCAAAACAAAATCGTTATCTTAGTTGATGACGTGTTATTTACTGGCAGAACCATTCGGGCGGCATTAGATGCCCTCGTAGATTTTGGGCGAGCTGCGAAAGTGGAATTGGTCATTTTTGTGGATCGAGGTCATCGAGAACTCCCCATTCGTGCCGATTATGTGGGGAAAAATGTGCCAACAAGTCGCAATGAAAAAGTGCAGGTACGCACCGCAAAATTTGACGGTTGCAACGAAGTTGCCTTAATCACAAAATAAGGGAACCTTTTAATAAATCAATGCTCTAAATAACGTCTAATTCTCATAATGAAAGGAATGGAATAACACAATGAAAAAGCCTTTTTTTAACTCTATTTTATTCGCTTTAGCCAGCTTATTTATGATTTCTACCTCAGCCTATGCTCAAGAACGAGTGGTGGCTACGGTTGATGGTATCCCTGTGTTAGAAAGCCAAGTTAAACGTGCTTTAGGCAAAAAAGCCAATACTGAGGCAAACCGTCAAGTGGCATTAAATTCAGTGATTGACGATATTCTCGTACAAAAAGCCATTCAAGATTCTGGGGTACAAATTACCAATGCTCATATTGATGCAGTGATTGAAAATATTGCGGCACAAAATGGCTTAACCTATGGACAATTCCTTGATGCAGTGGAATACCAAGGTATTGATATCAATAGTTACCGCCGTCAAATTGCTAACCAATTATTAATGGACGCAGTACGCCAGCAAAATTTTGGGCGTCATCTTGATGTAACCAGAGAGCAAGTGGAAAACCTTGCGGATAAAATGCTAAGCCAAGCCAAACAGGAAGGTAAACTCAAAGAAGTTACCGCCCCTGAATATGAAGTACGCCATATTCTATTGAAATTAAATCCATTACTTAATGATAATCAAGCGAAAGCACAATTAAACCAAATTCGTGCTGATATTTTGGCAAATAAAATAACCTTTGCTCAAGCCGCCAAAGATTATTCTAAAGACTACCTTTCTGGTGCAAATGGCGGAAGCCTTGGTTATGCCTTACCTGATATGTATGTCCCAGCTTTCCAACAAGCCATTCTCAATACCAAACAGGGAACAATTTCTCAGCCCTTTAAAACAGAATTTGGTTGGCATATTTTAGAGGTTACAGGCAAACGCCAAAGCGATGTAACCGAAAGTGCTTATCGCCAAAAAGCCTATGAACAATTAGTAAATGCTCAATTACAAGAAGAAGCACAAAATTGGGTTAAAGGCTTACGCCGAGGGGCGGATATAAAATATATTAATGATTAATCAAGAGATCCCAGCTTAGCTGGGATTTTTATAGTCGTCCCACTTTAAAATGATACAGCGTTGGTACGCCTCGCCGTACTACTTGTACTGTCTTCGGCGTACCGCCTTGTCTCATTTTAAATTGAAACGACTATATTTCCCCTCCCCCAACGTTTGTCAGCCGCTAGACTTTTGTTTTATAATTCAGCCAAGATCAATGAATACAAAATTGTCATATTATGAATACAAAAACCCATTTAGGTCATACCGCCCGTAAACGTTTTGGGCAGAATTTTTTACATGACCAGCACATTATCCAAAGTATTGTGGCGGCGATTTATCCACAACCTGATCAGTTTTTACTTGAGATTGGTCCGGGTTTAGGGGCATTAACTGAACCTGTGGCAGAGCAGGTGGATCAACTTACGGTCATTGAATTAGACCGAGATTTAGCCAAGCGTTTACGTCATCATCCGTTTTTACAGCAAAAATTGCAGGTTATTGAAGCTGATGCGATGCAATTTGATTTTGCCCAACTGTTTGAACAACAGCAACTTGCCAGTAAGCAACAAAAAATTCGGGTATTTGGTAATTTACCTTATAACATTTCTACGCCCTTAATGTTTCATCTTTTTCAATATCATCATCTTATCCAAGATATGCATTTTATGTTGCAAAAAGAGGTGGTAAAACGCTTATGTGCGAGTCCTAATAGCAAGGCATACGGACGCTTAACCATTATGGCACAATATTATTGTCAAGTAATGCCAGTATTAGAAGTGCCGCCTTCTGCCTTTAAGCCTGCACCGAAAGTGGATTCTGCGGTGGTGCGTTTAGTGCCACACCAACAATTACCTTACCCTGTAAAAGATATTGCGTGGTTAAACCGAGTATGTAGCCAAGCCTTTAATCAACGGCGTAAAACCTTACGCAACGCCTTATCCCATTTATTTTCGGCGGAAAATTTGACCGCACTTGGTATAGATTTAAATGCACGAGCGGAAAATTTAAGCATTGCGGATTATGCAAAATTAGCTAATTGGTTGGCAGATAATCCCCCTGCCGAACCAACTCAAGGGGCTTTGGAGGACTAATGGCAACCTATTTTGTTGGCGATCTACAAGGCTGTTATGATGAATTACAATGCTTATTAGAAAAGGTCAAGTTTGATCCTAGCCAAGATAAACTCTATTTAGTGGGCGATTTGGTGGCACGAGGCGATAAATCCTTGCAATGTTTACGCTTGGTAAAATCCCTTGGCAAAGCAGCTCAAACGGTATTAGGCAATCACGATTTACACCTTATTGCCACTGCACTAGGCATTAAAAAAATCAAAACTAAAGATCGGGTTGAAGCGATTTTCGCTGCCCCTGATTTTGCGGAATTAATAGATTGGTTACGTCAGCAACCCCTATTAATCCATAATCCACAACAAGATTTTGTGCTTAGTCACGCTGGCATTAGTCCACAATGGGATTTAACCACAGCCAAAGCCTGTGCCAAGGAAGTGGAACAAGTACTACAACAAGGCGATTACCAACAGCTTATTGCCCAAATGTACGATAATCAGCCTGATTATTGGTCGCCACAATTAACGGGCATTGAACGCTTACGTTATATTATTAATGTCTTTACCCGTATGCGTTTTTGTTATCCTGACGGTCGCCTTGATTTTGCCTGTAAATTACCGCCCCAACAAGCCCCAGCGCCATTGCAACCTTGGTTTAAGCTCGCCAATCCTTTATATCAACAAACCAACCTTATTTTTGGGCATTGGGCAAGTTTAGCGGAAGTGGCAACCCCAAGCCATATTTATGCCTTAGATACAGGCTGTGTCTGGAATAATAAAATGACCCTGCTACGTTGGGAAGATAAACAATATTTTGTGCAACCTGCGTTAAAAGATTATCGCCATTAAACTCGCAAGGAGGAAGTAATGTTATCCGCACAATCTTGTGAACTCTTTAATCAACCTTTCTTCCAATTTGCCCAAATCAAAAAATTCCAACCCCAACGGCTACAATCTCTCAAGCAGGAATATCAACAGGCTTGGCAACAATGGAAAGCCCTTATTCAGCAGGTTTCCGCACAATTAGGCACGCCTTTTGCTAAGCCACATATTGAAAGCTGGACAAATGGCTGGCAAGTGCGGTCGCATTTTTTTGCGTTTTTTAAATATGAATATTATCAACATTCTGCCACCATTTTATCAGTTATCCTTAATCGCCGCCGTTTGCAAGTTTGCCTAGATTGGCATAGCTATCGGGCTAATCGTTCACAATTTACCCTTGAGCAATATAATCAATGGCTTGAACAACTGGATTATCAACAATATGGCGACTTTGAAATTTGGCGAGGCGATGACAGTGAATATAATGATTTTCCGCTGGTCAGTAGCCTTTCGCCACAACAATTACCCCTAGAGCAAGCACAGGATTTTTATTGTATCGGCAAAAATTGTGAAAAAGCCCAATTAGATCATATTGATAGCCAGCAATTTATTTGCCAAACTATTCGGCAATTATTGCCCTTATATGAAAAATGTCATCAATCCCCTCTTTAACCCTAACAGGAAATGATTATGCCAAACAGCACCGCACAAGAAAAATTTTATCAATTATTACAACGTCATCTGCTTGAGCCTGATTGCCTTGCTACATTAACACCACAAACTGAAAACGCGTTAATTTATGCCATAAAGCAATCGGATTTCTTGTACAGCTGTTTACAAAAACAAGGGGATTTTTTTCGTCAAATTTTGCAACAACCTATCCAATTTGCCGATTGCCAACATTATCTAACTCGCTTGCAAAACCAGTTAGACAACCTAACAGACGAAAACCAACTTTATCAGCAATTACGCCTATTTCGTCATCGTGAATTGGCAAAATTGAGCTATTGTCAAAGCCTTAACCTTGCCAGCGTTGAGCAAATTTTTATTCGCCTATCAGAATTGGCAGAGGCTTGTATTATCGCTTGTCGTGATTGGCTATATCAGCAACTTTGCCAACAATTTGGCACCCCCACCAATGCACAAGGCATTGCTCAACCGCTACTTATTCTTGGTATGGGAAAACTGGGTGGCAAAGAGCTAAATTTTTCCTCCGATATTGACCTGATTTTTACTTATCCAGAAACAGGAGAAACACAAGGGGCAAGACGGAGTATAGATAATCAGAAATTTTTTACCAAATTAGGGCAACGCTTAATTAACGCCCTTGACCAACGTACACCCGATGGTTTTGTTTACCGCACAGATATGCGGTTACGCCCTTTCGGCGATAGCGGTGCTTTGGTGCTTAGTTTTAATGCGATGGAAACCTATTACCAAGAGCAAGGGCGAGATTGGGAGCGTTACGCAATGATTAAAGCCAGAATACTGGGGGAAGATGCAAATTGCCCTTATCAACCGCAATTACGCCAGTTATTGCGTCCTTTTATTTATCGCCGTTACATTGATTTTAGTGCCATTCAAGCACTACGCGATATGAAAAGCAAAATTGAACGAGAAATTAGACGGCGTGGCTTAACCGATAATATTAAATTAGGGGCAGGTGGTATCCGAGAAATTGAGTTTATTGCTCAAGTGTTTCAATTAATTCGTGGTGGACGAGAGGTAAGCCTACAACAACAAAGCATTTTGGCAATTCTACCGCTATTAAGTAAACTGGGCTTACTCTCTCAAGAAGAAAGCCAACAATTACAACAAGCCTATTTGTTTTTACGCCATGTGGAAAATGTGCTACAAGCCATTAATGACCAACAAACCCAAACTTTACCAAGCAATCCACAGGATCAACAGCGTTTAGTGCGAGCCTGTGCCAAATTTAAACAGGGCAATGAGCCACAAGGCATTATTGAGCAACAATACCCTATTGCGGATTGGCAAAGTTTTTACCAAGTATTACAACAGCATCAACAAAAAGTGCGGTCGGTTTTTGATCAATTAATTGGCAACGAACCGCAACAACCTGTGCCTGATAACCTTGCTCCTTGGCAAGATATGTTTGAAGAAGAGCTTGATCCGCAACAATTTATCCAGTTATTGCCTGCTGATGAACCTCAACAAGATGAAGATATTCAACCATTACTTAACCGACTTCATCAATTCAAACAAGAAAGCGAACGCCGCCCCATGGGTAATCGTGGCAGAGAAGTGCTTAATCAGCTTATGCCTAAATTGTTACAACAAATATTTAGCCATAAAAACTACCGCACTTTATTACCTCGTATCTTAACCATTATTGAGAAAACCCTTACTCGCACCACCTATTTAGAATTATTATTAGAAAATCCTGCGGCACTTCATCGTTTATTACAACTTTGTGCAAAATCCCAACTGATTGCCGAACAAGTGGCACGCCACCCCATTTTACTTGATGAATTATTGGATCAAAAAGCCTTACTCAATTTGCCGACATTTGAACAATATCCTGCGGAGTTACAACAATATTTATTACGATTACCGCAAGATGATGAAGAACAATTTATTGATGCCCTACGTCAATTTAAAAATGCCGCATTATTTCACGTTGCCTGCGCAGATATTCTTGCCATTTTGCCTGTGATGAAAGTGAGCGATCATCTCACTTTCTTAGCAGAAGCCATTATTGAAGCTGTAGTCAATCTCGCTTGGCAACAGCTGAGCCAACGCTATGGTGTTCCTGATCATTTAGTGGATAACCAACGTCAATTTTTGGTTATCGGTTATGGCAAATTAGGCGGGATTGAATTGGGCTACAAATCCGATCTGGATTTAGTTTTTCTCTATAATGCTCCTGCTGACGGACAAACCGTTGGCGGTAAAAAATCCATTGATAGTAGCCAATTTTATTTACGACTGGCTAAAAAAATCATTAGCATTTTTAATATCAATACCAGTGCAGGCGTGCTTTACGAAGTAGATATGCGATTACGCCCCTCTGGCGAATCAGGATTATTAGTTAGTACAATCAATGCCTTTGAACATTATCAACGCCACGAGGCTTGGACGTGGGAAAACCAAGCCCTTGTGCGTAGCCGAGCAGTTTATGGCGATGCTGAATTACGCCAACGCTTTGAGCAAATTCGCACCGCCGTATTGGCAATGCCAAGAGATCAAAGCAAACTTAAACAAGACGTACGAGAAATGCGAGAAAAAATGTATCAGCATTTAGCCAGTAAAGATCAAAGCCAATTTAACCTGAAAAAAGATCAAGGAGGGATAACCGATATTGAGTTTATCGCTCAATATTTAGTGCTAGCCCATAGTCCACAAAACCCAAGTTTAGCTCAATGGTCGGATAATGTGCGTATTTTTGACATTATGGCACAATACCAAGTAATTATCCCTGATTGTGCGGAAAAACTGAAAGAATGTTATACCAGCTTACGCAACCAAATTCATCATCTGAATTTATTGGGCTTACCCTCTATTGTCAGTGCCGATCAGTTCGTCTGGCAACGTGATTTTATCCAACAACTTTGGCAACAGCTGTTTAATGAATAAAATTCTACTTGCAAATCACTTAAAATGAATATAAATTCAATTTTAATGAATAAATATAAAGATAGAGGATCTTATGCGTAGTACAGAATTGGTACAATGGTTTCGTCAATCTACCCCTTATGTGAATATTCATCGTGGCAAAACCTTTGTGATAATGCTGGACGGTAACAGTATTGCTAGCCCCAATTTTATCAATATCATCAGTGATATTAGCTTATTGCATAGCCTAGGGATCAAATTGGTGATTGTCTTTGGTGCAAGACATCAAATTAATCAACAATTAGAGCAACAGGGGATAGATTGCCTCTATCATAAAAATATCCGCATTACCGATCACCAAACCCTGAATTTAGTCAAACAAGTGGTAGGCAGTTTACAATACGACATTACTGCACGCTTATCCCTACGTCCACATAATGCCCCATTAATTAACGTGGTAAGCAGTAATTTTATTCTTGCTCAACCTATTGGCGTTGATGACGGCGTAGATTATATGCTCACAGGCAAATTACGCCGTATTAACAGCGAAAGTATCCAACAGCAACTGGCACAAAACGCCATTGTGTTGGTTAGCCCAATAGCTCCCTCAGTAACAGGCGAAACCTTTAATCTTCCCTTTGAAGAAATTGCCACCCAAATCGCCATAAAAATTAAAGCCGAAAAATTGATCGGATTTTGTGAACAACAAGGCATTTTAGATCAAAATCAACAGGTTATCGCTGACCTACTGCCACAACAAGCGGAATTACACTTACAACAGCTTATTCAACAGGGACAATATCACAGCTCACAAGCTCGCTTTCTCCAATCAGCCATTGAGGCTTGTAGGGCAGGGGTTAAACGTTGCCATTTACTCAGCCATGCCGAAGACGGTTCATTATTGCAAGAGCTATTTTCACGAGATGGGATTGGTACTCAGCTTTCAATGGAAAGTTCAGAAACCGTCCGCATTGCCACCGCACAAGATATTGCTGGTATGCTTGAGCTTATCCACCCATTAGAACAACAAGGCATTTTAGTCAAACGCTCGCGTGAGCAATTAGAAATGGAAATTAGCCATTACAGCATTATTGAACGTGATGGCACAATTATCGCCTGTGCCGCCTTAAATCTTTACCCACAAGAAAAAATGGCAGAAATGGCCTGTGTCGCCGTCCACCCTGATTACCGCAATTCTGCCCGAGGCGATATTCTCCTTGAGGCAATCCAAAAACGAGCAAAACAACAGGGCATAGAACAACTCTTTGTCCTCACTACCCGCACCGTCCACTGGTTTCAAGAACGAGGTTTCCGCCTCGCCAACCTCAACGATCTCCCCGAGGAAAAACGCCAACACTACAACCACCAACGGCGTTCAAAAATCCTGATTAAGCCATTATTTGAACAAGAAAATAATTGAAAAACTGACCGCACTTTTATTTAAAAAGTGAGGTCAGTTTTTGAAAAATATAAAACAACCCTATTATTTAGCAAATAAAGAGGAAAACTCTTCGTATAGGTTTGTATCATTTGAGCTTTCAACTATTGCATTGCTTAAATCAACTTTCTTATTAAGCAGGCGATTTAACTGTAAATCAAAGGAAATAGCATTAGGATGCAATGCCATTGGTAAATAAACATTAACCGTTTTTGTTTGACCAATTCGATAAACTCTATCGGTGGCTTGTGCCTCTTTCGCTGGGTTCCAATGCCTTTCTAAGTGAATAACATTATTTGCCCCTACAACTGTTAAGCCAACACCTGCTGCAATAGGAGACATAATTAAAATATTAAATCCTTCTTTTTCTTGAAAGTTATCAATAATAGACTTTCTAGTTTTTTTATTTGCTTTCTTAGATACTGCTTGAGTTTCACCATTAATAATCTCAACAATTATCTTATATTTTTGAGCAATAAGTGCGGTTAAATATGACTGAATAATTTTAGTTTCTACAAAAATAATCGCTTTTTCTTTTTTCTCTCTTATTAAATCTAAAATTGATAACAAAGTTTTTATTTTTACGGAAGTAAAAGCATTATTAACAATATTTTTATCATTAATATTTAATTGATGATGAATACTTGTTACTTTTAACTCTCTTAAACTTGATAAAATTAACTTTCTTTTATCCTCAATATCACATTGGTTAACTTTCTCAATAATTTCATTATAAGCATAAAGTTGCTGAGTCTTCATTTCTGCTGCAAGAATTGGAAGAAAATGTTTATCCTGATCTTGCTCATCACCAGTATAAATTATTTTATTTGGCAAACCTTTAAGATTTTCCTCTTTTGTTCGTCTTAGCATAAAATTTCCAACTTTATGTCTAAGCCGCTTACCTATTTCAATTTTTTTAGCAAAAACGTCTTCGTTTTTAGCGGAAATAATAGGTTGAATATATTGTTCTCTAAAATCTTGCCAGGCACCTAATAGCCCTGGTGTAGCGGTATCCATTAAACACCAAAAATCTTTTAAGCTATTTTCAACAGGTGTACCTGTGGCAAGTAATTTAAAATCCGCTTTTAATCCTTTTGCTGCCCTTGTTGCTAAAGTATTTGGATTTTTTAAATTTTGAGCTTCATCAAATATCACCATTCCCCAGTCAACCAATGCAAGGGAGAATTGATAGTCTCTTAAAGTTTGATAAGTTGTTAGCACTAAACGAGATGGCATATCTAATCTATTAATAGAATAACCATTACCTATTTTTAAAGAATAGGTTAATTTTTCTAAATCAACATTATTATCTTCCTCTAGAATAGCCTTTGTTTCTTTTTGATTATGTGCTTTAAATCGTTTTAAATCAGCTTCAGCTTGTAAAACAATAACATCTTTAAAAGGCGATTTAATAAAAGTTTTATCAACTTCATCTCGCCAATTCTCTAATAAACTTAAAGGAGCAACAATAAGAATTGGCTTTTTAGTTTTATCCTGTTTTTCACATCGACAATATTGTTCATGTATGGCAACTAAGGTCATATAAGTTTTGCCTAATCCCATATCGTCTGCCAATAATGCGCCTTTAGAATTTTCTATATGTACTAATAACCAATGAATACCTTCTTCTTGATGAAGATAAGGTGTTCTTTTTAAGTTATCTCGCTCAAAACGTTGTTGTTGAATATTTAAATTATGCCTATGTTCATAATCGGAAAACCCCATTTCATCATCATTCTTTTCAATATCTATAACTATCGTTTCTTTTTTGTGGTTTTCTTCTTGCTTCTCTTGATTATCTAATTGAGAATCAAATGAAAATTTGTTTTTTAATTTATTAAGCGTTTCTTCTACTTCTTCACGATCTGATATATCAATCTCACGATTTTCTACCTTTAAAATCTGAGCATTTGCTTCATAGGTTTTTGTAATATCATTTTCAATGTCATTTAATTGTGCAATATCTTTGATAATATTATTTAATACTTTGACTGATTCTATTTTTCCTTGTTGATAAAACCAGTCAATATTTGATTTCTCTACCTCGCCAGCATAAAAATGAGAAAACTTTTCAGCACCATAGGCTCGTAAAGAAAAACCTAGATCTAAATCAATCAAGGAGGCATCTAAATAAGCAGAAGGTGAAGCAATAAAATGTGTTACTTGCTCTTTTGGTATTTGCTTTTTACTTAGAATCTCCTGCATTGCTTCTAACTGTTTTGGTTCAAATAAAACTATCTTTTTATTTACCCTTAATAGGCAAGTATTATTTTGTGATAATTGTCCTGTACGCTGTCTTACTTCTTCAATATCAATATTTCTTATATTAGGAATTAATTCTAAACTACCATCAGGTAAAGTTTGCATCGCAACACCAATAGAATTGGGTTTAAGTACTTCAATATCATTATTATCAAAATGTCGAAGATCTACCGGCATTCCGTTCTTTCTTGCTAATTGTAATTGATACACTAATTGAGCATTTTCATATTCATTATATTGAGATAAGGGTAAATTTTGATGGCAATGTAAAGCATATAGTGCTTGCCAATCTGCCAAATTTAAGCGATAAATTTCATTGTCGCTGATTTTTAAGAAAGGACCTGTTAATTCATACTGAAAAATTTTTTGTCCATCTTCCATAATCAAAATATAGTTTACTCTAAAGGAAGCCTGTGAAATTTTATTGTGAATATTTGCTTCATATTGCCCTTTAAATAGAGGTGGGAAATCGAATAACTGAGCAAAATCATCACTTAATGACGCGATTGTTTCAGAATTTACTGTAAAACCATTAGGTATTTTAGTAGCAAGTTCTCGATCATAGAGATCTTTTAAATAAACATATTGTGCTGCAAATAATGAATTATTAAGAATATAGTTTTCTAGAGAATCATTAGCTTCAGGTGGTAAAACAAAATTTATTCCCTCAGCAATATTAATCTTATCAATTTTCCATTTAATATTATTTAAATGACTATGTTTATCAAATAGTTCTTTAATCCACTCTAACACCTTCATTTAATAATACCCTATTCCAAACTTATTTTTATAAATATAATAATCATCATCAGATAGAACATCGCTAGGATCAATTTTTATGCCTACATTTTTAAACTCATCGATAGCTTTTTTCTGCCAATTTAGATGAATATCATGTGTCAGTTCTATAGGAGCTATTCCATAAAAATTATTTAAGCCATAATATTTTTTGCTGTAATCTGTAATTCTCATCTCGGAAGGTAGATAAGACATTAACTTTAATTTAAAGCTATGAGTCCCTTCAATTAAATGGAAGTATTGATTATCTCTTGAGGTTTTTAATTTTAAATAAATAATTGATGCATGACCACTAACATTGGCAAAAGACATTAAACGTGCTTGCTGAGGATAGTATTGCTTTACATAATGAGAAGCATCTTGAGTTAAAAATAATCTTGATTCTAAAATTACTCCCGACCTTAACAGCCCTTCCATAAAACACTTCCTTGGTTTAAACATTCTTTCCATATCAGAATTATGTTTATCTTTTGCACTTTGTTCTAAAATACCGAGGAATACTTTTAAATCATCGCCACTTAACCAACTTTTCATAAGCTGGATACGTTTTTCGCCTAAAAAACTCCACCAACGCCGATATTTTTCGCCCTGAATACGCGGATCACCAGCAATTTCAAGTACAATATTTTTCCAATATGCACTTATACCTTTATCTTCATAAGCAGAGCGATCTATTAATATCTCTAATATTTTATGCCCCAATAGAGAGTTTTCATCGTATTTTGCTATAACGACTTGCTCTTTCACAATTTCTGCTAATACTGAATGATTTTTTCCTATTGGTATAGATTTTAACTTCTCAAGATAATATTTATGGTAACAACGTTCAATAAAATCACCATCTCTCACATTTTCAAGCCCAAATTTTTGAATAATTTGTTCAAAATCAATATTATGCTGTTCAGCATAATTCACTAATTTAAGATCGGCATCTCTACAAAATAATAAATGTGCATTATCATAATAACAGGATAATGTTACCAATTTATTTTTAGATGATTCAATATGCAAGTTAAGTTGATTAACAATAAAATCACATACTAAATCAAAATTACCTTTATTTTTAAAGTAATAATGATTATAAAATTTGAAAAATGAATTAATTAAGTTAATTAGTGATAACTTGCTAATAAGATTACTAATAGTTAATAAATGTTCTAATAAAATATGATTGATGTGAATTCTCTGAACAAATTTTAAATTTAAGCATAATAGTTTTGTAATAATTCTAATATCAGCAGAGTTTTGTAAGATATGAGTAATATCTTCATATCTATTTAATTTTTCAATTATTTTCTGGCTATATTCTATTTCATCATGATTAAAATTTAATACTTTTTGATTAAGTTCTTTTAATTTCACGATTGATTGCTTAATTTGAGTAAAATCATTTTCTGACCAAGGTCTAATATTAATTGATAATTTAGGCAATTTCATAGGCTAAAATTTCTCTTGAATCGCTTGAAAATCAATAATAGAGGGCTTTTTCACTGTAATGCGGATATCAATACGCCGATTTTTTTTATGGCATTCTTCGTCATCGATGGCACAATCCATTCTAGCTAATCTAGTATCTGCATAACCACTGACTGAGAATAAATTATGGCCAGTATGATTTTTCATTTGTTTTAATTGTTCTCCCATCTCAAGTTTTGTTGTCCAGTAATACCAAACAGATACTGCTCTTGAAGTAGATAAATCCCAATTTCCTCTCGGATTAAAACGGAAAGGATTACTATCTGTATGCCCTTCAATAAAAATTGTGTCTAAATATTGCCAACGTTGTTGTTTCTGAATATGTTGATAAATAACCGTACCTATTTGCTCCACAACTTGCTCTGCCTCAACAGGAATCTCAGCGCTACTTGAAGCAAAGGCCAAGGCTTGTTCAGGAATTCTTAATACCGTATCATTATCTGCAATTTCTACAGGAATATTGTTTTGAATAAGTTCTTGTTCTATTTCTCTTAAGAGATCTTGGCGAATACTTTCAGCCTTTGTTAAATCAATAATATCTTGGCTAATTTCATCTCTTTTGTTTTTTAATTCTTCCTGTAAATGTGTTAATTGCAAAATTAAGGTGGCAGTAGCAAGGATAAAAATCACTAACAAACTTGCCATAATATCCGAAAAAGACATCCAATATGGATTCTCTTCATCAACCGATACTGCTGATTGACTTCTTCTTAACAATCCCATATAGCCCCATTATTTTTTCATTCTATTTTTAGTGTCAATTTCATCAACAACTGCACTTAAAGTCTGAACAGCAGTTGTCATCGTAGAAGTATATTCATTGGTTTGACTATTCCATTGATTAAGTCGATCATTAATTTGAGTTTCAACTTGGTGAGAATATTTTGTTAATAAATCGCTTATTTGATCATTTAATTCCGCAAGATGTTGTTTTAACTCTATCGGTAAACGACTAAAATGTTGACTCACTAAGTTAAAACCTTCTTTAGAGTTTTCAGCAGCTTGTTTTATTTTTTCTACGGAGTTTTCCATTTCCGTATTAGTTATAGATAATTTATCTATCACTTGATTAAACGTTGTTGAAGTTTGATGATTCTGCTGAGTAACTTGACTAACCATTGCGAATATTTGAGAAAGTTCTTGTCCAAATTGTTGAATACTTGAAGTTAAATAGCGAGATAATGAAGAAAATTCACCAGAAGATGAGTGAATGTTCTCGGATAGGGTTTTAAACTCTACCAACATTTTACCATTGCTCTCAACCAAGCCTGCAAAACTTTCTATTAATTGAGTAAGGCTCATTGATAACTGTTGATTTTGTTGATCCTGTGTCTGTAATAAAACATTCACATCTTTTAATAAGTTAGATTGTGATTGTTGTGATTGAGATACTAATTCTGTCAACTGGTGTTGACGCTGTTCATTTTTATGTTGTTGAGACTCAATGCTTGCAGTTAATGCTGTTTCAACAGATTTCAACATTTCTCCTTGTTGCGTGTTTAAATTTTCCAATAAACTTACTAATTTATTAGAAAAGGCTTCATTAGATTGGGTTAATTGTTCTTGATGTTTTGCCGTACTTGATTGTTGCTGTGTTAATTGTTCTCGTAAGTTTTGACTTAACATCTCTGTCATATTTGCATTCTGTTGGTTAAAATTATCTAACATCATCTGCAAATTAGTCGTAAATTTCTCAATCGTTTGAGTTATTTCCGATAAACTGGTTGAACTACTTTGTGACTGTTGTTCTATATGCTGACCTAAACTTAATTGCATTTGTTCAACCATATGGCTATTTTGCAAGGTTATTTCGCTAAATTGGCCCTTGAGGTCTTGAGCAAAATTGTTTAAATGTTCCATCATCATTTCTGAGCTTTTGGCTAATGTGGAACTTGCTTGATGAATCGCCTCTTTTTGAGTTTCTCCCGCAGAGCCAAATTTATCTAAGAAATTTTCAATTAAAGTACTTAATGCTTCTTGAGAACCTTGACTTGCATTATTGGCTATTTTATCTAAAGTGGTATGCAAACTAGATACGATACTCTCACTAATGGTTTGTGAAGCTGTATCCATGACTTTTTGCATTTCATTTCCAATTTTTTCACTTAACCCCGCTAAGATATCCTTGCTTGCTTTTGTTTCTAGTTCTAAATTGAGCAGGCTTTCTTCTGCCATTTTATTTCTAAATAATGCTGAAGCTTTATTCTGTAATTTGGTAATTTTTTTACGAATGACTTTCTCACATACTTTTTCAAAGAGATTAAATATAAAGCTAGTAGCAACGCCCCAAACAGAGGTCATAAAAGCCACAGTTGCGCCATTAATCACCGTTGCAATACCTTGTTGAATTTTATCTGCATCAGATAATTCGATCCCTGCAAGCCCTATTTGTAAACCACTAAATGTCCCCAATACCCCTATTGCGGTCAACATTCCTGGCACAGCAGCAAATAATCGGCTTTCTATTAAACCTTGGGCTAGGGTATGGCTGTTGAAGAAATGACTTGCGTCTAATGATGAGTAAATATTACCTGATTCAGTTTTAATTAATGAGTTATCGTATTCACGCCAAAGATAAAGATATTTTTGCCACTTTTTATTACTTTCTATCTCTCTGGTGATTTCACGAACTTTATTCGCTTTCTCATTAATGTTTACTTGAGAGATTTCTTCTATTTTTTTCTTATAAAATTTTATTTTTCCCAAAATGCTATAACTTTTACGTATCACACACAGCCCAAAAAAAAGCATAACGCCCAGAGTGATAACAACAATCAACGCACTAAAGCCATCAGTGGTTGTCCACCCATTAGTAAATAACTCAGAAAAATTTGGAATAAGAAGGTTAAAATCAATCGTAGTGTTACTAGACATAATTCTTTAAGTTAAGGTTAGATAAAGTTAATTAAAGAGTATTTATAAAAATTCTACACATTAATTGCAATTCATACAAGAGTAAAAATAAAAGATCATATCTAAAAAAGCGTAGTGGAAGGTATGAAGGCAGATGGCAAAATTAGTTGCAGTGGATATTGATAAAGCAATAGGAAAAAGAATTCAATTAAGACGTAGAGAATTAGGCTACTCCGCTGACAAACTCTCTGAGTTAATCGGTATATCTCAACAACAATTATCACGCTATGAGCGTGGTGCCAATAAAATCAATGTTGCTCACTTAGTTAATATTGCTGTTTACTTAGATACGCCCATTAGTTGGTTTTTTCTGGATTGTAAAATAGAAGACAATAACATTATTAATCCTCAACTCAGTGTAGATAATGATGACTTAAAAATACGTTTACATCAACATTGGGAAAACTTATCTAATGAACAAAAAAAGAATTTCATTAAATTCTTAGACTCAATTTCTCCAATTACATAATAAGCAATTAAAAAACTATTTTTCCCAATCAATACTTATAGACTTAATCACTATCCAAGCTACTTATCATTTATTTAATCAAGATTGGCTCACAAAAGTTTAACGCTCTATCTAACCTTTTATTGTTGTTTGTTTCCAATTTGAAATAAGACAGGGTAAACCACCGCACTTTTTAAATAAAAGTGCGGTGGTTTTTTCGCTATTTTAATGCGCCTCTTCCCAATTATCGCCAATTCCCACATCAACAATTAATGGAACGCTGAGGGTGGAAGATTGTTCCATTAAGGATTTAATAAGTGCAGTATATTTTTCCACTAAATCTTCTTTTACTTCAAAGATCAGTTCATCATGCACTTGCATAATCATTTGGATATTGTCATCGCCTTGAGTGGCTTGGTCAATAGCGATCATTGCTCGTTTGATAATATCCGCTGCTGTCCCTTGCATTGGGGCGTTAATTGCGACACGCTCTGCCCCTTTACGGCGTAATCCATTACTTGAGTTAATATCAGGTAAATAAAGGCGGCGACCGAATAGGGTTTCAACAAAGCCTTGTTGTTTGGCTTTTTGTTGAATATCTTGCATAAACTGTTGCACCTTTGGATAGCGTTGGAAGTAGCGATCCATATAGTCCTGCGCCTTGCCTCGTGGAATCCCCAGTTGGCGAGCAAGTCCATAGGCACTCATACCATAAATTAACCCAAAATTAATGGCTTTGGCACTACGGCGTTGTTCGCTATTGACTTGCTCAAGGGGAATATCAAAAATTTCAGCGGCGGTGGAACGATGAATATCTTTTCCTGCGGCAAAAGCTGACGTTAGCCCCTCATCGCCAGATAAATGTGCCATAATGCGTAATTCAATTTGCGAGTAATCCGCAGCGATAATTTTGTAGCCTTGTTTCGCAATAAAAGCCTTGCGGATACGCCGTCCCTCTTCGTTACGAATAGGGATATTTTGTAAATTCGGATCGGAAGAAGATAAACGCCCTGTAATGGTAACCGCTTGATGATAAGAGGTATGCACTCGCCCTGTATTAGCATTAATCATTAAAGGTAATTTATCGGTATAGGTGGATTTGAGTTTGCTTAGCCCCCGATGCTCAACCAAAATTTTGGGTAACTCGTGATCAAAAGCCAGTTCTTCCAGCACTTCTTCATTGGTAGAGGGCGCACCTTTTGGCGTTTTCTTTAACACAGGCAAGCCTAATTTTTCAAATAAAATTTCTTGTAATTGCTTGGTAGAGGCAAGGTTAAAGGGTTGCCCTGCAAGTTCATAGGCTTGCTGTTCAAGTGCGGTCAGTTTTTGAGAAATTTCTTGCGATTGTTGTGCTAAGGTTGTGCCATCAATCAATACGCCACGCTGTTCCATACGAGAAAGTACCGTTACCAATGGCAATTCAATTCGCTGATACAGCTCTAATAAACTTGGATAATCCGCTAATTTTTGCCAAAGGGTTTGGTGCAATTTCATGGTAATATCCGCATCTTCTGCCGCATATTCACTGGCTTGCTCAATGGGAATTTGGTCAAAGGTAAGTTGTGCTTTGCCTTTACCTGCAATGGCTTCAAAGGGAATGGTGTGATGCCCGAGATAGCGTTTTGCCAGCTCGTCCATATTATGTCGCCCTGTGCTATCTAACACATAAGACTCTATCATAGTATCAAAGGCAAATCCCTGCACGTGAATACCATAGCGTGCCAAAATACTTAAATCATATTTAAAATTTTGTCCGATTTTCTTGATGTCAGGATTGGTTAAAATCGGCGTCAAGGCTTGTAGGCAATGCTCAAGATCCAACTGTTGTGGCACACCAATATAGTTGTGGGCAAGCGGTAAATAAGCCGCCTCGCCATTTTCTAAGGCAAAGGAAAGCCCCACTAAATTAGCGGACATATAATCTAAACTGTCGGTTTCCGTATCCAAGGCAATTAAATTCGCCTGTGCTAATTTATTTAACCATTGTTCAAATTGAGCTTGTGTCAAAATGGTTTGATAATTGCTACGATCAATTTGTGTATCTGCTACGCTAGCTGAGGGGGCTTGTGTTACTTGTTCTGCTTGATAAGCCGTATTTTGTTTATCGCTTTGCGAGCCATTTAACACCTCGTTAAGCCAACGTTTAAATTCATAATGCCCAAAATAACGCACTAATTCATCATTATCTGGCTCGCCTAAGACTAATTCATTTGGGCGAATGGTTAGTGCCACGTCCGTTTTAATCGTAGCAAGGGCATAAGAAAGATCGGCATTTTGCTTTTCTGCCAATAACTTATCGCCCAATTTTTTTGCCCCACGAATGGGTAAATCCGCCACTTTATCTAAATTGGCATAAATCTCTGCCATTGAACCTATGCCTTGCAACAAAGCAAGGGCGGTTTTCTCGCCAACCCCAGCCACACCCGGGATATTGTCCGCACTATCGCCCATTAATGCCAAATAATCAATGATTAACTCTGGCGGAATACCATATTTCTCAACGACCCCTTGCGGATCAAGCAAGCTATTATTCATGGTGTTAATTAACATAATTTGCGGGCTAACAAGCTGTGCCATATCCTTATCGCCAGTAGAAATAAGCACATTTTTCCCCTCTGCCACCGCTTGCAAGGCTAACGTACCAATCACATCATCAGCCTCAACCCCTTCCACTGACAATAAAGGAATACCTAGAGCTTTAATCATTTGGTGTAACGGCTGAATTTGCTGACGTAATTCATCAGGCATTGGTGGACGATGAGATTTATATTGCTCAAACATTTCATCACGAAAAGTTTTGCCTTTGGCATCAAAAACCACTGCGATATGGCTAGGCTCAACTTGGCTAATCAAACTTTTCAACATATTTAGCACGCCATACATCGCCCCTGTCGGCTCGCCTAAGGAATTTGTAAGCGGTGGAAAAGCGTGAAATGCACGATATAAATACGAAGATCCATCAACTAACACCAATGGATTGTCTGCAATTTTGGTCATAATATTCTCAATAAAATCAGCTAAAATTGGCTTATTATAGCCTAATTGTGCAAGGTTTTCATGGATTAGTCGTTTCCATTTAAAATAGGACAAGGCAGTATGCAGAAAACAGAATAAAGAGGACAGAGAAGTATGAACACCGTATTATTTTAACATGGAACAACTACATTTGAACTCGCTGATAAATTTACCTAAAATAACCTTTTGATGATTAATTAGGATAAAATGATGCTCAGCCCCAATCAAAAGTCCGAAAACGGCAATATGGTCATTTTTGCCTTATTATTTATGGCATTTTTAACAGGGATTGCCTCTTCTTTTCAATTACCCACACTAAGCCTATTTTTATCCCAACAAATCCAAGTTAGCCCCTTTTTAGTGGGATTATTTTATGCTGTCAATGCCATAATGGGCATTTTAGTGAGCCAACTTTTGGCAAAATATTCCGATAAACATCAAGATCGGCGTAAAATCTTGTTGTTTTGCTGCCTTGTTTCCATTGCTGGCTGTGTGATTTTTGCCTATTCACGCAATTATTATGTTTTACTGTTTTTAGGCACATTGTTAATGGGCTTAGGGTCAGCAGTCAATCCGCAAACCTTTGCTTTTGCTCGAGAATATAGCGAAAGCAATCAAAAACAAAGCCTAATGTTTACCACCATTTTACGGGCACAAATTTCTTTGGCGTGGATTGTGGGACCGCCGTTGTCTTTTAGTATTGCATTACATTGGGGCTTTGATTTTCTCTATTTAACCGCCGCATTGGCTTTTATGCTTTGTGCTATTTTAACCCTAAGTGTATTACCTCAGGTTGCTCGGCAACAAGTCAACATACAAACATCGCAAAATCTTTCCGTACAAAATGTGCGTAAAAGCACCCTTTATTTATTTTTAGTATGCTTTTTAGCTTGGACTTGCAACAGTATGTATTTGATTAATATGCCATTATATGTTATTCATCAACTAGGCTTACCTGACAGTTTAGCTGGAATATTAATGGCAAGTGCCGCAGGATTAGAAATTCCTGTTATGTTATTGGCAGGCTATCTAACCAAATTTCTGGCTAAGAAAACCCTAATTTATTGTGCCATTATTGCAGGGCTGATTTTTTATATAGGCTTATTAATGGGAACACAGCCTTGGTGGCTAATCAGCTTACAACTTTTTAATGGTATTTTTATCGGCGTATTAGCCAGTATTGGTATGATTTATTTTCAAGATTTAATGCCACAACAAATGGGATCGGCAACCACTTTATTTACTAATGCCGCCAAAAGTAGCTGGATTTTAGGTGGACCGTTAGCAGGGATTATTACGCAATTTTGGCATTATCAAACGGTGTTTTATATTGCTATTGGCTTAATTCTGATTGCATTGGCTTGTATGTGGAGAGTACGTTCAGTTTGATGATTAAGGTTTAAAACTAATATATGAAAATATTTTTTTGGACGACTATAATATTTAGCTTAATATTTCCTATATTATCTAGATTTATATATCCATTATTAGGATTTAACTGCAATAAGATCTATCTTGATATTATCGTCGTTATCTTAGGTGGAATAATATATTTTTTATTTTTAAAAATAAGAAATAAAAAAATAACAATCTAATATTATTTTATTCTTAGTTAATAGACTAATTAAAAAAACATAATACTTATTTAACTTTTCAACGAAAATATTACTATATGAACAGTAGATAATTTATATTGCTATTGGTTTAATTTTGATTGCATTGGCTTGTATGTGGAGAGTGCATTCAGTTTGATGATTAAGGTTTAAAAAAATTAAGAAACTAATTGTTATTCTTTCTCAATTTTTTTAACTTAGATAAAAGATTTTTCTCTGTACATAGATAATAAAAAATAAAGATTGAGAAGTAGAAATAAGCCTTATGTAAACCAAATATTGAGGATAGAATTAATGATAGGATATATATCAAAGTAAAAAATAAAAACTCTTTGCAAAGGACTTTAGCTAGTCGTTGTAATTTCTTTAATTGCATTAACAAAGTATCTGAATTTATATTAAATTCTTTCATAATATTTCCATTTTTCTTTCTAAAAAATACATAACGAGCATCATTGCAACCAAAATAATTGCTTGCAAATTATCTTCCTTATCTGTATATGAATACTTATTCAGAAAAGTAAATTTAAACAATAATTTAGTAACAATACAAGGCAATACCACATAAACTAACATCAATTTAGAACAAACGATTAAAAAAGCGATTAATTTCTCCATACTATACTCAAAATATCTATATAAATTTTATCTTAAAAATTATTCTCTAAAAACAAGAAATCTTTGACGTACAATTCTTTTATAAAATTTCTATTTTTCTTTCTAAAAAATACATAACTAGCATCATTATACCAAAAATAATTGCCTGCAAAGTATCTGCAAGATTTGTAGATAAATATCTTTTTAAAAAAGTAAACTTAAATAGGAACTTGGTTATAAGCCCAGGCAATATTATATAAACTAAAAAATGTTTAGAATAAGCGATTAAAAAAATAATTAGTTCATTCATATTATACTCTTTCAAATATTACTATTATTTATTGATAAATATAATAACTTATATCACTTCTTGATCAGTTTTGGTTTCTACATACTAATTTAGGATAAGATACAACATATTTACTACTCACAATATCTTGATTTAACTCTGAAAGATTATAACACTCGTTATAATCTTTATAATTTTTATCATAAAAGTTATTCTCTAAAGAACAAGACGTTATTAATAAAAGAGTAAGTATATTGAATATATTTTTAATATTTAATGGTAGCATTAGTATCACCTCTTACTATGGTTGTTTAAGTTTAAAATAAGCAAGGTGTACCAATGCTGCATTATTTTAAAGTGGTACGACTATATTTATTAGTTAATAGCTAGACCAAATCGCATTTATACCATTAAATATCAAATATGTATGTGATCTCAATCACATTTTTATAACGTTTTATTATCTTTGAATAAACTATTATTTGATTTTTTCTTAAAAAACCAACCGCACTTTTCCACAATAAATAGTGGCTCGTTTGGGGCGAGTAAAGCCGACAAGGGTGAGGTTGCTTTGTTGTGCCATTTGTACCGCTAAATCGGTTACTGCTGAAATGGCGACTAACATTTCAATATGACAACTGGCGGTTTTTTGTACCATTTCATAACTGGCTCGGCTTGTAGTAAGAATAAAGCCTTTTGGTTGTTGATGCTGGGCGTGCCAACCGAGTAACTTATCCAACGCCACATGGCGCCCCACATCTTCTCGGATTGCCAATAATTTGCCCTGCGGATCAAAAAAGCCACAGGCGTGAGTTGCTCCTGTTTGCTGTCCTAATTGTTGAGCTTGTTCTAATTGCTGTAAACAATCATCAAAAAGCCATAATTCCACCTGCAAAGTGCGGTCTAATTTGGGTAAATTTTTATATACTTGATTGAGTTGTTCTGTGCCACAAATACCACAGCCTGTACGTCCTGCCAAGCTACGGCGATATTGCTTTAATTGCATAAAACGGCGAGAAGAAAGTTCAATATGGACTTCAATTCCCTGAGCCTTTTCTTGTACTTCTAAACTATAAATTTCTGAGGGGTGTTGGATAATGCCTTCTGCTAAGGAAAAGCCTATGGCGAAATCCGTTAATTGATGAGGGGAACACATCATTACTGTGTGAGAAATGCCATTGTAAACAAGGGCAACAGGCACTTCCCTTGCCAGCGTTTCTTTTTTTTCTTCTTCAACAATATAATTATTTGATGAAAAAAAATCATTATCATTTTGTGGTGAGTTTGTTACTTTTTTGCAAAAACTAACCTTTAAATTTGTGATCCAAGTCAAACTTATTTCCGCAATTAATCAGTATTAATGATAGACAATCATTGAATAAATGTTATCCTACTGCATAATTTTAACACATTCTGTTTATTGTGGTTAAGATTAGCGTTAAAATATGTACACCTAACAAAATTTGTTTTAATCATTAATGATTAAACAACATTATAGTCGTTTCAATTTAAAATAAGACAAGGCATGCCAACGCAGTATTATTTTAAAGTGGGACGACGATAATTTACGAATTTATTTAATAAACTCTTTCTACTCAACATTAAAGGAGTCTCTATGCAGGTCACAAGAAGAAAATTCTTTAAGATCTGTGCAGGAGGAATGGCGGGAACTTCAGCGGCAATGCTGGGATTAGCGCCTACGGAAGCCTTAGCGGCTCCCCGTTCCTATAAATTGTTACGAGCCACTGAAACTCGTAATACCTGTACTTATTGTGCCGTTGGTTGCGGTATGCTGATGTATAGCTTAGGCGATCACACAAGAAATACCAAAGGCAAACTTATTCATATTGAGGGCGATCCAGATCACCCAGTAAGTCGTGGAGCATTATGTCCAAAAGGGGCAGGGGCATTAGATTATGTCAATAGCCCTCGCCGTGTTAGATATCCAGAAGTGCGTGAAGCAGGTTCTAATGAATGGAAACGCATTTCGTGGCACGAGGCGATTCAGCGTATTGCTAAACATATGAAAGCCGATCGTGATGCCAATTTTATTGAGAAAAATGAACAAGGCACAACGGTAAACCGTTGGATGACAACAGGCTTTTTGGCTGGTTCTGCGTGCAGTAATGAAACAGGCATTTTAACCCAAAAATGGGTTCGCTCTCTGGGTATTATTTTTACCGATAACCAAGCGAGTATTTGACACGGACCAACGGTAGCAAGTCTTGCTCCATCATTTGGTCGCGGTGCCATGACCAACCATTGGGTTGATATTAAAAATGCCGATTTAGTGATTGTTATGGGCGGTAATGCGGCAGAAGCACACCCCGTAGGTTTCCGCTGGGCAGTGGAAGCGAAAACCCATAATAACGCCAAAATTATGGTGGTTGATCCACGTTTTAACCGAACTGCAGCGGTGGCAGATATTTATATGCCAATTCGTCCGGGGACGGATATTGCCTTTTTATCGGGGGTAATCCGTTATTTATTAGAAAACGATCATATTCACCACGAATACGTTAAACATTACACCAACGCCACATTCTTGGTAAACGAAGACTTTGATTTTAATGAAGGCTTGTTTACTGGGTATGATGAAGCAACACGCCGTTATGATCGTAGCACTTGGTCGTATCAGCTTGATGAAAATGGCCAAGCCAAACGTGATATGACGATGCAAGATCCTCGCTGTGTGATTAATTTATTAAAACAGCATGTTGCACGTTATACCCCTGAAATGGTGGAGCGTATTACAGGGACACCACAACAAGAGCATCTCAAATTCTGTGAGGAAATTGCTAAAACCGCTGCGCCAGAAAAAGCGGCGACATTCTTGTACGCATTAGGTTGGACACAACATACCGTTGGTTCACAAAATATCCGTACTATGGCGATGATCCAATTATTATTGGGTAACATTGGTGTTTCTGGGGGTGGTGTAAATGCATTGCGTGGACATTCTAATGTACAGGGTATTACCGACTTAGGTTTATTCCCACATATGTTGCCTGCTTATATTCCATTACCAACGGAAAATGATTTGAGTTTAGACAGTTTCTTGGCTCGCATTACGCCAAAAACCTTGCTAAAAGATCAAACCAACTATTGGCAAAATACGCCAAAATTTATGGTAAGTATGCTCAAATCTTTCTTTGCTGATAAAGCAAGCGCAGAGAATGGCTTTGGTTATGATTATTTACCAAAATTGCCAACAGGCGGTATGGATCAATTCCGTTATATTGAGGAAATGTATCAAGGCAACGTCAATGGTTTCTTCTGTCAAGGTATGAACCCTATTGCTTCTTATCCAAATTCCGCCAAGATTATCAAAGCACTGAGTAATCTTAAATATTTGGTAATTTGCGATCCATTAATTACCGATACCTCAGAGTTTTGGAAAAACTATGGCGAATTTAATGATGTAAAAACAGAGGAAATTCAAACAGAAGTATTCCGTCTACCAACTACCTGTTTTGCTGAGGAAGATGGTTCTATTGCCAATTCAGGGCGTTGGTTGCAATGGCACTGGAAAGCCTCTGAGCCACCTGCAGAAGCAAAAACCGATGGCGAAATTTTATCGGAATTACGACAAGAATTGTTGCATTTATATCAACAAGATGACGGTGGTCGTCCAATCTTGCGTGAGCAATTAGAAGCCATGAGCTGGAATTATGCTAATCCTCTTGAACCAAAAGCAGAGGAAGTAGCAAAAGAAAATAACGGTTATGCTTTAGCTGATTTATATGATAGCAACGGTAACTTGGTACTGAAAAAAGGTCAGCTACTTTCTAGTTTTGCCCAAATGCGTGATGACGGTACAACTTCTGGTGCTTGTTGGATTTATGCAGGACAATGGACAGAACGAGGTAACCAAATGGCAAACCGCGATAATTCTGATCCATCAAACTTAGGGAATACCTTAGGCTGGGCATTTGCGTGGCCATTAAACCGCCGTATTATCTATAACCGAGCCTCAGCGGATTTAGCAGGTAACCCTTGGAATCCGAAACGCCAATTAATTAAATGGAATGGCAAAAACTGGAATTATATTGATATTGCAGATTATGGTACAGCACCACCGAATAGCACAACCTTACCTTTTATTATGCAACCCGAAGGAACAGGCTGTTTATTTGTGCGTGAGCGTATGGTGGACGGTCCATTCCCAGAGCATTATGAGCCAGTGGAAACCCCGATTGGTACAAATCCATTACACCCACAAGTTATCTCAAGCCCAGTGGCTCGTGTATTACCAAGCGACAAAATGGATTTGGGGACCTCAGCAGAGTTCCCTTATGTTGGTACCACTTATCGTCTAACCGAGCATTTCCATTATTGGACAAAAAATGTGCTACTTAATGTGATTGCCCAGCCTGAACAATTCGTGGAAATTAGCGAAAGACTAGCAGAAGAAAAAGGCATTAACCATGGCGATACGGTCAAAGTGATCTCTAAACGTGGTTACATTAAAGCCGTTGCGGTAGTAACTAAACGTATTCGTCCGTTAATGTCTGATGGTAAACCAATTCATACCATTGGTATTCCTATTCACTGGGGCTTCTCGGGGATCAGTAAAAAAGGCTTTTTCGCCAATAATCTGACGGTAAGGGCTGGTGATGCAAATACCCAAACACCAGAGTCTAAATGTATGTTAGTCAACATTGAGAAAGTGGAGGCATAATGGGAACGGTACAATCGCAAAACATCATTAAAGCTTCAGCGACTTCTGAGCTGACACCTGCACCACGAGCTAGAGACTTCCAAGTGGAAGTAACCAAACTGATTGATGTTACCACCTGTATCGGCTGTAAAGCCTGTCAGGTGGGCTGTTCAGAATGGAATGATATTCGGACAGAACCGCAAGCCTGTGTGGGGGTATATGATAACCCTATTGATCTTGATGCCAAGGCTTGGACAGTAATGCGGTTTAACGAAGTGGAAGAAAATGAACGCTTAGAATGGCTAATCCGCAAAGACGGCTGTATGCACTGCACCGAGCCGGGCTGTTTGAAATCTTGCCCATCACCCGGGGCAATTATTCAATATGCCAACGGTATTGTGGACTTCCAGTCGGATAAATGTATCGGCTGTGGTTATTGTATCGCAGGTTGTCCATTTAATATTCCTCGTATGAACCCTGAAGATAACCGAGTTTACAAATGCACACTTTGTGTAGATCGTGTAACAGTTGGGCAAGAACCTGCTTGTGTCAAAACCTGTCCAACTGGGGCAATTCATTTTGGTAGTAAAGAAGAAATGCTACATTACGGACAACAACGTGTGGAAGAACTAAAATCACGTGGCTATCAAAATGCAGGCATTTATGATCCAGAAGGGGTTGGTGGTACTCACGTTATTTATGTGTTACACCATGCAGATAAACCTGAACTCTATTCTGGGTTACCAAAAGATCCGAAAATTGATCCAACCATTACATTATGGAAAGACGTGTTAAAACCTGTGGCAGCAGTAGCAATGGGCGGACTTATTCTTAGTGAAATCGCTCATTATGTGGGTATCGGACCAAATAACGAAGAATTAGAGGGGCACGAGGCAGAAGACATTGAAATTGAGGTTGATGATAACCAACTCAATGAACAACAAGATCAAAATGAGCAAAACACAGGGGGCAGCCATGGCTAAAATCAAAATCAGTAATGATCGCAAAATTGTTCGCCATCGCTTTCCCGCAAGGATTAGCCATTGGCTATTGGTGATTTGCTTTTTTATGACGGGATTATCAGGTTTAGCGTTCTTTTTCCCTGATTTTTCTTGGTTGACAGAAATTCTTGGTACACCACAAGTTGCCCGTTTTATTCACCCTTTCACAGGGATTATTATGTTTATCGCCTTTATTAATCTCAGTTTAATTTACTGGCGACATAATATCCCTGAGAAAAACGACTGGGTATGGTTAAAAAACATTGTGGAAGTGTTAAAAGGCAATGAACATGCTGTGTCGGATAATGGGAAATATAATCTAGGACAAAAAATGTTGTTCTGGACGCTTATCCTTGCGATGACCACCTTATTGGTTACCGGCATTATTATGTGGCGACAATATTTCTCCCATAATTTCCCAATTCCTGTTATTCGCATTGCAATCTTACTCCATTCTGTCAGTGCATTTTTACTGTTTACTGGCATATTAGTGCATATCTATATGGCATTTTGGGTAAAAGGTTCTATTCGTGGTATGGTGGAAGGCTGGGTAACAGTGCGTTGGGCGAGAAAACATCACCCACGCTGGTTTAGAAACGAAGTGTTACCAAAGCTGGAAAAAGAAGTGATTGCCGAATATCAAACCAAAAAGCAAGACCAAGAAAAAACTCAGCATTAAGAGTATATTATGAGCATAAAAATTTTACCTGAAAGTGAAATTGTACAAAAAGCGGGGCAAATTAAAGCCCCTCTGTTACTTTTTGCCAATCCCAAAAATCTTTACCAACGGCGTGCCGAACGGCTAAGAAAGTTAGCCATAGACAGTCCTTTTGCCGATTATTTACTGTTTGCCGCCACAGTGGTTGATGCACAGCTAAAAGTGTTACAACAACAGCCAATTTGTGCTGAAACAGTGAATACTCAACAGTTAAGTAGCGAACACCCACTTGATATAAACAAATGGCAACGTGATCCCATTTGGCGAGAGCTATTAATGGCAATTTTGGCGGAACTAAAACAGCAACCGCAAAATCAGCAAATATTGTCCACTATTGAATGGCTAGAAAAAGCCTCAAGCAGTGAATTAGAACAACTTGCCGAAAACTTACTCTCCGCCAATTATGCCCAAGTTGAAGCAGATAAAGCGGTCTTTATTTGGTCAGCATTATCCTTATATTGGTTGCAACTTACTCAATTTATTTCCTCACATCAAGCCAAAGCAGAAAATGCTGACGGATTACATCTTTGCCCAGTCTGCCATTGCTCACCCACTGCAAGCGTTGTCCATTTTGGTTCAGCTCAAGGATTACGTTACTTGCACTGTGCTTTATGCGAAAGCGAATGGAATATGGTAAGAGTGAAATGCACCAATTGTGGCGATATGAAAGACCTCAACTATTGGTCAATTGATAATGAATTTGCCCCAGTCAAAGCCGAAAGCTGTGATCATTGCCATAGTTATATGAAAATTCTTTATCAAGAGAAAGATCCCCATGTAGAGGCTATCGCAGATGATCTCGCTAGCTTATTTTTGGATTCAGAAATGGAACAAAAAGGCTTTTTACGCAGTGCCATTAATCCGTTTTTGTTTCCTAGTGAATAAAGGGTAAAACCTGAATTGAACGCTATTAAAGTGCGGTACGTTTTTGGATTATTTTTGGTGTAATGGACAAAATGGTTGCTAAAAAGTGGCTTGAAGCCTTATAGTATCGGTATTATGTAGCAGTTGCACAAAGACCAATTAGCTCAATTCTCTTATAATTCTCGTGAGTTTTTTCAACCACGAGAATTTTTATTTATGGCAAAGGTAAATGCTGCAACCGCTATTCAGCAGAAAATTGCAGAGCTTAATCAGCAAATCACACATTTTGAACAATGTATTCATCTAACGAAACTCAATATTGATACATTACGGAATGCTTTAGTGGTACTAGAGTTCGATCCGATTTCATTATTAATGCAGAAACAAAAGGACAAAATGAAATCTAAAGCCGCCAAAAATAACAAGATAGCTACCACAAAATCCCCTTATTATCCCAGCCAATTTATTGCAAAAGTGTTCAAAGATTTTCCCAATGAATGGCTATCTGCAAAAGACATCACATATAAAGCGATTAAAATTGCAAAATATACGCTTACTGAAACAGATATTCAGACGATGACAAGGGGTATTAGCCAGAGATTAAGACGATTACATAATCGTGGAATTGTAGAAAGAAAAACGATGTTAATCGAGAAAACAAAACGCTCCGTCATTCAATGGCGATTAAAATCTATTGGGCAAATTGAAGAATTATCGAATTACGATGACTTATTGTGATGTGGTTTCCATTGCCATTGGATAATTTTATGCTTTTTTACCACAATACGGTTGACAACGCCTTTATTGACTAAGCGTATCATCGCACTGCCAATGTTCTTTAAATGATATTCTGATACAGGAGTATGCGGCTGTTTATCGGCAATCAGCACCGCTTCTGCCAGCTCTAAGGCTCGCCAATAGCGTTCAGGCTCTGCTTTCATTACCTGCTGAATAAGTTGGCTTATTTTGCCGTTAAATTGCTTGCGATAAACACGATATTGGTAATTTTCAGTATCATATTGTTGAACCTCAGAAACATCGGTGTTCATTACCTCTAAAGCCTGTTGGAGTAACAAAATACGGCGTTCCACTAAAGCAAGGTGGGCTAAAACTTGCTCTTTTTCTCGTTCAAGTTGCGTGATTTTCTGCTGAATTTGCGTTTGATAAATAGGGGCTACCATTACATTATCAGCCTTTCAGTTTGTCTGTGATTGCCTTGCCAATAACCTTTCCAATCGTTATCGCTAGAAGTCGCAAGACATTTCATAACCACATCATCAAAGATATGTTGGTTATCCAGTTTTCGGGTATTTTCACGATAGGCAATTTCATTCGCATAGTTATCAAGGTAAATATTATTCATTTTATGCACTTGTCCGTAATACATACGCTTGAAACGTGCGAAGTAACTTTCAGCGAGGTTGTTAGTAATACCCTCATCGCTACAGTATTCACGTTGATGGTTCACTCTTTTAAGGTCATGATTGGTAATAAGTTCATCGTAAGCTGAATTTTCATCGGCATGAATACGGCTGTTTGGCGCAATATATGTTGTTGCTAAGGTGTTTATGGTGGCCGTATTTTCTGACAGAATAGGGAAAGTCAGTGTTTTCTTTGCCCCCACTCATAGCGGATTAGAAAGCGTTTCCTGTGTTGTATAACGCTCACGCATGACGAAAACGGCTCGTTTATTCGGATTAGCATTGGCTTTTAGCCGTCTATCCACACGCTCATTTTTCTTATTCTTTGGGCGTGGTGCAGAATGAATATAAGTGCCGTCAATATGGATTTCGCCTGACAAGGGGAAAAGCTTGCGTTGCACGATTAAGCTCTCACGAATTTTATGTGCAAGAGTAAAAGCGGTCTTATACTGTACGTTCAAGTCTCGAGAAAGTTGGCAAGCGAAAATCCCTTTTACCGCATTCACGAATAAGGCAATAGCGAATAAATAGGTTTGAATTGGCAACTTGTGATTCGCAAAAATGGTGCCTGACGTAATACTAAAAGTGTGTTTACAATATTTGCATCGCCATTGTTTGCGAGTAGAGATGAAGTAGGCTTGATGTTGTACACCACATTTCGGACACACGACATTCTTTTCACTTCCCCAACGCAAAGCACAAAGTATAGAAAACGCTTCCGCATCAGATAGACGAGCTATCTTGATAGGAGAAAGCGTTCGGGCTTTGCTGGTTAAAAGGAAGTGTTGAGCCATGATGTTTCTTTGATTTAGTGATTAATTTAATATAAAATAAACCCATTCGGGTATAATTCCAATATCTAAAATATACCAAAAAGAACATATAAAGTCAATATGGAATGCTCAAATGAACATAAGTGATAGATTAAAAGCTTTGCTTGACGCTCAATCTTTAACAATTAAAGCCTTTTCAGAATTAACAGAAATTCCTTATCGTTCTGTTCAAAATTACTTACGAGAAGAAAGAGATCCAAATGCAGAGGCTCTTAATAAAATTTGTGAAAAGATGAATGTAAATTTGAATTGGCTGATTACAGGGAATGGTGAGATGTTTATTAATAAAATCGATAATTCCACTTTAACATCTAAAGAATTAGAATTAATTGAGAAAGTAAGAAGTACAACAGATTTAGGTCAGAAAATCATTCATCAAACAGCAACCATGGTTTCAGAAGAGCTAAAATAATTGTTAGAAATGATTGCTATTAGAGGCTAAAATTAGTTGGTGTATGAATAGTAAATTAGCTATTATTAGAGGTAATCGTCTTTAGAAAGGCTATATGAGAGAGTAGCGAAAAGTTTTTCATATAGACGTAAGATATTTGCATCATAGAGATGTTGCAAAATAAAAGCACGCATATAGCGTGCTTTTGTTAGCCTATTTAGTCAAACAGCAAGCCTTGTTTATCATCAATAAGGGTTGATTTTGATTCAATTAAAGATTTTCCATCAAAAATTTTCTTAGCCAAATCATCAAAAAATTCTTGAGTAAAATCCGTAGTACCATCATTGAATTGCCTATAGAATTTCACCCCTACCAATCTTACTCTATCAGATTCCTCTATAATAATATCCTCTCCATTCATCTGCTCGAGCATATTCTCTTTCCATTTATCCTGTAGATAATATGGTTCCCCTTTTGGTTCAAGAATAACCTGATAGAAAGTCTGTTCATTATCATTGCTTAGAATTAAGATAAAGTCTGGCATAAACCCTCTAACACCATCAAATTCAGTTAATTTGAAACTAGATGATCTTTCATCGTTGCGAATGAGATAAACATCTCTATACTTTACTTCAAGCTTCGAGATGACCTCATGCATATCGCTTAACATTTGATGTTCTAGTTGATTTAAGACTGCATTATCATAAACAAACCATTTCTTACCAATCATATTTTTAGCGGTAATTTTTTGAGAAATGTTATCTGTACTATCTTCTACTTTAATTTCGTAATCTTTAACAATCTCATTAAGAGCTGTACCATAGAACACCTTTGTGCCAGTAGTTTTTTGATAGTTTTTGGTAATATTAATTGCTATCTTAGCTAGTGCTTCTTCTAGTAGATTTAGCCTTTCTTTGGGTGTTAGTTCGCTTAAATTCAATCCTTCTGGAATTGTTACTTGTACTCTTATACTACTTAAGTAATCCATGATAAATTCATCAATGCTGTTTAAAACAGGAAAGTATCGTTTTAGGTTACTAAATTGATAAAATTTCAGTCGTTGAATAGCTTTTCTAAAATATGATCTTCCAGCTTTTAATGTTTCAACCTTAACTGATTTACTTTTAAAGTTAGCAAGGTTTAAATTTTGGATTTCTGATAATAAACTTTCATCAGCAATCTTATAAGATAAAAATATGTCCTTATCAGTGTAAGAGTATAATGTTCTTTCTTTTGGGCTAACTGATTTAGTTCTATTACGATATAGTTTTCCTTCTTGATAGGCTAAAGTCTTTTTAAAACTTTCTTTTACTTTCACAGTAAAAACCTGTTCTGAGCCATCAAGACTAGTCAGCAAACGAGTTTGTGTAATTGAGTTATTTAAGTTATTGATATAACTCGTTTCATTAATAGTGTGATAATGCAACTGTTCTAGAATAGCTAATTCAGTATTTTGATTATCAAATCGTCTTTTTCCTAGCTTTTCATTTTTATAAAAGAATGGGAAATATCTTGCTCCACGACCAATTAATTGAGCTTCTTGATTAGTGCTAGCTGAAGTTGAAACAGCTTTTTCACTAATTCTGACAATATCGAACAAGTTTAATACATCCCAACCTTCATTTAGTTTGGCAACAGCAAAGACCACTCGGAAAGGGTTGTTAACATCTTCTAATGTATTGAGTATTTTAGCATTGCCTTCATCAATCATTTCTTTGCCGTTTGCATTAATGATATTTAATTCATTAAAATCTTTTTTAATACCTAAAAGCACATCTTGCAAATCTAACTCGCCGTAGAATTTTGCTACTTTATGCCAAATGCTTGCTGGCTTATCTGATAATACCTTTTGCTTATCTTGTAAATGATTAGTAATTTGTTCAACAGTCAAATCATTAATAACTTGATTAAACTCTTCATGTTTATCTATTGACACATCAATTTGATTTGATTTAAACATAATCACTGGTTTGAAACTTAAGATGCCATTCTTACTAGCAATTAGCTTGCGATACTGACTAAGCAAAATGGCATCAAGCATTTTAGTTTTATCATCTTGATTGACTTGTAGTAACATTACTTTTTTTGAAAATCCATCTTCCATGAATTTTCTTAAATCGTAGCGTTGCACAATTTTATCTTTATATTTGTTAAATAAATCTTCATTAGATAAATCAATAGTTGCTGTAAACTCCAATAGTCGATTGCAATTATTTATATTGAGCAATTTTTCAATTGTTCTCTCCCATTTGCCAGCATCTTCTTTTTCTTTTTTAGTTGAAGCGGTGGCCGCATTGTAATGGTGCGCTTCATCAGCCAACATAACTAATGGTATATCTTGTAAATCTTCAAAAGTAATAGCATTTTCTTTTTGAATGTTTAAGTCTAAATGAACCTTATTAATAGTTGCTAGTTTTAAGTAAATTGTATTGTCATTTGGTGTTTTTGGGAAAACATCAACTTGTTCAATTTTTATATCTCTACCATCAATTTCAATGACTTGAGTAAATAAATACTTAGAAGACCCTGTGTTGACTAGGTTATCAATGGTTTTTTGTAGAATTCCATCAGTATGAACAAAGAACAGGAAATTTTGGAACCCCTTTTCTTTAAACAGATATAACATAGTCGCAGCCATTAACATGGTTTTACCTGCACCTGTTGCTAGATTAAACATTAAGTGGCGGAAATTAAGCTCAGTTTTGCTATTAGATTGACAATCATGGAAGAAAAATAGTGTTTCTTCCTGATATGGGCGTAGTTTATCCTTGAGGTTATTCTGAATATATGAACAGTCCCAACGATCATTATCACCGAATAGATCTAGATAGTTCCTTTTAAATCGCTGTCTTAATTTTCTAACCAGTAGTTCACTATCATCAATAATTAAAGTCTTTTTCTTAGCCATTTTATATCTCCAACTGATAGAAACTTTGAGTGAACTTTTTGTCCGTATCAGAGATATTCATCTTCACATCGTCAATTTCTGATAAGTTTACATATAACTGGTTTTTATCTAGCAATGCAATCAGCAATTCTTTTTGTTCAGCAAGAGATAGTTGAGAAAATTCAACTTCATGTTCAACACCATCTACCTCATAGGTTGATTTCAATAGGTTTTCTAGCTCAATTTGGTAATTAAGATAAGCTTCATGTTGCATAACATCAAGAATAGAGTTTAGCTGTTCGGTAGATTCTGCTCTTAATATAGAATCTACATAGTTTTGGTTTAGTTTAGCTAATTCGCAATAGACGAATGAACCACCGCCTTGCCAATTTACCTCTTTGGAAATACCACCTTGCTCACCATCAATTACTTTTTTCAAACGTTCAACGGCAAGTGTTTCAATATAATCCATTTGCTCAATGCCGATATATTGGCGGTTCATTTTATGTGCCACAGCAGCAGTTGTTCCGCTACCTAAATGATAGTCTAGGATGATGTCGGATTCATTGGTTGCTATTTCAATAATTCTTTTTAGTAATTGTTCTGGTTTTTTTCCACCATTAAAAGCCACTCCGCCTTGGGTTCTACAATTTCCAAAACTATCTTTGTAATCCCAAAAATTATCGATATAGATATCTTCATCTTTTAATAAATTTTTTATTGGAATGGTCTTTGCATTTTCATTAGAACATTGTTTTTCAATAGGGATTCCTGTATAAAATTTACCATTTATAGCTGTTGCTTGTTTTGGACCTGTAATATATCTGTATCCTAAACCATCTCCTTTTGTTCCCATTCCAATCACTTTATATAAAACACCTAATCCATCTTTATCTTTACGTTCTTTAAGATATAAATGTAAAAATTCAGCTGCTGAACCACCTTGTTTAACTAATGAACCCGTTGCCCATGTTTCTTTTAAGGCATTTTTATGTGGTTTAACTTTATCTATTCTATATTGATGCGGTTCAAAAATAATAACTTCTCTACCACCAATAATTTCAGTTTTACCTTTTTCTAATTCCTTAATTTCATAACAGAAAGAATCATATGAATATTCAATTTTATCTTTATTAGGTCTATAATTTGTATTGGAATATACAAAAATATGTTCCATTATTTTCTGATAATCGTTATCTTCATTTAATGTCTTATTAGCAAATCTTACTTGAACATATAATGTAACTTTACTATTTTCTCTACCAAAAATTTCATCCATTAAAACTTTTAAATAAGCCTGCTCATTATCATCACATTGCACAAAAATCACACCATCATCAGCCAATAATTCTCTGGCAATTTCAAGACGATTTTTCATAAATGTCAGCCAAGTAGAATGATTAAATTTATCGTTGTATTTAAAGCTATCGTTACCCGTGTTATAAGGCGGATCAATATAAATCAATTTCACTTTGCCACGAAATTTCGTGACAAGTGAATGTAAAACCAATAGATTATTCCCTTTAATGATTAAGTTGTCATCGGAGGTTATTTTTGAAATACCATCTTCTACACCGTCAGCAGAGTATCTTTTTGCATTAACTAATACTTTAGGTTGTTTTAGTCTATCAATTTCGTCAGCTGCAATAATTTCATTGTAAAAAACTTCATTTTTTCCGATTTCAGATTTACTCATGCCACCTTCAAGCATGCAGTCTTTAAAAGGAAAATCTAAAACAATATCACCACTATCAATTAAATAGTTACCGTTAGATGTTAAACCTATTTTGTTTTTATACTTTGTAAAGCTGTCTTTCCAATACTCCTTATATTGAATCAAATTGATTAATTTAGCAAAATCAAATAATAAAATGCCATCAATGTCGGTGCTATACTGCTGTTTTAATTTTTCATTCGATGCTAAAGCTTTTATTATCAATGGTTCTTTGTTTTCTATAGCCGTAATCACTTCGCTTCGTTTCAATGTTTCACCATTCCAATATTGTGGAAAGCCCTTTAAAACAGAATTAATTTCTTTTAATAGTTGAGTTTGCATATAAAGTTCCTAAGCATTTTGTTGGAAAGGAAGTTGATTATAGGATAGATATGTGGGAAATAAAAGAGTTAGTGGTATCAACTTCCCTATTTATGAACTAGGTAAGCTAAATATCACTCCTGAGCATAATATATTAGAATTTATAGGGTTTAGTTTACACAAAGTTGCTAAATTCTATTCACTAACTCAAGATGCTTTTAGCGCACAAGTCAAAGCGAAAACAATAGATATGGGAGAAATAAACGAAGAAGCAGAAGATAAAATAGAAAATCTTAGCGCCAAATTAGTGGATAAGAATACCATCATTGTTGATAGTAAAAGATATTATCGCTTTCCTTAATACTAATTCCTTTGTTGCCACCCTTTGGGGTGGCTTAACATTAAAATTGCTCATTATTTATCCAGTTCATTGAATTAAAACTGATTAAAAATAAAGCAAACAAGGTAAATGCCATAAATATAACCCATTATTCCTAAAAAATAATCTTTCTTTATCAAAAACTTAAAATTATTTTGCAATATTTATTAAAAATAACTTGACAAACATTCTGATTTTTGTCTGAAAATTTCGCTTGACATGCCACCCAATAATCTATATCATTTTCGCCACGGATAATAGTCCCTTTATTACAGTTTTTGATTGTTTTTAAGCCTAAAAAGGCTTGGAAAATCGAGAGTTGTAATAAAGGGACTTTTGTTTTTTTATGGCACAGCATTTCCTGTTATCTGCAAAAGCTCGCTGCTTGTCACTGACACAAGTGGCTGGGCTTGCTGATACTGAAATACTGGCTCTACTCAAAAAGGCCCGATGGGGAACAGAAGAAGAGCAAGTTTGCCCTCGTTGCGGTATTCGTCATTCTGCCTACTTCATTAAAACTCGCCAACAATGGCAATGCAAACATTGTTGTTATCGTTTTTCCATTACCGCAGGCACGATTTTTCAAGGTGCAAAACTGCCTTTGCGTAAAATTATATTGGCCATTTTCTATTTTGCGACTGAAAGCAAGGGATTATCCGCTATTGCCTTATCACATAAGCTCAACGTGCAATATAAAACAGCTTGGGTGCTTTTACATAAATTCAGGGAAAGTTTAGAAAAAACCAAAGATTTAACACCGCTGAATGGCGAGGTTCATATTGATGGGGCTTATATAAACTACTACATTCGCCCTAAAAACTTTCGCCATAAACGTATTGATAGACGAAAAAAGCGCTATCAGCGTACAGATAAATCTTGTGTATTGGTATTTCGCCAACGAGCTGCTAATCAAGCGATAATAAAAGGGGCTGATAGAAGTATTGTGGCGTTAGTGAAAGAGGAAAATACGCAAGATATACTCAATTTAACTCAACGCTTAGTCAAACCGAATAGCAAAATTTATGCCGATGAAAATCCTGCCTATGATGATTTAGCCTTTCATTATGATTTATGGCGAGTCAATCATTCACAAGCATACTGTTCGATTGACGGCATCACCAATAACCTTGCTGAATCTTTTTTCGCAAGGCTGTGGCGAGCGATAACAGGTATCTATCACAAAATGAGCAATAAATACCTGATGCTCTATGCCAATGAAATAGCGTGGTGAGAAGATAATCACCAAAAGAGCGTAAAAGAGAAAGTTGAGCAACTATTAACTGGTTGCTTAAATACCTTGCCATCACGAGAGTTTACAGGGTATTGGCAAGGTAACAAAAAAGGTGATGCGGTGTTTGGCTTAGCAAGCCTCACCGCTTCGAATGATCGACACTACTTAAAGATAGCCTAATTAAGGAAACATGATGAAAACATTGATTTTGATTTATATTTTGGCAGTGATTTTTATCTACCAACGATTAAAACAATTACCGCTTATGCACTCTATGATTGCAGCTTTGATGATTTTCTTGACGAGCAAAGGACTGGCGTATTTCTATCCTGATATATTGAGTATTCAAATTATTCGTGCAGTGAATACCGTTCTTTTTATGCTTGAGATGACGGTGCTGTTTATCGGTATAATATATCACTTTGGCTACCTTAAAATAAAAATCAGCAATCAAGCTCAATTTGATTCATTACCCCTCATGCCAACGTTCGTGCTTTACCCAAGAATACTGTTATCTCCCTCAAAAACAGATGTTCACGATGATTTTTGGCAACAGTACAAGAATCTCAAATAACCACGCTTTTTAAACTAACTTGCGGTAAGGGTAAATCTCGCTTATCCGCCAGTTATAAACGATTTATTGTGGGAAAGATCTTGCCAGTCGTAAAGAATCAACAAAAGCGATTTCAACTAAAAAGCCTTTAGCATATTATTGCGCTAAAGGCTTTTGTTTTTAACGGTTGATGGGTTGATTTTTTAACTTTGTGCAACTGCTACATAATACCGTATACTGCAAGGCTTTAACTCACTTTTTTGAACAATGAACCAAAAACTGTCCATTCTGTTTAAACAAACAGATAAAAAAACATGGTATTAGAAATAATTTTCAACGCTATAAATGCAATCATTGTAATAAAACTTTTACCTTTCAAAACAAATTAAATCCACTGAAATTTGGTTTTATTATTCTCAAGGAAAACAGACCTATAAAGAACTTGCAATTAAATATCAATGCTCTGTTAAAACAATCCAAAGAGATATTAATAAATCCCCTAAAACAGCTTTAAAACTTCCTCTATCAATACACCTAAATATTATTATGGATACCACTTTCTTTAAGCGAGATTTTGGTGTGTTAGTGTTAATGGATAGCCTCACAGAAAAAGTGATTTATCATCAAATGGTGAAAACAGAAAAGGAGATTTATTATCAAACAGTATTAAATCGGTTAAGAGAAAAAGGCTATATTATTCAATCAATTACCTGCGACGGTCGTCGTGGACTGTTAAAAGAGATATTCAATACACCTATTCAAATGTGCCATTTTCATCTTGTGGCAATGGTGATGAGAAAATTAAGAAAAAAACATCAATCTCAGGCTGGAAAGGAATTAAAAATTATTATGAAAACCTTAAAAGAAAGCCAAAAATATGATTTTTTTCGTCGTTTGCATTATTGGTATTTAAAACATCAAGATTATTTGAATGAACGCTCAGAGAAATGCAATGAAAAAGGTTATTTTCCTTATAAACATATAGTAAAATCTAATTAAATACGCTACAATATTCACATGGCATACTCAAAAGACTACCGGCAAATGATATTAGCCAAACTCGAAGGTGGCGCAAGCTTTCGAGAATTGGCACAAGAGTTTCAGCTCAGTACTAACACCATCCAGAGATGGAAGAAAAACCCTGAACGAAAGAAACGTATTGTTAAACCTTATAAGATTGATAATGACCTCCTCAAAGCCGATGTTGAAGCTTATCCCGATGATTATCAATGGCAGCGAGCACAGCGTTTAGGTTGTAGCCAAAACGCCATTTGTACAGCTTTGAAAAGGCTAGGAATAACGCGTAAAAAAAAGACGTTAGCGCATTCTCAAGCAGATACTGAAAAACGAAAGTCTTTTCTTAATGCGCTAAAAGCATTTAAAAAAGCGGGAAGAAAAATCATTTATTTAGATGAAAGCGACTTTAAAATGCATGACAACAGACCGCATGGGTATGCTCAAAGAGGTAAGCCTTGTCTTAGCCAATCCAACTGGCAACTTAAAAACCAGAGTAATGCCATCGGTGCTGTACTTAATCAACAGCTCTTTGCTGTGGGGCTGTATGATTGCAGTATCAATAGCGATGTTTTTCATGGTTGGGTCGAGCAGTGATTACTTCCGCAACTTCCTGATAACAGTGTTATTGTGATGGATAATGCTGCTTTTCATAAAGGTTCAGACACAAAAGCATTGATAGAAGCCGCGGGGCATACCATTCTCTGGCTCCCACCTTACAGTCCTGACCTTAATCCAATTGAACGCACTTGGGCTTGGATAAAGCAAAAACGTAAAGAGTGGCGGTTAAATTGCATTGATCGTCTATTCTTTTATTTTATGTGGTTATGTAGCGATTTTTAATGGGTTTTACTATAAAGGATTAAGAGGGGCATTAGCGAGTATTAAATATTATGAAAAATATTTATTTACCTTTGAAAAGCATACGGAATTAAATTTTGAAAAAACAACAAATCGGTTAGAAGGTTTATTTAGTGAACTTAAGCGGAAATTAATTAATCATAATGGATTAAGCAGAAAGCGTAAGATTATGTTTATAAAGGATTTTTTAAATAAAAAGAGTTGCTAACAACTTGAGAAAATTATTATTAGCAACCATTTTGTCCATTACACCTTTAAATTATGTGTGGTGCTTGTGCCAAAATCTGGGTAAGTAATTGCCAATAGGTTTGTACCGCAGGAATATGCACTTTTTCGTCAGGTGAATGTGCATTTAAAATGGTTGGACCAATGGAAACCACATCAATATCAGGGTATTTTTGTTTAATTAAGCCACATTCTAATCCTGCGTGGATCACTTTTACCACAGATTCATAACCTAAAATTTGATCATAAATCGTTTTGGTTAATTGCATAATTTCAGAGGTTTTTTGCGGTGCCCAACCGGGGTAATCGCCACTAAATTCCACCTTGCCACCCACCAATGCCATTAAGGCAATTAATTGATTTTTAACCTCTTCTTTGCCACTTTCAATTAAGGAACGTAATAAAATAATGGCTTTTACCTTATTTTGTTCTGTCAGTAAAATCCCTGTACTTAATGAAGTTTCTACCACATTTGGCATCATATCGCTGTTGCGAATAACACCATTAGGTAAACAGGTTAGCCATTGAATGATTTTATGGGTTGAAGATAGGCTAAATACTTGATTTGGTAATGGTTGAACCACTAAGTTGAGTTGTAATTGCGGTTCTGCTATTGCCAATTCTTGTTGCAGTAAAATTTTTAATTTCTCCACCGCACTTTGTAATTGGCTAGGTTGTTGAGCAAAGACTAAAGTCGCAAAAGCCTCACGAGGAATAGCATTGCGTACTGAACCGCCTGTAATATCCGCTAAACAAAAGTCCATTTGAGTTTGCAAACTTGTGAGTATGCGAGCCAGTAATTTAATGGCATTAACACGCCCAGTATGAATATCGCAGCCTGAATGCCCGCCTTGTAAGCCTGTTAATTGTAATTGATAACAATAAGGAAAGGTATTGGTTTGCCATTCAATAGGCACTTCGGCATTGGCGTTAAGTCCACCAGCACAACCCATATAGATTTCGCCATTTTCTTCGGTATCTGTATTAATCATAATTGGGCTAGTTAGCCAATTTGGACGTAAACCTATTGCGCCCTCCATACCAGCTTCTTCGGTCATGGTTAATAAGACTTCTAATGCAGGGTGAGCTAATTCTTCGCTGTCTAACACCGCTAACGCTGAGGCTAAACCGATGCCGTTATCTGCACCTAGGGTAGTACCTTTAGCTTTAACCCACTCGCCGTCAATATAAGGTTGAATGGGATCGGTTATAAAATTGTGGTGAGAGCTGGAATTGGCTTGTGGCACCATATCTAAATGGGCTTGTAAGGCAATGCCTTTACGTTTTTCATATCCTTGAGTGGCAGGTTTACGAATTAAAATATTACCCGCTTCATCTTGTTCAACAAAAAAATCTTTTGTTTTTGCCCATTCAATAATAAATTGAGTTAATTGTTGTTCGTGATAGGACGGGTGAGGAATAGCACAAATTTGGGCAAACCATTGCCATAATAATTGAGGTTGTAGGGCTTGTAGTTGTGTCATTATTTCTCCTAATATAATGATTATGGTTATAACTTGAGGTATAGTTGTCCCACTTTGTCTTATTTTAAAGTGAAACGACGATAAATAGAAAACGATTATATTTTGCTGAAAATGTGGATAATTACTGCAAATTCGCAAAATTTTCACATAAATAATAGCATGAAATCCAATTTCAGGTTATCCTTACCCAATTTTATTTAAAACTAACAATAAGGTGTGTCTTATGAGTGAAAAATATGTGGTAACTTGGGATATGTTCCATATGCATGCCCGTAAATTAGCCGAAGGATTATTGCCCGCCTCGCAATGGAAAGGGATTGTTGCGGTAAGTCGTGGTGGTTTATTTTCTGCAGGGGTATTAGCCAGAGAATTAGGAATTCGTTATGTGGAAACGGTATGTATTGCAAGTTATGATCATGATCAGCAAAGCGAATTAAAAGTGCTACATAAAGCTGAAATTGGCGATGGCGAAGGGTTTGTGATTGTTGATGATTTAGTAGATACAGGCAACACAGCTCGAGCAATCCGAGAAATGTATCCAAAAGCCCGCTTTGTTACTGTGTTTGCTAAACCAGCAGGGGCAGAATTAGTTGATGATTATATTATCAGCATTCCTCAAAATACTTGGATTGAACAACCTTGGGATATGGGCATTTCTTTTGTACCACCGCTTTCGCGTAAGTAATTTATCTTTGATTTTAGCGGAAAGTAGAAAAGTGCGGTCAGTTTTGACCGCATTTTTTTATTGTTATCGTTGATAATGAATAATTTATAGCAGGCTCACTTTAAATTGAAATGGTTATAATATTCAATGAATTACCCTCAAGTCAGATTTATTTCTTTACAAAGATAAGATTTTCAGTTACTAATAAAACCTTATTTTTGCTTATAAGGAACATCATATGGCAACTGTTTTTACCCGTTATTTATTCGCTACTACAATCGCTTGTGGACTGTCTTTTTCTGCACTAGCAGCAAATGTTCCAGCAGGGACGGTGTTGGCAGAAAAACAACAAATTACCCTTAATAATGGTTCTGAACCACAAAGTTTTGATCCGCATTTGACAGAAGGTTTACCTGAAGCACAAGTGGCTTTTCAATTGTATGAAGGCTTGGTAACTAAAGATGAATATGGACACGAACAACCGGGTGTAGCGGAATCTTGGCAAAGTAGTCCTGATTTTAAAACTTGGACATTTCATTTACGTAAAGAGGCAAAATGGTCAAATGGTGATCCTGTTACCGCAGAAGATTTTGTCTATTCTTGGCAGCGTTTAGTTACCCCAGCGACAGGCTCGCCTTATGCAAGTTTTCTCGTTTATTTACAGGTAAAAAATGCTCAAGATATTATTGATGGTCATAAACAGCCAGAAGAGCTTGGTGTTAAAGCTGTTGATGATTATACCTTGGTAGTAGAACTCGATCAGCCTGTCCCTTATGCCGTAGGTTTAACCACTCATCAATCTTTATTGCCTGTACCTCGTAAAGCCATTGAACAGTATGGAACAAATTGGGTAAAAGTCGGTAATCATATAGGGAATGGTGCTTATAGCCTTGCTGAACACGTTATCAATGAAAAGATTGTGTTTAAACGTAATCCGTTATATTGGAATGACAAGCAAACGGTGATTGATAGCGCAACCTTTTTAGCCATTGAAAACCCAACTACGGACGTACAACGCTATCGTGCAGGGGATTTAGATATTACTCATTATACCTTGCCACCAGAGCAATTTACTAAACTTAAGCAAGATATACCAGATGAAGTTTTTGTAAGTAAAACATTAGCAACCTATTTATATGAACTTAATAATGCGAAAGCACCATTTAATGATATTCGTGTGCGTAAAGCGTTAAATCTTGCTTTAGATCGTCATATTATTACTGATAAAGTGCTTGCTCAAGGGCAAACGCCAACCTATGTGTTTACCCCAACTTACATTGAAGAAGGCGAAAAAATACAACAGCCTGCTTATGCTTCACAAGCAATGTCTGAGCGTAATCAACAAGCGATTCAATTATTGGAAGAGGCGGGATTTAGTAAAGCTAATCCATTAAAATTTACTATTTTATATAACACGAACGAAAATCATAAAAAAGTAGCGATTGCTGCAGCTTCTATTTGGAAAGCGAATACGAAAGGTTTAATTGATGTGAAATTAGAAAATCAAGAATGGAAAACTTACATTGATAGTCGGCGTCAAGGTAATTATGATGTGGCTCGTGCTGGTTGGTCAGCCGATTATAACCAAGCAAGCTCATTTACCAATTATTTCTTATCCAATTCTAGCAATAATACCGCTTTCTATAAGAATAAGGATTATGATGATGTGATAGCACAGTCTTATCAAGTGGCAGATGCTAATGGGCGAGCAGAGGTTTATGCTAAAGCTGAACAGGTGCTTGCACAGGATTTTGCTATTGTTCCTGTCTATAATTATGTGAATACGCGTTTAGTAAAACCTTATGTAAAAGGCTATACTGGCAAAGATCCGCAAGATGATATTTTATTAAGAAATCTCTATATTATTAAGCATTAAGTTATACAAAATACCCTTAAGTGTTGAACCTTAAGGGTATTTTTGACTAAAACGGAGAAAATAATGCTGAAATTTATGTTAAAACGCTTATTAGAAGCTATTCCAACTTTATTTATTTTGATTACCGTTTCTTTTTTCCTCATGCGATTAGCACCGGGTAGCCCTTTTACTTCAGAAAAGGCTTATCCACCAGAAGTAATGGCAAACATTGAAGCGAAATATCATTTTAATGAGCCTTTATCTAAACAATATGTATTGTATTTAAAAAACCTTGCACAAGGGGATTTTGGACCATCTTTTAAATATAAGGATCAAACGGTCAATAGTCTTATAGCCTCAGCTTTTCCAGTGTCCTTCAAATTAGGCATTGTGGCTTTTATTTTAGCTGTTGTTATTGGTTTATTGGCAGGAACAATCGCCGCACTTAAACAAAATAGCTGGTGGGATTATTTGATAATGTCTTTTGCGATGACAGGCATTATTATGCCGAGCTTTGTTTTTGCTCCTTTATTAGTATTATTTTTTGCTATTTATTTGAAATGGCTACCTGCTGGTGGTTGGAATGGAGGACAGCTTTATTATATGGTGTTACCTGTTTTATCTTTAACCATTGGTTATGTGGCAGGTATCGCAAGAATAACAAGAGGCTCAATGATAGAAATATTGCATACTAATTTTATTCGTACTGCGAAAGCCAAAGGGCTACCAATGTGGCAAATTGTTTTTAAGCACGCATTACGTCCAGCCTTGTTACCAGTAATAACCTATCTCGGGCCTGCCTTTGTGGGGATTATTACAGGTTCAATGGTAATTGAAAGCGTATTTGGATTACCCGGGATAGGTCAACTTTTTGTTAATGGAGCATTAAATCGAGATTATTCTCTAGTGCTTAGCCTCACTATTTTAGTCGGTACATTAACCATTTTGTTTAATGCCATTGTGGATATTTTATATGCTGTTATCGATCCCAAAATTCGTTATTCTTAAGGATAGTTATGTTAAATAAAGAAAAACAACAGCTTGCTCAACAACTTAGCCAGCAAACGGTACAAGGGCGTAGCCTATGGCAAGATGCACGTCGTCGTTTTTTTCGTAATAAAGCGGCGGTAGCCAGTTTAATGACCTTATTACTTATTGTGCTATTTATTACTTTTGCCCCAATGCTTATGCCATTTAGCTATGAAGATACTGATTGGAATATGATGGGGATTGCGCCTGATTTTGCCTCAGGGCATTATTTTGGTACAGACAGTTCTGGGCGCGATTTATTGGTACGAGTGGCAATAGGAGGACGTATCTCATTAATGGTGGGCATAGCAGGTGCGTTGATTGCAGTATTAATTGGCACAATTTATGGAGCAATCTCAGGTTATATTGGTGGCAAAACTGATATGATTATGATGCGTTTGCTAGAAATATTAAGTTCTTTTCCCTTTATGTTTTTTGTGATTCTATTAGTTACTTTATTTGGTAAAAACATTTTATTAATTTTTGTGGCAATAGGTATGATTGCGTGGCTCAATTTAGCCCGAATTGTACGAGGGCAAACCCTTAGCCTAAAAAACAAAGAATTTATTGAGGCGGCGGTTGTATGTGGCGTTTCTCGCCGTCAAATCATTTGGCGACATATTATTCCCAATGTCTTAGGTATTGTGGTGGTTTATGCTTCTTTAGAAGTGCCTTCATTAATTTTATTTGAATCTTTCCTGAGCTTTCTCGGCTTGGGTACGCAAGAACCTATGAGCAGTTGGGGAGCGTTATTAAGTGATGGGGCAATGCAAATGGAAACCTCTCCTTGGTTACTGATTTTTCCTGCATTTTTTCTTTGTTTAACCTTATTTTGTTTTAATTTTATTGGTGATGGCTTGCGTGATGCCCTCGATCCAAAAGATAAATAGGAGTTGTGAATGGCATTATTAGCAGTAAAAAATTTAAAAGTACAACTCAAAACTGATGATCAGTATGTGCAAGCGGTACGTTCGGTTTCTTTTCAATTAGACAAAGGACAGACCCTTGCTATTGTTGGCGAGTCAGGTTCAGGCAAATCGGTAACTTCAATGGCAATTATGCAATTGCTTCCTAAAAATATTGTTCGTTATGGGCAAGACTCACAAATTCTGTTTGAGGAACAATCTCTTCTTGATCTCAATGAAAAAGCCTTACAGAAATTACGTGGTGATCGCATTGGTATGATTTTCCAAGAACCAATGACCTCGTTAAATCCCTATATGACCATAGGTAAACAAATTAGTGAAGCTTTACATATTCATCAACCACAGATTAATAAAAAACAAGCCAAACAAATGGCATTATCAGCTCTTCACAAAGTAAAAATTCCGCAGGCAGAGAAAAAATTAGATTGCTATCCACAAGAATTTTCAGGGGGACAACTACAGCGAATAATGATCGCAATGGCAATCATCAACCAGCCTGATTTACTCATCGCTGATGAACCCACTACTGCTCTTGATGTAACAACACAAGCCGAAATCCTCGATCTCTTGCTTGAATTACAACGAGAAATGGGAATGGCAATTATCCTGATCTCTCACGATTTACGCTTAGTTCGCCGTTATTCTGATCGAGTTTGTGTAATGAAAAATGGCGAAATTATTGAACAAGGCAATACCCAACAGGTATTTGCACAACCTCAACACCCCTACACCATAGAATTGCTTACCCCTATTCCCACCCACTTCAAAGCTCAGCAACGTCCAACAGCAGGTACATTAATCAAGGCTGAGCAAATTTCTGTGGATTATGTATTAAAACGTAATTTATTTGGTAAGCCAAAGAAAATATTTAATGCGGTAAAACCTCTATCATTAGAACTCAATATAGGAGAAACCTTAGGCATTGTTGGTGAATCAGGTTCAGGTAAATCCACCTTAGGACGAGCGATTATGCAAATTTTGCCTTATCAGGGTAATTTGAGCTTTAATGGCGTTAACCTTGCACAATTAGATCAAGTGGCACATCAATGCTTGAAAAAAGATATGCAAATGGTGTTTCAAGATCCCTTTAATTCTTTATCACCACGTTTAACTATCGGCGAAATTATTGGTGAGGGATTAACAGTACATTGTCCAACACTAAGTAAAGCAGAACGGCGAGAAAAAGTTTGCCAAATGTTACAAGAGGTGAATTTATCGCCAACAATGATAAACCGTTATCCCCACGAATTTTCAGGTGGACAACGGCAACGTATCGCCATCGCTCGAGCAATTATCCTTGAGCCTAAATTTGTGCTACTTGATGAACCTACCTCAGCATTAGATCGTTCAACCCAAATTACGGTAGTTGAACTCCTCAATCGCTTACAGCAAAAATACGGTCTAAGCTACATTTTCATTAGCCACGATTTAGCTGTTATTCGGGCATTAAGTGATCGTATTATCGTAATGAATCAAGGAAAAATAGTGGAAACAGGCAATGCCGACCAGATTTTTAATAATCCACAACAAGATTACACTAAACGACTAATTACAGCATCAAATTTAACTTAATGTGAACTAAAAAGAGAGGTAAGTTTTTGAATGATATCTTTGATGTTGCTAATAGCGATATATAATTGTTTCAATTTAAGATAAGGGGGACGCCGAAGAAGAATTGTACAGTGAGGCGCCAACACCGTATTATTCTAAAGTGGAACGACTATATAATAAAACCACCTACTATAGAAACATAGAAAGGTGGTTTTAGTTAAACTAGTTTTTACACATCATAAGTACTTGAAGATACATTACCGCCTGTTCCTGTCCAGTTGGTATGGAAGAATTCGCCACGCGGTTTGTCGGTACGTTCGTAAGTGTGAGCACCAAAATAATCACGTTGTGCTTGTAATAAGTTAGCAGGCAAGCGTGCGGTGGTGTAGCCGTCTAAGAAAGTAATGGCTGATGCCATACAAGGCATTGGGATACCGATTTCAATGGCTTTAGCCGCCACTTTACGCCAATCAGCTAAACAGTCTTCTAAAATAGCTTTGAAATAAGGATCTGAGCCTAGGAAAACAAGGTCTGGGTTGTTTTCATAAGCATCTCGGATATTGCCTAGGAATGCACTACGAATAATGCAACCCTCACGCCATAATAATGCTGTACTACCATAGTTAATATTCCAACCGTTATTTTCTGATGCTTCACGAATAAGCATAAAGCCTTGTGCGTAAGAAATAATTTTTGAGGCAAGTAGGGCTTTGCGTACCGCTTCAATCCAAACTTGTTTATCACCTTCTACTTTGCCAATTTGTTTATTAAAGGCTTTTTCTGCGGCAACACGTTGTTCTTTAAAAGAGGATACACAACGAGCAAAGACAGATTCGGTAATTAAGGTTAATGGAATACCTAAATCAAGAGCATTAATGCCTGTCCATTTTCCTGTTCCTTTTTGTCCAGCGGTATCAAGGATTTTTTCTACTAATGGCTGACCATCGCTGTCTTTATAACCAAGAATATCTGTTGTAATATCAATGAGATAGCTATCTAACTCTGTTTTTTTCCATTCAGCAAAAGTAGCTTGCATTTGTTCATAGCTTAGCCCTAATCCGTCTTTTAAGAATTGGTAAGCCTCACAAATTAACTGCATATCGCCATATTCAATGCCATTATGTACCATTTTGACGAAATGCCCTGCCCCTTCTTTACCAACCCAATCACAGCAAGGTTCGCCTTTATCAGTTTTAGCTGAAATAGCTTGTAGAATAGGTTTTACATATGGCCAAGCCTCTTCATTACCACCTGGCATAATGGAAGGTCCGTGTCTTGCTCCCTCTTCGCCACCTGATACACCGGCACCAACAAAACGAATACCTTTTTCACGCAAAGCCTCAACGCGGCGATTGGTATCAGGGAAATTGGAATTACCACCATCAATAATGATGTCGCCTTGTTCTAAATGTGGCACAAGGGCATCAATAAATTGATCCACTACCGTACCTGCACGCACCATTAACATAACACGACGTGGCTTTTCTAATTTGCTGACTAAGTCCTCAATGGAATAAGCTCCAATAATATTAGTTCCTTTCGCCGCCCCCTCAAGAAATTCATCAACTTTTGAGGTGGTTCGGTTATAAGCCACCACTTTAAAACCGTGGTCATTCATATTTAAAATTAAGTTTTGTCCCATTACCGCTAAACCGATAACGCCGATATCGCCTTTTACTGACATTGTTTTCTCCTGTTGTTTGGTAACCACAAAAAGTGCGGTTAGATTTTTATTTATTTTTGCAATAAGTTAGCGGCATCTTGATCAAGATACCAATCTGTTTTACCGTTTTTTGCCTTAATTTTGGCGGCAGGATAAGGTAATTGCTCTGCATCATTATCTTGAATTTCTTGCAAAATTTGTGCTTTCGCTGCCCCTGTTACTAAGTAAGTAATACGTTTTGCTTGTTCAAGTAAATGAGCGGTTTTGGAAATGCGTAATTGTCCTGTTTCAGGGTGTTTCGCAATAACAGCCCAATGTGTATCATTAAAATCCGTTTGGTGTGGAAATAATGAGGCTGTATGTCCATCAGTCCCCATACCTAAAATAATCCAGTCAAATTGACCTGTGGGAATATATTGTTTTAATTCTGCACTAAAACGAGCTAATTCTTGTTCAGGATCTTGCTCACCACGAATACGATGAATATTTTCTGCTGGAATAGTAATATGATCAAATAATAAATGTTGTACTTCGCCATAATTACTTTCAGGATCAGTAGGGGCAACCATACGTTCATCGCCCCACCAAAAATGTAAATTTTGCCAATGAATACCCTGCTGATAAGGAGCTTGAGCTAGGGTTTTGAACAATAATTTTGGTGTACTGCCACCAGATAAAGAAATATGCACAGGGCGATCTTGCTGACTATAAACCAACAGCTCTTGTGCGATTTGCTCTACGGCTTGTTGTGCCGTAGCAAAAATGGTTTTATTCATATTAAAGCTCACAATAATTGGTATTGGTTAAATTTTTACAAGGGAAACGCCATTCACGTTCACTTCTTGCCATTAATTGATCTGCTGCTTCAGGTCCCCAAGTACCACAAGCATAACCATGTAATTTGAAATCAGGTTTGGTTTTATAGTCCAAAATAGGTTGGACAAATTGCCAACAGGCTTGTACCGCATCACTACGGGTAAATAAGGTAGCATCGCCCTTAATGGCATCAAGCAATAACCGTTCATAGGCAGTTAAAACGTGCGACTCTTCTAAATTGCCATAATGGAAGTCCATAGATACCTCTTGAGCTTCAAAGCCTGCCCCCGGTTTTTTCAAACCAAAGCTCATTACAATCCCCTCATCAGGCTGAATACGAATAATCAATTTATTTTCAGGGGCATTTTGGCTAAATACAGGGTGTGGCGTACTTTTAAAATGAATCACAATTTCTGTAACACGGGTTGGTAAGCGTTTTCCTGTACGCACATAAAACGGCACACCGCTCCAACGCCAGTTATCAATTTGCATACGCAATGCCATATAGGTTTCGGTGCGAGATTCTGGATCAACCCCTTTTTCCTCACGATAGCCTGCTAACGCATTACCACGCACTTTTGAGCTGGTATATTGCCCAAGTACCAAATTTTCCTCTAAATCTCGCTCCGATAATGGGTGCAAACTTTGCAACACTTTTACCACTTCATTACGCAACGAGTCCGCATTAATTACTGCTGGCGACTCCATAGCAACCAAGGCTAATACCTGCAATAAATGGTTTTGGAACATATCACGCATTGCCCCAGCCCCATCATAATAGCCACCTCGATCTTCTACTCCAATGGATTCTGCCCCTGTAATTTCTACATAATTGATATAATTACGATTCCATAATGGCTCAAACAAGCCATTTGAAAAACGTAATACCAATAAATTTTGTACAGTTTCTTTGCCAAGATAATGATCGATACGATAAAGTTGATGTTCTTGGAAATATTGATGAATTTTGTCATCAAGTTCAATAGCAGATTGCAAATCATAACCAAAAGGTTTTTCTACCACTAAACGTTTCCAACCTTGTTGCTCAGAATTTAATTGATGTGCTGCTAAACATTCTGGAATAACGCCGTATAAGCTCGGCGGAGTAGAAAGATAATAAACCACATTGCCTTGGGTATGATGTTGAGTTTCTAACTCTGCTAAACGCTGTTTTACCTTAGCATATTCGCTTACTTCAGAAGTATTGACTGGCACATAATAAATATGCTGTAAAAAACCCTCTAACAAAGGGGTTTCATCAATCTTTTCATACTCAATTAAGGCTTGTTTTACCTTATCTCGATAGGCTTGATCACTATAATCCGTACGGCTAATGCCCAAAATCGCAAAATCTTCAGGCAATTTGCCATGTAAAAACAAATTATAAAATGCGGGAATAAGTTTACGTTGGGTCAAATCCCCTGATGCACCAAAAATAGCAATGGTGCTGTTCTCTGGTTTCGTTTCTACTTTGGTCATGTTGCTTTCCTATTGATGAATTAATATATTATGTTTTTGTTATATTACCGATTAATTTGATTTTCACTAATTGGTTTTACCTAATATTAAAAACGGAAAACCTTTTGCCAATCCCTCTGCCCTTGTGCCACCATGACAAAATGCGGATTAATCAAACTATGCCGTTGATTATACGTTAAGGGTTGGAATTGTGGATCAAAAATTTTGCCCCCCATTTCATTAAGAATAATCTCAGCAGCGGCAGTATCCCACTCTCCAGTATTACCTAAACGCACATAACAATCGCATTCGCCTGTTGCCACCAAGGTGCTTTTTAGCCCGCTTGAACCATAAACCAAAAATTCACAGGCAAAATTCTCGGGCAAAATTGACCGCACTTTTTGTTGTGAATAACTTGAACCTATCGCAATCTTCAACGGCTGATGCAAGTTTGGTTCTTGCCGAGATAATCTTTGTGTACTCTGTGGCGATTGTTGATAAGCACCATAACCCTGCATAGCATAAAAACTACGTTGCAAAATAGGGGCATGAATAACCCCTAATGTAGGACGATGCTGTTGCACCAAGGCAATAAGTATCGCAAATTGATCGGTGCGATCAATAAATTGCTGTGTGCCATCAAGGGGATCTATCAACCAATATTGTTGCCATTGTTGACGTTCAGAAAAGGGAATATGACAATTTTCCTCTGACAACACAGGGATATTCGGTGTTAATTGGCTTAATTGTTGAGTCAAAAATTGGCTCACAAACAAATCTGCTTCCGTAACAGGTGTGTTATCCGCTTTTAACTGTACATTTACCCCAGCAGATTGCTGATAAAATCGCCGTAAATGTTCGCCTGCTTGTTCTGCGATAATTAATACGGATTGCAACAATACCTTTGAAAGCACTAACATAATATCCCCTCTCCATTTAGCCTTTGCTTGCTGTCTTTGCTAAATAATCACGTAACGCATATAACGCAACTAAATTACGAGCCTCGCAAAAATCAGGATCTTGTAATAATTGATCCAACTGACTTAAAGGTATGCTTACCCGTTGCAAGGGTTCAGGTTCATCGCCCACTAATTGGCTAGGATAAAGATCTTGGGCAACAAAAATGTGCATGGGATTATTCATAAAACTCGGCGAAGTATTCACTGTACGCAACGGAATAAAATGTTTTGCGGCCAAACCAATTTCCTCTTGCATTTCTCGATTTGCACTCTGTTCAGGGCTTTCGCCCACTTCCATTAAGCCTTTGGGAAATCCCAGTTCATACCGTTCAGTGCCTACGGCATATTCTTTAACCATCAATAAGTTATCATTTTCAATAGGCAAGACCATAACCGCTGCTCGGCTACTTGGCTTAAAGCGTTCATAGGTGCGTAATTCGCCATTAGAAAATTTTAGATCAACCGCCTGAATTTCAAAGAGACGTGATTGTGCCACAACAGAAATGGATAAAATTTGTGGTTTTTGTAATGCTGGCATACTGACCTCAAGTTTTACAAATGCGAGCAATAACGATACCATAAAATACACAAAGCACAAATGCGATTATTGTCATTTCAATGAAGACAAGACGACTATAACAAAACGGAGAAACACAAAATCTATGGCAAAACACCGTTCTCAACCACAAGACAACGAAAGTGATAACAACGTACGTTTAGATAAATGGCTATGGGCTGCTCGATTTTACAAAACCAGAACTCTCGCCAAAGAAATGATTGATGGTGGTAAAGTGCATTACAATGGACAGCGAAGCAAGCCCAATAAAAATGTTGAAATTGGGGCAAAAATTCGCTTAAGGCAAGGTAATGATGAAAAAGAAGTGGAAGTGCTTGCTTTATCTAGCCAACGGCGAGGCGCTCCCGAGGCACAATTACTTTACCAAGAAACTGAACAAAGCCTTATCCAACGTGAAAAAATGGCATTAGCACGCAAAATGAATGTTATGCCTCACCCTGATCGCCGCCCAAATAAGAAAGAACGGCGTGAACTGATTCAATTTAAGACGCAACGATAAGTTATTGTCGTCCCACTAAAGTAATACAGTGTTGGCACGCCTTACCTTATTTTGAATTGACACGACTATAACTCACTGGCTTTAGATAAATTAGTTGCCCCTTGATAACCTAGTTGTCGCCAAGCCTCATAGACCGCCACTGCCACTGAGTTAGATAAATTCATACTACGGCTATTGGCCGTCATCGGAATACGAATTTTTTGGCTAAGGGGCAAACTGTCTAAAATCGTCATAGGAATGCCACGCGTCTCTGGTCCAAACATTAAATAATCCCCCAAAGCAAATTGCACTTCGCTATGGGCAGGTTGCCCTTTGGTGGTTAAGGCAAAAAGGCGGCGAGGTTGTTCATTTGTTAAAAAATCTTGATAAGTTTTATGTTTTTTTATCTGAGCAAACTCGTGATAATCCAAACCTGAACGGCGTAATTTTTTATCGTCCCAAGTGAAACCCAAAGGCTCAATTAAATGTAAACGAAACCCCGTATTGGCACATAAACGAATAATATTCCCTGTATTTTGTGGTATTTCAGGCTCATATAATACAATATCTAACATCATCACAACCGTTAATCAATAAAACAAAAAGCACATTATAGTCGTTCCACTTTAAAATAATACGGCGTTGGCAAACCGCGCCGTACTCGTTGTACTGTCTTCGGCATACCGCCTTATCTTATTTTAAATTGAAAGGGCTATATTCTAACAAATTTTATGGCGAAAAACTGCGAGAAAAATGACCGCACTTTAGTTCGCTGCCCGAGAATACGCCATATTATGATGCGGATTTATATTCCCGAATAATTGGAATAAACTGGTGAGCAAAGCGTTCTAATTTTCTTAGCCCAACGCCATTGATTTGTAGCATTTCTGCATCATTGGTAGGATAAAATTTTGCCATTTCTTGTAAGGTCGCATCACTAAACACCACAAAAGGCGGAATATTTTCCCGATCGGCAATTTGTTTGCGTAAAAAACGTAAACGAGCGAATAAATCTTTATTATAATCGTTAATAGTGGGTTTATTATTAAGTGCAGGACTAATTTTGGCTGAAATACGTGGCACAGCTAATTCCAAAGCCACTTCGCCACGCAATACTGCTCGAGCATTCCCTGCAAGCTGTAATACAGAATGTTGAGCAATATTTTGTTGTACTAACCCCAAATGAATTAATTGGCGAATCACTGATAGCCAATATTCTTGCGAATATTCCTTACCAATGCCAAATACACTCAGTTGGTCATGTCCAAAACCTTTAATTTTTTGATTTTGTAAACCACGCAATACCGCAATAACGTGATAAACCCCAAAGCGTTGCTCAAGGCGATAAATGGTAGAAAGCACTTTTTGAGCATCAATTAAACCATCATATTTTTTGGGCGGATCAAGGCAAATATCACAGTTTTTACAAGCGGTTTGCCGATTTTCGCCAAAATAATTTAATAACACTAAACGGCGACAGGTTTGTGATTCGGCAAAGTCGCCCATGGCTTGCAATTTATGTTGCTCAATTTGACGTTGTTCCGTTTCGGGCTTTTCTAATAACACCTTTTGTAACCAAGCATAATCCGCAGGATCATAGAACAATACCGCTTCCGCTGGGAGGTTATCACGCCCTGCTCGCCCTGTTTCTTGGTAATAGGATTCAATACTACGGGGTAAATCAAAATGTGCCACAAAACGAACATTAGATTTATTGATCCCCATACCAAAAGCAATGGTCGCCACAATCACTTGAACATTATCACGCTGAAAAGCACGTTGCACCTGTTCTCTTACCTTATTTTCCATACCCGCATGATAACCTGCAACGGCAATCCCCCGTTGACGCAAAATGTCGGTTAATTTCTCCACTTTTTTGCGACTATTACAATAAATAATGCCACTTTTGCCCTTTTGTTGTTGCACAAAACGGCAAATTTGCTCCATAGGTTTATATTTACTGACGAGGGTATAACGAAGATTAGGACGATCAAAACTGCCAATATATAAATGGGGTTGTTCAAGTTTTAATAGATGTAAAATATCCTGTCTAGTGGTTTTATCAGCGGTCGCTGTTAATGCCATAATGGGAATATTAGGAAAACACCCTTTTAATCCGCCAAGCTGGCTATATTCAGGGCGGAAATCATGTCCCCATTGGGAAATACAATGTGCCTCATCAATGGCGACAAAGCTCACTTGGCATTGTGAAATAAAATGGAAAAAACTATGGGTCATGACTTTTTCAGGAGAAAGATAAAGCAACTTCAACTGACCTGAAATCGCTTTATTTTGCACCTGTTGCTGTTGTTCAAAGGTTTGGCTAGAATTAAGATAATCCGCCTCAATCCCATTTGCCAATAATTGATCCACTTGGTCTTTCATTAAGGAAATCAATGGCGAAATCACAAGGGTCAATCCTGAAAAACATAAAGCAGGAATTTGATAACAAAGGGATTTGCCATTGCCTGTCGCCATAATGACTAGGCTATCTTGCCCCGCTAATGCAGCTTCAATAACCTCTTGTTGCCCTTGGCGAAAGGATTGATAACCAAAAACCTGTTGTAACACTTCAAGTGCGGTGTCGTTGGCAAAAATTTTTGGATTTTGCACCGCACTTTTCCTTGAAGTTTCTTGATTAGAAAACATTGTTTAGTGAAATACCAATCCCAATACGTTGAATATTACGATTATAATCAATTAATGATTCCCCATAACCGCCGTAATATTGGGTATAAAAACGAATATATTTGGTAATAGGATAACTATATGCCACTTCTAACCCACCTTTATTGTAGCGAGGGTTATAATGCCCTGTAAATTTAATCTGGTGTTGGTTATATTGATACCCCACTGATAAATCAAAATAGCCACGATAATGGGTTATATCAGGATTATCATCGTCCTCCGATTTTTCAGGAATACGCCACCAAGGTTTAATTTCCACAATCCAATTTCCTTTTGAGGCAGTAGCACGAGCATAGAGCCGATTCCAGCTACGAGATTTTAATTGTTCATCACTTTTGCCATTGGATTGATGATTAAATCCTGTTTCCACTTCATTTAATGTCCAACCAAAAGGCAAGGCATAATGGGTTGCCCAAGCCAAGAAAAGTTGCGGTTCATAATTGGTTTCACGAAATGGCGAAGAATTTGCCGTATTACTTAACTGAAACCAAGATTGTTGAGTATAAGATCCTGCCAAAACCGAGTTTTTTCCCAAAATATGTCGCCAAATGGGCAATGCCAAACTAATTTGAAACTTCACTTCATCATGTTTCATCTCTTTTTGGTCGTAGAAATTACCATTAGAAAAGGTTTGCATTAAATAATTTTGCTCATAAGCCGTTAGCCCGATCATATTGTCTGAACGAGGTGCTAATAATAATTCTGTTTTACTTTTGTAAGACTGCCACCCATTGTCCGAGCCATTGGCAAACAATAAAGAGGGGCTTATCAATAATATTAAAAATAAAGACAATGTTTTTTGCATAAAAATCCTACTCACCAAATTTAACGCTTTCACCATGGGCGGCACAGGCTTGCTCTAAACAATGCCAAAAGGTTTCGCCATCGCTATTTATCCATTGTTGATTTTTATAAGCAAAATGCAATCCCCCTAAGCGGCTGGCTAACCAAAGTTCTAACATAGGTTCTTGCTTATTAATGATAATTTGACTTCTATCAGCAAAGGTTATAGAAAATACAGCTCCTTGTGTATCGCAATCCACGTCGCAATCTTGTTGTTCTAATTGCTGTTCAATTTCCGACCAAACTTGTTCAATATTATGATGATATTCCGCTAAATTCATAGTATTTCCTTCTCTACTTGCTAAAGTTAAAGGATTATAGTGATTTTTTGCTGGCTATGCAGTAAAAATTCATCAATAGTGATGAATTTCAAGCAAAATACAATGACAGAAATTTTTTTCAAAACACACCGCACTTCAGATGAAGATAAATAACATAAAATTACCAAAACCAATAAAAATCAAAATAAATATACCAAAAATAAACACCCTCACTGGTTGATACCTATTTTTGAGTAATAAAATCGCTATAAATGATAACAAATCTCAAAAACTTGTTGAGAATAACTTTCATTAATGATAATGTTATTTCGCTTTATTATAAAAATTGCATAAAACTTAAGGAAATGACTATATGAAATTTACAAAAAGTAAGTTGTCTATGGCGATCATCATCGCTATGACTCCCTTTGCTTATGCAGAGGAAAATCTCCAGCTGGAGGAAATTACGGTTACCGCAGAACAACAGCTTAAACAATCTCTAGGGGTAAGTCAGTTACCCGCTCAAGAAATTGAGAAAGTGGCGGTAGTCAATGATGTTTCAGATTTAGTACGCAAAATGCCTGGGGTTAATTTAACGGGTAATACCGCCACAGGGCAACGAGGTAATGCACGTCAAATTGATATTCGAGGAATGGGACCTGAAAATACCTTGATTTTGGTTGATGGTCGTCCAATTACATCACGTAATTCCGTTCGTTATAGCTGGCGTGGGCAACGTGATACAAGAGGGGATTCAAATTGGGTACCCGTAGAAGATATTGAGTCTATTGAGGTGCTAAGAGGCCCTGCCGCAGCTCGCTACGGATCTGGCTCAATGGGTGGTGTAGTTAATATTATTACTAAGAAAGCCAACAATGAATTTAAAGGCTCAATTACCTATTACACTAACCAACCCGAGGATAGTAAAGAGGGGGCTACCAATCGTGTGGGCTTTAATCTTTCTGGTCCATTAGCTCAAGACAAACTTTATTTCCGTTTATATGGTAACTGGAATAAGACACAGGCTGATGCCTTGGATATTAATCCATCATCAACGACAGTAGCCACAAGAAATGGAAGAACCACAACCACAATTTATCGCCCAGCAGGTAGGGAAGGGGTACGTAACAAAGATATTGCTGGGCAATTAAGTTGGAAAATCGATCCTCGTCAACGGGTAGATTTAGATATTAGTTATAGCCGCCAAGGAAATATTTTTGCTGGAGATACACAGAACAGTTCTTATACAGTGGAAGATGGTAGAGCCTCCACCATTACAGGATTATATGGAGCTGAAACAAATAGAATGTATCGCCAAAGTTATGCGGTTACCCATAACGGCGATTGGGGTTGGGGGACAACCAAATTTGTGGCTCAATTTGACCGCACAACCAATAGCCGTTTAAATGAAGCATTAGCAGGTGGTCCAGAGGGAAGTATTTTAGCCTCAACTAATAATAATTATGGTTTTTCTGATAGCGTGCTAAAAACTTCTCGCCTAGCCTTTGAAACCAGCATTCCTTTTAGCGTAGCTGTACCTAATGTAATAACCCTTGGTGCTGAGTTTAACCACGATAGTTTAGATGACCCTGCTTCTATGACAGGACAAAGTTCTGCAGCGAACTTTAGCCGTTTTTCAGGTGTTAATCGAGGTAAGCAATCACAAGATAGTTTCTCAGCTTTTATTGAAGATAATATCTTAATTAGTGATAAAGTTAATCTTATCCCTGCGGTACGTTTTGACCATAATAACCGTTCTGGTAGCAAATTCAGTCCTGCATTAAATGCGTTCTACTACATTACTGATAATCTTACCCTTAAAGGTGGAATTGCACAGGCATATAAAGCACCAAATCTGTATCAAAGTACCGAAGGCTATTTACTCTATACACGTGGTAATGGCTGTCCGTTACAATCAGTAAGCTCAATTACCTCTTGCTATTTAATGGGGAACTCCAACCTCAAACCTGAAACAAGTTGGAATAAAGAAATTGGCTTAGAATACAATTATGCAGATTGGAAAGCCTCTTTAGCTTATTTCCATAATGATTACCGTAATAAAATTGCAGCAGGAACAACCATTTTAGAAACGGTTAATGGACACAATTTATTACAATGGGAAAATATTCCTAAAGCGGTAGTATCAGGTATTGAGGGTAACTTAACCATTCCATTAATTGATGATGTCTTAACTTGGACTAATAACTTTACTTATATGATTGAAAGTAAAGATAAATCCACAGGTAATCCGTTATCCATTATTCCAAAATATACCATTAATACTTTCTTAGATTGGCAAATTACTGAACAATGGGACGCTCAATTAAACGCCACTTTTTATGGTCGTCAAAAACCTCGTCAATATGCCGAAAATAATATAGAAAATAACAATGGCTTATCTAGCAGAGTAGTGGGTTCTTATACCCTTGTTGGTTTAAATACAGGCTATCAATTTAATAAGAATCTAAGTATCCGTTTAGGTATCTCAAATCTATTTAATAAGAAACTCTATCGTGAAAATGATGGTGCAAGCACCTACAACGAACCAGGACGTGCTTATTATGGAAGAGTAACAATTTCCTTCTAATCGGAGCGGATAAACAATTCAGGGCTAGACAACTAGCCCTGTTTTATTTTTCTCAGGAAAATAAGGAACCCCACGAATTTTCTATCCATTACACGATTTAAATAAAAATAGCTTGCCATAAAAAATCCTCGTTATTAAATAACGAGGATTTGATTTTAATCACTAACAACTAAATTTAGTTTGCCAACAACCGTTGTAACGCTTGATAAACTGCTTCGGCTTGTTGTTGGTCAAGAGGTTGATCATCTTCATCAGTGAATACGATTGCGGTATTATTTCCAACTACGGCAATTTGTAACTTATATTCGCCTTTGGCTAAGTCAGGGCGTGCAACGCCAAAACGTCGCCATTCTAATTCATCTAAGGCACGATATTTTAATTCACGATAACCTCGTCCTATATTTTCTTCTTCAATGCTAAAGCCTAATGAAGGCAGGATTTGAGCAAGTTTTTGCCAAGTGGCATTAAAACCTGCTTGAGCAATTAAGGCTTGGCGTCCATTGCGGTCAGTGGCTATGGTGGAATTTAGTGGGATATTTGAACTTGTGGCTAATTGTTGTTGCTGTTGTTGATAAGCAATATTTAATTCGCCGACTAACTGATTTAAACGACCCGCGGCATAGCGTTGTTTATCCACCACCGTTGGCGTAAAAATCACGTTATCACGTTTGGCTTGCAAAATGGAAATGGCTAAGGCGCTGGCTTGTTGGTTGCCAAGCTGTTCAATTTGATAGCGTAATTGTACATTGCCCACTTCGTCAGCACGCCCTGTTGATGTCCAATCAGTAATGATTTTGCCATTTTCCTGTTGATAAGCAATGCCTTGTTCATTGAGTAAACGTGCTACTTGTTGCAGGTTATAAACCGCTTGTTTATCAGCAGGATAAACAATAGAAGCTCGTTCGCCGTCAAATTGTGCAATGGAATCGTGGATGATCGGTAGCGGATTTACTGGTGGGCGAATATCAACTTGTAATCCACTGGTAGGAATATGTTCTGCTGGAATATTAAATCTTGGATCAGGTTGAGGTAAATTAACACCGCCACTGTTTAAGGGGGAAAAGGTTGGAATTTCTTTTTCAACAAAAGGATCATTGGCTTGTTGTTTTTCTTGATTATCGGAAGAACAAGCAGACAACGAGCCTAACGCAATAAAAGGTAATAACCAATATTTTATTTTTTTCATTTTCAACCCTATAAAAATTTTTCAAAAAACTACCGCACTTTGACTAAATTTAAGGCAAAAAGTTCAAACAAAGTGCGGTGTAAAATAAGATTAGATTAACCCTGCTTTTTCTAATGCCGCAACGACTTTAGGTTGGGCTTGTTCACTCAAGGTGGTTAATGGTAAACGTAAACTTGGGTTATCAATCAAGCCTAATTTATAAGCCGCCCATTTTACAGGAATTGGATTAGACTCTACAAACAGATCACGATGTAATCCCATTAGGGCTTGATTGATTTGCTCGGCTTCAGCAAATTTGCCTTCTCGCACTAAGCGACACATTTCGCTCATTTGCGCCGCTGCCACATTATTGGTTACTGAAATGACCCCATGTCCACCTAATTTCATACTTTCTAAGCCCGTAGGATCATCGCCGCTGAGGAAAATAAAATCTTCGCCCGCTAATTCACGAATTTTGGCAACACGACTTACGTCGCCAGTGGCTTCTTTAATCCCAATAATATTGTCAATTTTTGCCAAGCGTCCTACGGTTTCTGGCAATAAATCGCTACCAGTGCGTCCCGGAACATTATATAAAATTTGAGGTAAATCAGTACATTCCGCAATGGCTTTAAAATGTTGATACATACCTTCTTGGGTAGGCTTATTGTAATAAGGCACAACCGATAAACAGGCGGCGACACCACTATTATTTAATAATTTTGTCATGGTAATGGCTTCGCTGGTGGCATTAGCCCCAGTGCCTGCAATAACGGGAATACGCTCATCAGCAAATTCTAAGGTTTTTAAAATGGTTTTGACATTTTCTTCAATGCTTAAGGTGGCGGATTCGCCTGTTGTACCTACCGACACAATGGCGTTTGTGCCAGATTTAATATGATATTCTACTAAGTTGCGTAACTGCTCAAAATCAACTTCACCATGGTGATCCATTGGCGTAATAAGAGCAACAATACTGCCATAAAAACGAGGGGTGTTTGCCATAAAATCTCCTGTCATCATTATTGTTAAAATGGATTACTGATTGTTATTGGTTAAGATCGCCAAATTAAACATAATTTGCAAGTAATTTTTTTATTTTTATAATAGAGATCAACGATTTTGACGATTTTTTAAGGAAAATTATGCTATCCATATTAAAACAAGGGCAAAATGCACCGCACTTTTGCTTACTCGATCAACAAGGTCATCAAGTTTGTTTAACGGATTTTCAAGGGAAAAAAGTGTTAGTTTATTTTTATCCCAAAGCCTTAACCCCGGGTTGTACTACTCAAGCCTGCCATTTGCGAGATAGCAAAGCGGAATTGGATAAATTGGGGGTAACCATTATCGGTATTAGCCCTGATTTACCGGCTAAATTGGCAAATTTTACCGATAAAAAACAATTAAATTTTATTTTGTTATCCGATCCTGAGCATCAAGTCGCCGAGCAATTTGGCGTGTGGGGCGAAAAGAAATTTATGGGGCGAACCTTTGATGGTATTCATCGCATCAGTTTTTTAATTGATGAACAAGGTAAAATTGAACAAGTGTTTGATAAATTCAAAACCAGCAATCATCATCAAGTGGTTATTGATTATTTAAGCCAAAATTCTTAATGTGTTCTGCCCTTAATCGCTTTTATAGTCGTTTTTCAGTATATTATGAACGACTATACTTCCCTGTGGCAAAAATTTTGTCAAAATAGACCGCACTTTGTGATGAAATTTTATTGGGAAAGTTGTTAAGCCCTAAAATTTGAAAAACCGAGGGGAAACAAACGCCTTTCCTTTCTGCTTATGGCATAAACGTGTTATGATGATAACCAATTTGGCTTATTAATCTAAAGGAATTGGCTATGAAAGAGTATCTTATTGCCCCCTCTATTTTATCCGCTGATCTTGCTCGTCTTGGTGAAGATGTTGAACGTGTATTAAAGTGCGGTGCGGATTTGATTCATTTTGATGTCATGGATAATCATTATGTGCCTAATTTGACGTTTGGACCTGCGATATGTCAAGCGTTGCGTGATTATGGCATTACTGCCCCTATTGATGTGCATTTAATGGTAAAACCCATAGATAGAATTATTCCTGATTTTGCTAAAGCAGGGGCAAATTATATTACTTTTCACCCTGAGGCAACGGAACATATTGATCGCTCTTTGCAGTTAATTCGTGATTGTGGCTGTAAGGCTGGTTTGGTGTTTAATCCTGCCACCCCTCTGAGTTATTTAGATTATGTTATGGATAAAATAGATGTGATTTTGTTGATGTCTGTTAATCCGGGCTTTGGCGGACAATCTTTTATTCCTGCCACATTAGAGAAATTACGTGAGGCTCGTGAACGTATTGAACGCAGTGGTTTTGATATTCGTTTAGAAGTTGATGGCGGCGTAAAAATCAATAATATTGCGGAAATTGCACGAGCAGGGGCTGATATGTTTGTGGCTGGTTCTGCCATTTTTGATCAACCTGATTATCAAGAGGTTATCGATCAAATGCGGCGAGAATTAGCCAAGGTTGAAGGCGAGATTATTTAGTTTATAAGGTTAATAAAATGGGTAAACAATTTAAATTAATTGGATTTGATTTAGACGGTACATTGGTTAATAGCTTGCCTGACTTGGCATTATCCGTTAATTCGGCGTTGGTGGAATTAGATTTGCCTACCGCTGAAGAAGCATTGGTTTTAACTTGGATTGGTAACGGTGCTGATGTATTAAGTGCCAGAGCGTTGAGCTGGGCAACGCAACAAGCAGGAAGAACATTAACCCCTGAGCAAACTCAGCAATTTAAACAACGTTTCGGCTTTTATTATGGCGAAAATCTGTGTAATGTCAGTCAGCTTTATCCCCATGTGAAAGAAACCTTGGAGCAATTACATCAGCAAGGTTATCTATTAGCAGTGGTAACGAATAAACCTACTAAGCACGTTAAGCCTGTTTTAGCGGCATTTGGGATTGATCATTTGTTTAGCGAGTTATTAGGCGGGCAATCATTACCAGCAATTAAGCCCCACCCTGCCCCACTGTATTATTTATGCGGCAAATTTGGTTTATACCCAAAACAAATTCTCTTTGTGGGGGATTCTAAAAATGATATTTTAGCAGCCCATAGCGCAGGTTGCCCAGTGGTGGGACTGACCTACGGTTATAACTATAATGTACCCATTGCGGAATCTCACCCAGACTGGGTCATTGATGACTTCGCACAACTTCTCTCAATTATTAATGACTAAGGAAAGAAAATGAGCAAACCTATTGTATTTAGCGGTGTACAACCTTCGGGCGAACTCACCATTGGCAACTATATGGGGGCGTTACGCCAATTCGTTGCCATGCAAGATGATTATGATTGTATGTATTGCATTGTGGATTTGCACGCCATTACCGTACGCCAAGATCCTGCGGCACTGCACAAAGCCAGCCTAGATGTGCTTGCTTTATATCTTGCTTGTGGCATTGATCCCAATAAAAGTACCATTTTTATCCAATCCCACGTGCCAGAACACACCCAATTAGCTTGGGTACTAAATTGCTATACTTATTTTGGCGAAATGAGCCGTATGACCCAATTTAAAGATAAATCAGCACGTCATGCCAATAATATTAATGTGGGATTATTTACTTATCCTGTATTAATGGCGGCGGATATTTTGTTATATCAAGCCAATCAAGTGCCAGTTGGGGAAGATCAAAAACAGCATTTGGAAATTACACGAGATATTGCTGAACGCTTCAACGGACTATACGGCGATATTTTTGCCATTCCTGAGGTCTTTATTGCTAAATCAGGGGCAAAAGTAATGGCATTGCAAGATCCTGATAAAAAAATGTCTAAATCTGATGATAATCGTAATAATGTGATTACCTTATTAGAAGATCCAAAATCTGTGGCGAAAAAAATTAAACGTGCCGTAACTGATTCTGATGAGCCACCTGTTATCCGCTATGATCGCCAAAATAAAGCTGGAGTTTCTAATCTTATTGATATTTTACATGGGATTACAGGACAACCTATCGCCGAGATTGAAGCGGAATTTGCAGGGAAAATGTACGGACATTTAAAAACTGAAGTGGCAGAAAAAGTATCTGAAATGTTGACCGCACTTCAAGAAAAATTCTGGCATTATCGTAATAACGAAGCATTATTAAATCAAATTGCCGCCGAAGGGGCAAAAAAAGCCAGAGAACGTGCGAAACAAACTTTAGATAAAGTCTATGAGGCAATTGGTTTTGTGCGTTAGCATTTAGTGGAATTAAAAGTTAGGGGCTAAATAACTAGTTTAAGCCCCTTTATTAATCGGTTTAAAATGGAAATTGGAGATTTTATATCTTTGTAATTAAAATCCATTTAAATAGAACTCAAAATGACTAAACTGACTTACATCAAGTCTATCGTAATGACAAATAAATATTGATGTAAACAATACTATCAGGCTTTATTTTACTCCGAATAATAATGGGGAATAATGATTCTATATTTGGTAAGATGATGATATAAACCTTGCTGTTACGTTTAAGATAATTTTATCAGCCATACGGTGTTCTTGTTTACCTTTCGAACACTACCAAAATAGTTTTTATTCGCTTTAGATTCTTTTTCAGACATTTCTAAATGAGGGCTATTTGGATAAATAAGCAAATTTAAACGATGAAAATAGAATGCCATTTGTATTTTTGTTTATCTGCTGTTTGTACGATAACGCTGGCAACAAACGACTTAATAAATTTATGTTGTTTATATTGGCTTTTTTATCCTAAATAGAAAATCGATCCCCTATTTTTTATTCTTTACCTTTACGCATTGCCAAGGCAATAGCAATAGTTTGGGCAAGGGTCATGGTGGCACATTGTGAACGAAAACCATGCACTTGTGCCTCTTTAATCACAAAGGAAACATCACTAAAAGCCAATAATGGGCTGATTTGGCTATCGGTAATGGCGATTTGTTTAATGCCTTTACGGGCAGTGGCTTGCATAATTTCTAACGTTTCTTTGGCATAAGGGGAAAAACTAATGGAAATTACCGCATCACCTTCACGAATTAAACTTAATTGTTCATCAAACATTCCCCCTAATCCATCTAAAATAAAGGAACGTTCCTCAAGATGATGCAGGGCATAATTTAAATAACTGGCAATACTAAAAGAACGTTTTAGTCCAATAATAAAAATATTGTTGGCTTGTAATAAAATATCTACTGCACTTTCAAGCTGTGATAAGGAAATATTATTCGCCATTTGTTGCAAAGCATGGCTATTTGCCTGACTAAAAATCGTTAAAACATCTTTACCATTTTGCGAAATTGGCTCTTCTTTATCTAGTTGACGAGAAAGCTGTAAACGTTCTGTATAATTTACCGTTCCCTCCATTAAACTTTCACGAAATAATTGTTTCATTTCGTTAAAGCCACTAAAACCAAAAGCATTGGCAAATCGGATTAGGGTAGATGGTGGAACTTCTGCTCGCTCTGCAATGGTCGCTACGGTATCAAACACCACACTTTGATGATTATCTAAAACATATTTTGCGACTTGCTTTAAACGCTTACTCAAGCGATCATAACGTTGACGGATCTCTTGTTGCAAATTAGCTAATTCTACATTTTCTGACATAATGATCCTTGCTCTTAGTAAAATATCTATAACATAGTTTATACAACTTTGAATTAAAAGCATACAAATATTGTGTAACAGTATTCAATTTATCGCCCATGACGTAGCAAATTGGAATAATTTTTAAAATTAAAATTTCAAAAATATGATCAACTTAACAAAAATGAAATAAAATTTTCATTTTTGCTAGACAGATACATAACTAATGGTAATCTAGCAAGCAGTTAATCCATTCTATCTTTTATGTTTATTCTTCGCTGTACATTATCAAGGAATGATAAGGCAACTTACCATTTTACTTGATAGTAAGAGGATATAGTCGTTTCAATTTAAAATCAGACAAGGCGAAACGCCGAATATAGTACAAAGAGTACGGCGAGGCTTGCCAACGCTGTATTCTTTTAAATTAGGACGACGATACTTGTATGATTAGATAGCTGTAACATCTAATTCTACTTCTTTTAGCTCAACCTACCAAAGAGGTGAAAATATGAAAAAAAGTAGTAAATTAATCTTATCTATTCTGACATTAAGCTGTGCTGTTTATGCTCAAGCAAAAAATGAATTAGTTGTTTTTAGCTTGCCAAACTTATCCAGCCCTTTTGAAGTTCAACTGTCCAAATCAGCATTAAACACTGCAAAAGCGTTAGAAATTAATTTACAAGTATTAGACGGGCAAAGTAGCTCAACCAAACAAGCGGCTGATCTTGAAAATGCCATTACACGAGGTGCTAAAGGGATTGTTATTGCCCCTAATGATGTGAACGCTATCGCTGCTGCAGTGGAAGAAATTATTGAAGAAAAGATCCCTGCGGCAACTTTAGATCGTAAGGTACAAAGTAGTCAGCCTATTCCTCATTTTGGGGCAAATAATTATACGGGAGGGCAAGAAATAGCCAAAGTCATTAAAGCCCGTTTTCCACAAGGGGCAAACATTATCTTGCTCACAGGGCAACCGGGTTCTAGTTCTAATATTGAACGCACTAAAGGCTTTAGAGATGAACTCAAAGCAGGGGGCGATAGCTACAATATTATTATTGACCAAACAGGTAATTGGCTTCGCTCAGAGGGATTACGCATTATTGAAAGCGTTTTACCAACATTAAAAGTTAAACCTCAGGTTATCCTCTCTGCCAATGATGATATGGCATTAGGGGCAATAGAAGCCTTGCATAGCCTTGGCTATAAAGCCGGTGAAATTATTGTAACAGGGTTTGATGCTGGTCCTGAAGCCTTAGCACGTATTAAAGATGGTTGGTTATATGCGACTGCCGATCAACGTCCTAGCTATGCGGTAAAAACAGCCTTGGAACAAATTGTTAATAAAGAACGTAATGGGGTAGCAATGACAGGCTTAGATTTCGCCCCAACAATTATTACTTTAGAAAATATCAATGATGCCGAACGCATTAGTGAAGTGCAATAAAAATAAATTGCTAGTCTTTAAGGACAGATTTTATTGTTACTAACAATAAACGGGCTTGAAGACTGGCTTTGAGAGGTTTATATGCCAAGTCCTTTATTAACGGTTAAAAATCTTAGCAAGAGTTTCTCTGGAATATTTGCCTTAAATAATGTTCATCTTGAAGTAGGGCGAGGCGAAGTGCATGCCTTACTTGGTGAAAATGGTGCGGGGAAATCTACTTTGCTTAAAGCCTTATCTGGAGCACAACCACAAAGTAGTGGTGAAATTATTTTTGATAATAAAACTTTATCGCCACAGGATAGCCCCTATCAACGGCAACAACAGGGCATCGTAACAATTTATCAAGAATTTAATTTATTGCCGAATATGACGGTTGCCGAGAATTTTTTTCTGGGACGAGAAAAAACAAAAGGTTTGTTTGTTGATGAAAAAATGGTTAATGAAGAAGCTCAAATGGTACTGGATAACTTAGGTTTAGAGATCAAACCTAACACCCAAGTATCTCGTTTAAGTGTAGCTCAACAACAAATGGTTGAAATCGCACGAGCCTTGACCTTAAATGCCAAGCTGATCATTATGGACGAACCTTCCGCTGCATTAAGCGATAAAGAAGTGGAAACCTTACATAACATTGTAAGGGATCTCAAACAACGAGGGGTAAGTGTCATTTACGTTACACATCGTTTAAATGAAGTTTTTGCCCTTTGTGATCGCTTTACGGTATTTCAAGACGGTAAATATTCTGGCGAGGGCAAGGTTGCTGAAGTGAATGTTGATGATATTATTAAAATGATGGTTGGACGCAATGTGGCATTTACTCGCCGTCCAGCTAGCGAAACCCATCATCAAGATAAACCTGTGGTACTTTCTGTCCGTCATCTTCATCGAGAAAAACCAGCTTTAGATCCTCATGGCATTGCTTTACATGATATTAGCTTTGATATTCATCAAGGCGAAATATTGGGTATTGCTGGCTTAGTTGGAGCAGGACGCACAGAAATCGCTCGTTGTTTATTTGGTGCAGAACCTTATATTGCTGGCGAAATCTTACTTAATGGCGAGCCTTATCATGCTAATTCGCCATTGGAGGCTTTAGAAAAAGGCATTGCTCTTGTGCCAGAAGATCGTAAAAAAGAAGGGCTAGTATTGGGGCTACCTATTAGAACCAATATGACGCTTTCTAATTTAAAGAACTTATTATCCTTAAAATGGTTTGTAGATGAAAATAAAGAAAGTGATTTAATTGAATCCTATCGCCAAGCCCTTCGGATAAAAATGGCAAGTTCCCACCTTGAAGCTCGTAAATTATCTGGTGGTAATCAGCAAAAAGTCATTCTTGCTCGCTGTATGTCCCTTAACCCCAAAGTGCTTATTGTTGATGAACCGACAAGGGGTATTGATGTTGGGGCAAAATCTGAAGTGCATCAAGTACTATTTGATATGGCAAAAAAAGGAGTTGCTGTATTGGTTATTTCTTCTGATTTACCTGAAATTATGGCTATTTCTGATCGGATAATTACCCTTTCCGAAGGGCGAGTAACTGGGCAAATTCATGGCGATGATGCTACTGATGAAAAATTAATGTCGATGATGGCTATCGGCGTAAATAGAGATTAAATCATAACCTTAGCATTGGAGAAATTATTATGCTAAACAATATGTTAAAGAATATGGGCATTATTGATGAAAATGGTAAAAAAGATCCCATTGCATTTTTTGAACGGTTCGGCGTACTTATCTTTCTTGTTTTGCTTATTATATTCTTTTCTGTGCAAAACAGTGCTTTTCTATCGCAACGCAATATTTTTAATATTCTCACTGAAGTATCCATTTTCGGTATTATGGCGGTGGGTATGACCTTTGTTATTCTTACAGCAGGTATTGACCTTTCCGTAGGATCTGTATTAGCCGTTTGTGCTATCTTTGCAGCACATATTATCAAGGGCGATAATACCGTTACCGTTGAACCCGGGGCTTGGGGCGGTATGAGTTGGGCAATTGGTCTAGGGATTTGCTTAGTTATGGGGACTTTTATCGGTTGGTTACATGGATTGGGTATTACTAAATTAAAAATTCCACCTTTTATTGTAACTCTCGGCGGTATGACCATTTGGCGAGGTTTAACCTTAGTGATCAATGATGGTGCTCCCATTGCAGGCTTTGATGCTGGCTATCGTTGGTGGGGACGAGGCGACATTTTTGGTATTCCAGTGCCAGTTGTGATTTTTGCAATAGTCGCCATTCTCGGTTATATCGCATTACACAAAACTCGCTGGGGACGTTTTGTCTATTCCGTAGGGGGTAACCCTGAGGCTGCTCGCCTTGCAGGTGTGAATATTAATCGAACCTTAATTAGTGTTTATGTGGTTATGGGGGCATTGGCAGGACTTGCAGGATTTATCCTTAGTGCACGTTTAGGCAGTGCTGAGTCGGTAGCAGGTGTTGCTTTTGAGTTACGTGTCATTGCTTCTGTGGTCATTGGTGGTACTTCATTAATGGGTGGCTATGGACGTATTACGGGGACAATTTTCGGTTCTATTATTATGGGGGTACTCATTAACGGTTTAGTATTAATGGATGTTTCCGCCTACTATCAACAAATCATTATGGGGGTTATCATTATTCTCGCTGTTGCGTTTGATACTTACGCTAAAAGCCGACGAGGGGCGTTATAGTCCGCTAAATAACAAAGCCCTTTGTCAATCTTAACAAAGGGCTTTAGGCTAACATATTGTTTTACAAATCAAAAGGATCAGCATAAGGAATTAAACCTTTACCTAACATTCGGCTAATACCGCTATTATGGCTACCCCCTAAACCTCGTAATTCTACGTTAAAAATGACACTGTTATCATAGAATACTTGTTTATCATTTTGGTATTCTTGATTATCTTTGCTGGTAACATAACGACGATAGCCTATGCCTGCACTCCAACAACAGGTGTTATATTGCACTCCCGTATACTGTTCTACCGCTTTGTTAAGAGCTATGTCATGATAATAACGTGCGACTATCGCCCAATTATCATTAACCTCCCAGCCCAAGGTAACGCCAAGTTGATTAATATCTTGATTATAACGGTTAGCACTTTGTGTGAGGTTTTGGTTGATAAAAGCCTCACTAGCATAACGATAATTTAACTGCACTAAATTATTACCTTGGGGATTATATTGTAAGCTGCTGTTCGCCAATGAAGTTTGGCTTAAACTGGTGTCATATTGATAACTGGCTCGCCAACTCCATTTTGAATTGATCTTCCAGTTGGTTTCCAATGCCCAAGAAGAGGATGAGCCTGTACTATTGTCAGGGTTATTATCAATACGAGAAGGAGTAATATAATAAATTTGCCCAATGGAGAGATTAAAACGTTCGTTAGCATTTTCATCAAAGAAACGAGTTGTTCCCCCTAAAGTGACTTGATTAGCAGAAGCAATACGGTCTAAACCACTATAACGGCGATCACGGAACAGGGAGAAATAATCTTGCTGTAATAAGGTTGAATCATAACCAAAACCGAGATAATCCGAATTTAAACTTGAACCAATATTACTTTGATCACGATAAGGGCGATAAAGATATTGAATATGGGGTTCAAGAGTTTGTGTATAATTAGCAATAAAGGTTTGCTGGCTTGCTAATACCGTTTGCAAATCCACTTTAATTTGCGGAATAAAGCGATTAACTCGGCGTTGAACCTCCTCAGCATTTACCGCACTACCTTTGGTTTGTTGGTAATGGGTAGCATAAACTTTGGTTTCAATATTAATACTACCGTAATTATTCGCAAGTGGTAAATTTAAACTTGGTTCAAGATGAAAACGCCAAGCCTTTGGCATTAATTTGCTGTCATTATCAAAGCGCACCGCTTGAGAAAATAAACGAAAATCTAATCTACTTTTAGCTATATTATTGGCGTAATAATTAAAATCAAGTTGTGGTAAGGCTCGATAAGGTCCAATATCCACTTCATCAAAAATTTGAAATTGTTTGGCTGAAAGAGAGAAATTATACTGAGGCTGATAATAGCTAATACGCGCTGTTTGATCCGCATAACCGTCTGTACTACTACCATAATCAGAGGTAAAGTCGTTGAAATAACGTTTATCACTCACATGGGTATAATTCACATTTAATCGCCAATCCCGTAAAAAAGCAGAACTATGCGACCAATGGAATAAATGACGTGAACGGTTTTCGCCCGTATAATCAGCATAACGATCATCACCAAGATATTCGCCCGCAAATTTTCCTTCGCCTAATGAAGTTAAATAACGAAATTCACCATTTAATTGCCAGCCACGATGAGACATATATTTTGGCGTAAAGGTAACATCATAATTTGGTGCAATATTCCAGTAAATAGGTTGGGCATAAAAATAGCCATCTCGGCTAGAGATACCAAAATCTGGCAATAATAAACCTGAACGCCGTCTATCACCAATAGGTAATTGGAAATAAGGCGTGTAAAACACAGGAACGCCTAATACATGAAAACGAGCGTGCCACATTTCTGCCACTTCATCTTGTAAATCTTGTCGCATTTCGCTGGCATAGATTATCCAAGCATTATCATTGGGTAAACAAGAAGTAAAAGAGGCATTTTTTAAGGTACGATAACGCTCACGCAAGCTAATATCTTGTGCCTCACCCCGCCCTTGACGCCCAACAAGCTGATATTTTGCCCCTTGAATATCCGCATCACGATTATTTAAATTAATATCCGCATTTGATCCTATTAGATTAATTAAATTATCTTGGTAATCTAATCCATGACGAATATAGGCAAAACGCTGTGGATCTTGCTCATTACCTGTTTGCTTAATCTCAATGGATTGGGCTAATAACGTACGATTACCCTGTTGCACTTGCACATCGCCTGTATATTTTGCCATTGTCGGCTGATTAAGCTGTGCTTGATCTGCTTCAATATAAACAGGAAGATCATTAACATTCCCTTGCACCACTTCGCCACGAAATTGTGGTACACCTAACATACATTGCTGAGTTAAATCCGCCAAGACAGGACTAGCGTAAAGTGCGGTGATAATTGAAAGAGAAATCAGCTTATAACAGGTTTTATTCATAAATTACCATTCTTACCAAGTACAAAATTGCACAAATTATACTGAAAAAACCGCTTTAACGCATTGTGTTTTTACAATCTACCGATTTAAAAGCACATTGATCAAGATGATCATTTACCAACCCCATAGATTGCATAAAAGCATAACAAATAGTTTCACCAACAAAAACAAATCCCCGCTTTTTCAACGCCTTAGACATAGCTTGTGAAGTAGGGGTTTTACTGGGAACATCAACTAAGGTTTTTACCTGATTACATTGAGGCTTACCTTGTACAAAAGACCAAATAAAATGACTAAAATTTTCACCGCACTTTTCCATTGCAAGATAGGCTTGAGCATTTTTAACAATCGCCACAAGCTTTGCCCGATGCCGAATTAACCCCTTATCTTGCATAAGTCTATCTATATCTTGCGAAGTCATTTGCACAATTTTATCAGGCTGAAAATCAAAAAAAGCACGCCGATAATTTTCCCGTTTTTTCAATACTGTTATCCAAGATAACCCCGCTTGTTGCCCCTCTAAACACAATTTTTCAAATAATTTTAGGCTATCAAATTGTGGTTTTCCCCATTCATTATCATGATAATCAAGATATAAAGGATCTTGCGTTACCCAATCACAACGTTTTTTCATTGTTTTTCCTTATTCATGTAATACATAACTTCTCAATATTACGCTCTTGATTACCATAATTTATATGGTAGGATTGTCAAGTAGCGTGATGATGGCTAATTTATACGCCATACTTGATCAAGGCTAAACGCTAACTTATCTTTAATCACCAAAAAGGAAAATAAAATGTCTCAATTAGAATCCTTACGCAATATGACTGTTGTGGTTGCAGACACTGGCGATATTGAAGCCATTAAACAATATCAACCGCAAGATGCCACAACTAATCCTTCTTTAATTTTGAGTGCATCTGCTTTACCACAATATGCTTCATTAATTGATGATGCTATTGCTTATGCTAAAGCACAAAGCAATGATAAAGCGCAACAACTGATTGATGCAGAAGACAAACTGGCTGTAAATATTGGTTTAGAAATTTTAAAAATTGTACCGGGACGCATTTCTACTGAAGTGGACGCTCGTCTTTCTTATGACACTAAAGCAACAGTAGAAAAAGCCAAAAGATTAATGGCACTTTATAATGAAGCAGGCATTAGCAACGACCGTATCCTTATTAAAATCGCTTCCACATGGCAAGGTATTCGTGCCGCAGAATTACTTGAAAAAGAAGGCATCAACTGTAACCTCACCTTATTATTCTCCGAAGCACAAGCAAGAGCCTGTGCCGAAGCAGGTGTTTATCTTATCTCGCCATTTGTAGGACGTATTTTAGATTGGTATAAAGCCAACACCGATAAAAAAGACTACGCACCAGAAGAAGATCCGGGTGTCATCTCTGTAACCAATATTTATCATTACTACAAACAATATGGCTATAATACCATTGTAATGGGAGCAAGTTTCCGTAATGTTGGCGAAATAATTGAATTAGCGGGCTGCGATCGCCTTACTATTTCTCCAGCATTACTCAAAGAATTGCAAGAAACAAACGGAAGTTTAACCCGTAAATTAGATTACCAAGGCGAAATCAAACCTCGCCCAACCCCAATGACAGAGGAAGAATTCTATTGGCAACATAACCTCGATCCAATGGCAGTAGATAAATTAGCTGACGGTATTCGCAAATTTGCTGCCGATATTGAAAAATTAGAAGCAATGTTGGCAGAGAAGTTGTAATTATTGTTAAAATATTTCTAATAATAATTTTCATATTACAAATACCCCCACTTTTTCCGCAAGAGATGAAAGTGGGGGGTATTTTTATCGTCAATTAAAACATCTTTCCTAATGTTGGATATATAGTCGTTCAATTTAAAAGGAAAATGGTTATAAAAAAATCTACCCCAAACAAATTGTTCAGGGCGGATTTGTCTTGAGTCAGTCTAAGCTGAATTATCTCATGTTAGAGAACAGTAATATCAGTGTCTACCAAGATCTTCGTTGAATCTAAGGTATAAGTATAGTACTCATTATTCTCATAGGTTACGGTATTCGTTGATTTGGTTGCTTTCACTGATGCACTACCAAATTTCAGAGAACCAGCGTTACCTTCGATAATTAAGTTAGCGGTGCTACCATCATCTAGGTTAAAGGTTGAGCTAGCATTATTTCTAATTACGCTATCATTCAAGGTTACTACATTGTACGGCTGGGTTAATTGAATTTTCTCAAAACCACTCATACCATTTTGTAGGGTAACCTCTGTAACATCTTGAATGATTACAGTATCAATACCGCTACCACCAGTGATGGCGCCGTTAGTCCATTTTGAACCACCTTGGATAATAAAGTGATCGTCACCTTCTCCAAGATCAATGCTTCCCCCCGTAAAGTGGTTATCACTAGTGAGGTATACGGTATCATCGCCTTTGCCTAGGTATACTCGACCATTGTTAAATGTTCCCATTTCACTAGAGTTACCAGCTAGGTTTGAATTGTAATTTTTATCATAACCCATGGAGTAAATGTCATTACCATCACCTAATCTGATAACACTGTTAACGATCATACCACCAAGGATAAAGGTATCATCACCTGCACCGGTATTAAAGGTCATAGCATCATTGTCTCGAACCATAGAGTTACGCAAATCAAACCAGTCATTACCACTACCTGAATCAATACGCCCTTGTACAAAACGATAACCATTACCTTCAAGGGTGGTAACTAGGTTATTACCATCGCCTAAATCTACATAGTTGACATTCAGACTAACTACTTGTTCTGTACCATCACCAGCATCAGAATTTACAGTAACCTGACGGCGATCGCCAGCCCAGTCCATTTTATGTTTATTCCAATTATTATTTGTTGCAATGAAAGAGAGGGTGTCGTTTTCATTGCCAAATATCACTGTGGAACCATCATGGATACCACCTACTTCTAGTATATTGCTACCGCTTCCCATACTCACAACAGATTTATCACGAATACGGTCATGGATTAATAGGGTGTCATTACCATCGCCCATATTAATAGATGAGCGCCCTTGCACACCGCCGTCTCGGCTTGTACCTGTACCAATAACCACATAGTCATTTCCAGCACCAGTATCTAATCTTCCACCATTAAAGTTACTTTGGAAGAAGATAACATCATCTTCATCGCTGGTTGGTATTGCAGAGGTATTATTAATCAACCTAGCTCCATTCACTGTTGTTTTATCAAACGGTCTAGTAATTTGCGATACAACGATTTGCGGAGCTACAATACTTCTAGAGGTTGAATCACCATTTACATTGTATAATGTCGCTTCCACTTTGGTTCCCGGTTTTAAGGTACCCACATTAAACATAAAACCACCCGTTTCTTTATTTACCACACCCGGGAATAGATCTGAGCCCTCTACAAAGAACCAGTCAGAATCACCTCGTTTTATATTTGAAGTTTTTTGTACACCATTAGCATCGGTATATTTCACGACTAACAGAGAACCTGCTTCATAAGCGTTCGGATTAGCAACGCCTAAGAATAATTTACCATTCTCTTTTGGTGGCATTTCCATAATAATCTCTGGTCTGGTGTTATCAACCGTAACAGTAACAGCTTCTGAATAAGCAGTTTCAGTGCCTTTAGTGGCAACGGCACGGAACTGATAAGTCCCATCTGGCACGTTAGAATGCTGTTGAGTAGCCTCATTCCATGTTTTACCGCCATCTATACTAATTTGATATTTGACCTCAGCCCCAGCTTTATTGGCTACACCATTTAGATCAAAGGCATTATCTTTGGTTACCTTATCTGATAAGCTTTCATCTGAATGCCCTATTGCTGCTAAATAAGCTTGACCTGTCGCGGTATTATTATCATAACCAGTATCCTCTAAACTAACAAAGTTAAGAGTTACCGTTAATGCAGAGTTAACCACAACATCTTCTGGTTCAGATTTATTATTCGCTTCATCTGTGGCCGTTACGGATAATTTCGCTCCATTCTCTTGAGTTGGAATGTTGGTACTATAATTACCTTCTGTATTTGTGGTAGTAGTTACTGTGGTGCCGTCTGGTAAGGTAATAGTAATCTTACTATTCGGTTCAGCTTGCCCCACAACACTTTGCGTATCATCGTCAGCAATTACTAAGTTAGCCGTTGGTTTCGCTGGTGCTTCTGTATCAGAATCAGCTTTTGCTGTAGTATTTCCAGTTTTCGTTGCTTCCTTAGCATCTTTTGCTGTAGCAGTTACCGTTGAGTTATCCTGTACCGCACCTGATGGTAATCTGATTGCTCCTGTGTTCGGATCAATAGTTACAGTAGAACCATCAGTTGGTTGAGTAATGGTCCAATTGCTATCTTCACCTTTCGTTGCTGTAACAGTCTGCGGATTACCTGCTTCATCGGTATATTTCACTTCTACTGATTGAGCTTCTCCTGCTGTAGGAGGTGTAATCACTACGGAACCATCATTTTGAGCATCAAGATTTGGATCACCAAGAACTACAGGGTTACTACCTGCATTTTTCGTTTCTGGCTTTGAAGTATTACCGCTATTGTCTTCCGCTTTAGCAGTTACCTCTGAGCCATCTTTTACTGCTGTTGCAGGAACGGTAATTACACCAGAATTAGCATCAACTTGAACAGCAGAGCCTTCTGGAACAGACCATTTACCATTTTCATCTTTAGTTGCAACCACAGTTTGTTTTTGATTTTGCTCTTGCTCATCAGTGTATTCCACTGTAATAGTTTTAACATCAGCATCTGATGGAGGGGTTACAGTTACAGAACCATCATTTTTAGCATCAATGCTTGGTGATGCTGGAGCTTGAGCATCAACAGTTACTTCAGTCGGCTGAGATGTATTACCAGCTTTATCTGTCGCAGTAACTTCGACTTCAGCTCCATCTTCTTGTTTTGGGATCTCAACACTGTAATCGCCATTTGTATCAGCTATCGCAGTTACGGTGCTGTTATCTGGTAAAGTTACAGTAACTGTACTATCTGCTTCCGCTTTGCCCTGAACAACTTGTTTGCTGTCATCATTATCTTTTGCAACGACTTCTGCAGTTGGCGCATCTGGTGCTTTTGAATCCACTTTAGCAGAAGTTTCTGCAGATTCATTACCAGCTTTATCTGTCGCAGTAACTTTGATTTCCGCTTCATCTTCTTGTTTTGGGATCTCAACACTGTAATCGCCATTTGTATCAGCTGTCGCAGTTACGGTGCTGTTATCTGGTAAAGTTACAGTAACTGTACTATCTGCTTCCGCTTTACCCTGAACAACTTGTTTGCTGTCATCATTATCTTTTGCAACGACTTCTGCAGTTGGCGCTGAAGGTGCTTTTGAATCCACTTTAGCAGAAGTTTCTGCAGATTCATTACCAGCTTTATCTGTCGCAGTAACTTTGATTTCTGCTTCATCTTCTTGTTTTGGGATCTCAACACTGTAATCGCCATTTGTATCAGCTGTCGCAGTTACGGTGCTGTTATCTGGTAAAGTTACAGTAACTGTACTATCTGCTTCCGCTTTGCCCTGAACAACTTGTTTGCTGTCATCATTATCTTTTGCAACGACTTCTGCAGTTGGCGCATCTGGTGCTTTTGAATCCACTTTAGCAGAAGTTTCTGCAGATTCATTACCAGCTTTATCTGTCGCAGTAACTTTGATTTCTGCTTCATCTTCTTGTTTTGGGATCTCAACACTGTAATCGCCATTTGTATCAGCTGTCGCAGTTACGGTGCTGTTATCTGGTAAAGTTACAGTAACTGTACTATCTGTTTCCGCTTTGCCCTGAACAACTTGTTTGCTGTTATCATTATCTTTTGCAACGACTTCTGCAGTTGGCGCATCTGGTGCTTTTGAATCCACTTTAGCAGAAGTTTTTTCAGATTCATTACCAGCTTTATCTGTCGCAGTAACTTTGATTTCCGCTTCATCTTCTTGTTTTGGGATCTCAACACTGTAATCGCCATTTGTATCAGCTGTCGCAGTTATGGTGCTGTTATCTGGTAAAGTTACAGTAACTGTACTATCTGCTTCCGCTTTGCCCTGAACAACTTGTTTGCTGTCATCATTATCTTTTGCAACGACTTCTGCAGTTGGCGCTGAAGGTGCTTTTGAATCCACTTTAGCAGAAGTTTCTGCAGATTCATTACCAGCTTTATCTGTCGCAGTAACTTTGATTTCCGCTTCATCTTCTTGTTTTGGGATCTCAACACTGTAATCGCCATTTGTATCAGCTGTCGCAGTTATGGTGCTGTTATCTGGTAAAGTTACAGTAACTGTACTATCTGCTTCCGCTTTGCCCTGAACAACTTGTTTGCTGTCATCATTATCTTTTGCAACGACTTCTGCAGTTGGCGCTGAAGGTGCTTTTGAATCCACTTTAGCAGAAGTTTCTGCAGATTCATTACCAGCTTTATCTGTCGCAGTAACTTTGATTTCCGCTTCATCTTCTTGTTTTGGGATCTCAACACTGTAATCGCCATTTGTATCAGCTGTCGCAGTTATGGTGCTGTTATCTGGTAAAGTTACAGTAACTGTACTATCTGCTTCCGCTTTGCCCTGAACAACTTGTTTGCTGTCATCATTATCTTTTGCAACGACTTCTGCAGTTGGCGCTGAAGGTGCTTTTGAATCCACTTTAGCAGAAGTTTCTGCAGATTCATTACCAGCTTTATCTGTCGCAGTAACTTTGATTTCCGCTTCATCTTCTTGTTTTGGGATCTCAACACTGTAATCGCCATTTGTATCAGCTGTCGCAGTTACGGTGCTGTTATCTGGTAAAGTTACAGTAACTGTACTATCTGCTTCCGCTTTACCCTGAACAACTTGTTTGCTGTCATCATTATCTTTTGCAACGACTTCTGCAGTTGGCGCATCTGGTGCTTTTGAATCCACTTTAGCAGAAGTTTCTGCAGATTCATTACCAGCTTTATCTGTCGCAGTAACTTTGATTTCTGCTTCATCTTCTTGTTTTGGGATCTCAACACTGTAATCGCCATTTGTATCAGCTGTCGCAGTTACGGTGCTGTTATCTGGTAAAGTTACAGTAACTGTACTATCTGTTTCCGCTTTGCCCTGAACAACTTGTTTGCTGTTATCATTATCTTTTGCAACGACTTCTGCAGTTGGCGCATCTGGTGCTTTTGAATCCACTTTAGCAGAAGTTTTTTCAGATTCATTACCAGCTTTATCTGTCGCAGTAACTTTGATTTCCGCTTCATCTTCTTGTTTTGGGATCTCAACACTGTAATCGCCATTTGTATCAGCTGTCGCAGTTATGGTGCTGTTATCTGGTAAAGTTACAGTAACTGTACTATCTGCTTCCGCTTTGCCCTGAACAACTTGTTTGCTGTCATCATTATCTTTTGCAACGACTTCTGCAGTTGGCGCTGAAGGTGCTTTTGAATCCACTTTAGCAGAAGTTTCTGCAGATTCATTACCAGCTTTATCTGTCGCAGTAACTTTGATTTCCGCTTCATCTTCTTGTTTTGGGATCTCAACACTGTAATCGCCATTTGTATCAGCTGTCGCAGTTATGGTGCTGTTATCTGGTAAAGTTACAGTAACTGTACTATCTGCTTCCGCTTTGCCCTGAACAACTTGTTTGCTGTCATCATTATCTTTTGCAACGACTTCTGCAGTTGGCGCTGAAGGTGCTTTTGAATCCACTTTAGCAGAAGTTTCTGCAGATTCATTACCAGCTTTATCTGTCGCAGTAACTTTGATTTCCGCTTCATCTTCTTGTTTTGGGATCTCAACACTGTAATCGCCATTTGTATCAGCTGTCGCAGTTATGGTGCTGTTATCTGGTAAAGTTACAGTAACTGTACTATCTGCTTCCGCTTTGCCCTGAACAACTTGTTTGCTGTCATCATTATCTTTTGCAACGACTTCTGCAGTTGGCGCTGAAGGTGCTTTTGAATCCACTTTAGCAGAAGTTTCTGCAGATTCATTACCAGCTTTATCTGTCGCAGTAACTTTGATTTCCGCTTCATCTTCTTGTTTTGGGATCTCAACACTGTAATCGCCATTTGTATCAGCTGTCGCAGTTACGGTGCTGTTATCTGGTAAAGTTACAGTAACTGTACTATCTGCTTCCGCTTTGCCCTGAACAACTTGTTTGCTGTCATCATTATCTTTTGCAACGACTTCTGCAGTTGGCGCATCTGGTGCTTTTGAATCCACTTTAGCAGAAGTTTCTGCAGATTCATTACCAGCTTTATCTGTCGCAGTAACTTTGATTTCTGCTTCATCTTCTTGTTTTGGGATCTCAACACTGTAATCGCCATTTGTATCAGCTGTCGCAGTTACGGTGCTGTTATCTGGTAAAGTTACAGTAACTGTACTATCTGTTTCCGCTTTGCCCTGAACAACTTGTTTGCTGTTATCATTATCTTTTGCAACGACTTCTGCAGTTGGCGCATCTGGTGCTTTTGAATCCACTTTAGCAGAAGTTTTTTCAGATTCATTACCAGCTTTATCTGTCGCAGTAACTTTGATTTCCGCTTCATCTTCTTGTTTTGGGATCTCAACACTGTAATCGCCATTTGTATCAGCTGTCGCAGTTATGGTGCTGTTATCTGGTAAAGTTACAGTAACTGTACTATCTGCTTCCGCTTTGCCCTGAACAACTTGTTTGCTGTCATCATTATCTTTTGCAACGACTTCTGCAGTTGGCGCTGAAGGTGCTTTTGAATCCACTTTAGCAGAAGTTTCTGCAGATTCATTACCAGCTTTATCTGTCGCAGTAACTTTGATTTCCGCTTCATCTTCTTGTTTTGGGATCTCAACACTGTAATCGCCATTTGTATCAGCTGTCGCAGTTACGGTGCTGTTATCTGGTAAAGTTACAGTAACTGTACTATCTGCTTCCGCTTTACCCTGAACAACTTGTTTGCTGTTATCATTATCTTTTGCAACGACTTCTGCAGTTGGCGCTGAAGGTGCTGTCGTATCTGTTTGACCTGCTGTTTCTGGGTTATTGCCCGCAGTGGCTTTAGAAGAATCATTAGCAACGGATTCATTACCGCTATTGTCTTCCGCTTTAGCCGTTACCTCTGAACCATCTTTCACTGCGGTTGCAGGCACAGTAATTACACCAGAATCCGCATCAACTTGAACAGCCGAACCTTCAGGAACAGACCATTTACCATTTTCATCTTTAGTTGCAACCACCGTTTGAGCTTGCTCTTGCTCATCGGTGTATTCCACAGTAACTGTTTTAACATCATCATCGGATGGCGGTGTTACTGTAATAGAACCGTCATCATTGGCTTTCACTGTTGGTGCAGATGGTGCAGTGGTATCTTCTTCGCTAGCTGATTCAGAGTTATTGCCCGCAGTGGCTTTAGAAGAATCATTAGCAACGGATTCATTACCGCTATTGTCTTCCGCTTTAGCCGTTACCTCTGAACCATCTTTTACTGCGGTTGCAGGCACAGTAATTACACCAGAATCCGCATCAACTTGAACAGCCGAACCTTCAGGAACAGACCATTTACCATTTTCATCTTTAGTTGCAACCACCGTTTGAGTTTGATCTTGCTCATCGGTGTATTCCACAGTAACCGTTTTGACATCATCATCGGATGGCGGTGTTACTGTAATAGAACCGTCATCATTGGCTTTCACTGTTGGTGCAGATGGTGCAGTGGTATCTTCTTCGCTAGCTGACTCAGAGTTATTGCCCGCAGTGGCTTTAGAAGAATCATTAGCAACGGATTCATTACCGCTGTTGTCTTTCGCTTTAGCCGTTACCTCTGAGCCATCTTTCACTGCGGTTGCAGGCACAGTAATTACACCAGAATCCGCATCAACTTGAACAGCCGAACCTTCAGGAACAGACCATTTACCATTTTCATCTTTAGTTGCAACCACCGTTTGAGTTTGATCTTGCTCATCGGTGTATTCCACAGTAACCGTTTTGACATCATCATCGGATGGCGGTGTTACTGTAATAGAACCGTCATCATTGGCTTTCACTGTTGGTGCAGATGGTGCAGTGGTATCTTCTTCGCTAGCTGATTCAGAGTTATTGCCCGCAGTGGCTTTAGAAGAATCATTAGCAACGGATTCATTACCGCTATTGTCTTCCGCTTTAGCCGTTACCTCTGAACCATCTTTCACTGCGGTTGCAGGCACAGTAATTACACCAGAATCCGCATCAACTTGAACAGCCGAACCTTCAGGAACAGACCATTTACCATTTTCATCTTTAGTTGCAACCACCGTTTGAGCTTGCTCTTGCTCATCGGTGTATTCCACAGTAACTGTTTTAACATCATCATCGGATGGCGGTGTTACTGTAATAGAACCGTCATCATTGGCTTTCACTGTTGGTGCAGATGGTGCAGTGGTATCTTCTTCGCTAGCTGATTCAGAGTTATTGCCCGCAGTGGCTTTAGAAGAATCATTAGCAACGGATTCATTACCGCTATTGTCTTTCGCTTTAGCCGTTACCTCTGAACCATCTTTCACTGCGGTTGCAGGCACAGTAATTACACCAGAATCCGCATCAACTTGAACAGCCGAACCTTCAGGAACAGACCATTTACCATTTTCATCTTTAGTTGCAACCACCGTTTGAGCTTGCTCTTGCTCATCGGTGTATTCCACAGTAACTGTTTTAACATCATCATCGGATGGCGGTGTTACTGTAATAGAACCGTCATCATTGGCTTTCACTGTTGGTGCAGATGGTGCAGTGGTATCTTCTTCGCTAGCTGATTCAGAGTTATTGCCCGCAGTGGCTTTAGAAGAATCATTAGCAACGGATTCATTACCGCTGTTGTCTTTCGCTTTAGCCGTTACCTCTGAGCCATCTTTCACTGCGGTTGCAGGCACAGTAATTACACCAGAATCCGCATCAACTTGAACAGCCGAACCTTCAGGAACAGACCATTTACCATTTTCATCTTTAGTTGCAACCACCGTTTGAGCTTGCTCTTGCTCATCGGTGTATTCCACAGTAACTGTTTTAACATCATCATCGGATGGCGGTGTTACTGTAATAGAACCGTCATCATTGGCTTTCACTGTTGGTGCAGATGGTGCAGTGGTATCTTCTTCGCTAGCTGATTCAGAGTTATTGCCCGCAGTGGCTTTAGAAGAATCATTAGCAACGGATTCATTACCGCTATTGTCTTCCGCTTTAGCCGTTACCTCTGAACCATCTTTTACTGCGGTTGCAGGCACAGTAATTACACCAGAATCCGCATCAACTTGAACAGCCGAACCTTCAGGAACAGACCATTTACCATTTTCATCTTTAGTTGCAACCACCGTTTGAGCTTGCTCTTGCTCATCGGTGTATTCTACAGTAACTGTTTTGACATCATCATCGGATGGCGGTGTTACTGTAATAGAACCGTCATTTTGAGCTTTGACGCTTGGAGACGTTGGAGCTTGAGCATCAATGATTACATCAGTAGATTCAGATTTATTGCCTGCTTTGTCTTTTGCAGTAACTTCAATTTTTGTATTGTGATCTTGTTTTGGAATTTCAACGCTGTAATTACCGTTTTCATCTACGGTTGCGGTTAGACTATTACCATTTGGAAGAATAATTGTAACTGTACTATCAGCTTCGGCTGTACCACTTACAATTTGAGTTGTTGCATCTTTAGTGATTACTACTGCGGTAGGGGCTTCTGGCGGTATATTATCCTGTGAGGGGGGGGGTAGCGCCACTATTATTATCTCCTTTGCCACCTGCGACAAAAGCAATTCCTGCACCTAATAAACCTAAGCCTAATAACCACCACGGACTATAATCCCAAAAAACACCAGCTTTTAATTCTTCACCGCCAAGAATTTGAATTGCTGATTCTTGATTATCTAACATTGCAACAGCGTCTTGATCTTTATTTGACTCTGGTACATAAGAATAAATAAGACCATTATTAGCCTCACCAATTACCATACTATTGCTGTTTGATTCTTCTGGGTTATCCCCTTCATAATAATTTTTGATAACAATCTCTGGTAATTTGCTATCTTTGTCTAGCATAATTTGTAAATCATTGCCATCTCGTTTAGCAATAATTTTTTCTGGACCTTTACCTGTAGCATCATCAATTAATTGATAATTTACCTTACTTTGCCCTTCAAGTATTAATGATTCACCTTTGCTTACTTTGTAGCTGGCAATCTCTGATTTGGCATTCAATAACTTAATTGTCGTTGACATAAGATTTCTCCTAATAAATAATTACCTGCCTTCATTCTTATAAAATTTAGGCAACTCTAAATATAACTCCTACTCTAAACTGTATAATGTTTTACATTGAAATAAATAACTTCAATATTTTCCACAAACTCATCTAGAAATAAAAGCTATAAGTAAATTGTCGTGCTATATAAAACTAAAATCTGTTTAATAAGTTATTTTACACTTAGAAAAAATAATTTTAATTATATACACAATTAAAATGGCCATAAATCTTATATATAAACAATGGTTGTGTCAATGAAATACAATTAATTTGTAAGCATACGCAAACTAGAGTCTTTTCAATTCAAAATAAGACAAAGCATACCAACGCTACATTATTTTAAATGGGACGACTATAAATCAACTCCTTTGAAAAATATTTCTCCCTTAACAAAAAATTTCAGGCAGTCCCTTTTATCAAAGGCTGCCTGAAAATTTTCGCAAAACAGACCGCACTACCCCCAACAAGGCAAGCTATTGAGCAATCCTTTGAGTTTAATCATCTCTCTTGGCATGGGTTCGGCGATGGTGAACCCCACAATATCGCTTTGCTTTGCAATATCGTTAATCACTCGGCTAACCGCTGATAAAGTCATACCATTAGGGTCAGTGCCGACAGCGATTTTTAGTTCATTGGGGTCAAGCACATCAAGATCCAGATGAATTAACACCTTGCTTTTGCCTGTTTGTTTCAGCCATTGCAGGATTGGGGTTGAGCTTTGATTTGCCGCTTGGCTAGAGATAGAGGCAATGCCCCAATCTTGTCGCCGTTGTTCCGCTGGGTTGGAAAATTCTCGCAAGCCCACAATCAAGGCATTTTCTAGTTTAATTTTGTGTTGAGGTAAAGTGGCGGTGATATTGGCATCGCCAAAACCGCCAATTTGTGCCAATGCCATAGCGTGGAAACCCCGATAAGGGTCATAGGGTAAATTCAAATCAGGGTGGGCGTCAATCCAAATAATCGCCACATCATCGGCATATTTATCCGCCAAATAGGCAAATGGGGCTACGCTGACCGCGCAATCGCCCCCTAAGGTGATGACACGTTCTGGCTGTTCCTGTTGCAAAATCGCCCACGCATTTTGTAGCTGCTGATAAATAGCAGAATACGCCAAAATCCCTTGTTGTTCAGGGGTTTCCCACTGCTTAGATACCGCCACTTGTCGTGTAACGCTTTGAGTTTTGGGGGCAAGAAAGTCCAAGAGTTGCGAACCGAGCATATAGCCTTGTCGTGATTGCTCAATGGGTAATTCGGTTACTAGCTGTTGCACAACTTCTTGCCCTGCCCCTTGCCATTGGGGAAAAGTGAGTCTTAAATTTTTCATGTTACTCCTGTTTAAAATCTGCCATAAGTTGATGAATAACATCGGCAACACTTTGTTTTTGTTTGATTAAATCAATCGCGGTATTGACGGAAATAATCCCTTTATCAAGTTTGCCCTCACGCATTGCCCAGCGTAATTCTGTTTCCGCCGTAAGACTTGCCTCGTCCTCGCCTTGTTGATAACGTTGAGCGAGCTGTTTGGCAAAAGGGGTTGGGATTGAGCGTTGAATAGGGGTAACAAACTGCAACGCCTCCGCACGACTTTGAATAATTAATTGTTTAACATTCTCTGCTGTTGGGCTTTCAATGGTAGTCAAAAAGCCTGTGCCTACATAGACACCGCTTGCCCCCAAAGCAAACGCCGCGCGCACGCCACGAATATCGTTAATTCCACCAGCGGCAAGCACTGGGATACGCACGCTATCCACAATAGTTGGCACAATAGAAAACGTGCCAATTTGATTGCGCGGAATCCAACCGCCCTCATCAATGCCAGTGGCAACCAAAATATCCGCCCCCATTTGCTCCGCTTGTTGCGCATTTGCCACCGTTGGGGTCAAAGCACGAAAAATAATCCGCCCTTGCTGGGCTTTAATTGCGGAAAATAATGCCTCATTCGGCTCGCCCACTAAAGCAAAAATCCGCATACCTTCCTCAAAGGCAAGCCCAATATTGCGTAACGCATAGTCCAAATTTGCTTTATCTTCAGCGGCAGGGGAATAAATATTTAGCCCTGTGGGCTTTTGCGTCAACTGATGAATACGGCGAATTTCTCGGCGTAACTGGCCAGCGGAATCCAACGCCGGATCTTTATCGCCTGCATTGGGTCCTAACACCCCCAAACCGCCTGCCTCCGCCACCGCCGCTACAAATCGCGCGTCCGTTAGCCAATTCATCGGCGCTTGAATAATGGGATATTGAATACCGAGTATTTGGCAAATGGGATTGATCATTTTCACGGTTTTATCCTTCTTGATGACTTAACACATAACCAATCTCGCTCGCCAAACGCATTTCTTCACACATAAACCATAAATCGCTGATTTTGCCGTCATCGCCAAAACGAATACTAGCAATCTCGTCCCATTCCACACGGCGGTGCGTGGCTTTTGCCCCAGCAAACTCGCCTTTATGCAAAGCAGTCATATGGAAGCGAATCATCACTTGATTGCCCTCGCCAATCACTTCATACACCTCAACAGTTTGCTCGCCCAATGCCTGTTGCAGTTGCGACCAGCCCTGCTCCACCCATTGCAACAAATTGCCCTTTGGCGGAATACTCGCCCCAGTTGCCCGATACAAAGCGGCAAATCCCGCACGATGGGTTACCGCCTCTTTGGCTACCACTTGTCGCATATAAGCCAAATCCCCTTGCGGAAAGGCTTGCTCAATTAATTTACGCACAATGGCTTTATTTTGTTCTACTGTGTTCATTTTTAATCCTTTGTTTAACTTCATTGATTGAATAACAAGGATTATAATTAAACATAATAATGTTTAGAAGGCGCTAAAACTGATTTCACTATTCATAAATATGGATAATGTAAAAGCAACAACAAAGGGAGAAGCGGAAAATTTTTTCAAAACCGACCGCACTTTGACAAGTCAATAAAAAATTCAGGCTGCTTCTTAATGACAGCCTAAAAAACTTCCCCAAAACCCACTGCACTTCTACACTTCCTGCCTTGTTGGGCGGAAGATAATTTCATTAATGTCCACTTCTTCAGGTTGGCTAATGGCAAATGCTACACAACGGGCAAAGCTATCCGCAGGAATTTCATTTTGACTGTAAAAATGCTCCATTGCCTGACTTGCCATAGCGGAACTTGAGCCATGTTTTAACTCGCTGGCGACTGCGCCGGGGCTTAGTATGGTTGTGCGGATATTGTAGGGCTTCACTTCTTTGCGTAGGCTTTCGCTAATGGCACGCACCGCCGCTTTACTGGCGGAATACACCGCACACATCGGTCCCCACACATGACCTGCCACCGAAGACACATTGATAATTTGTCCGCTTTGTTGCTGTTGCATGGTTGGCAACACCGCTGCAATGCCATGCAAAACACCACGAATATTAATATCAATAATCTGATTCCACTCGTCCACTTTTAACTCTTGCAATAAGGACAAAGGCATCACCCCAGCATTATTGAGCAACACATCAATTCTGCCGTATAACTCCAAAGCACGTTGTGCCGCTGCTTGCATTTGTGCCAAATCCGCCACGTCAGCTTGCACACAATGTTGTTCACTGATGCCCAACTGTTGCGCTAATTGTTGCAAACGCGCCAAACGGCGCGCCACTAAAATCACTTTCGCCCCTTGTTGCACCAAATGACGCGCAGTTTCCTCCCCCAAACCTGAAGATGCTCCTGTAATTAACACCACTTTATTTTCAATATTGTTCATTGTTTTTTCCTTATAAAATCAATATGTTTGTTCAATTCATCATTCTGTTATGCCGTTTTCAACGAGGAAATCGGCGTAACAAACTTTAAGTTAAATTCATTAATTTGATAATCCGCCAAATCAGGATAGAAACTGTCCTCCGCCAAAACCTTTTCCAATTCCGCTCGGTTAGCCACATTGGCAATCACCAAGCCTGAAGGTTGAAGCGTGTCGGTATAAGGCCCAGCCAGCACCAATACCCCTTGTTCAATGTATTTTTGTATCCACGCCACATGGGAAGGCAATAAGGCTTGTTGTTGCTGTTTGCTCATCTGGGCTTTTACGGTAATATTGATTAAAAACATCATTTACGCCTTATCTTATTGATTTAACATTGTTAATAAACGCTCAGCGTGCTGTTTGGCTTGTTGCTGTTGGTGCGCCAAGCCCACTTGGTCATCTCGCCCAATATAACTCACGCCATTGGTATAAATCGGCGTTTGCAAATCCAAGCCACACAATAATGCGGTGGTTTCAAATGGGGTTAAGTAGTCCTCAACAGAATGTTTAAATGCCCCATTGACTTGATACACTTCCGCTGGTGCGCCTGTGGTAAAGGATAAAATCAGTTTTTTGCCCGCTAATTTACCTTGTGAACCATGGGCAAAACCATGCAAAAACACCTGATCGAGCCATAATTTCATTAACCCCGGCAGGGAATACCAAGAAAAGGGAAATTGCCACACAATCACATCGGCATTTAATAAGGCTTGTTGCTCCTGCGCCACATCAATTTGATAATCAGGATACAAGCGATCCAAATAACGAATTTCTGCCTGCGGTAATGCCTGTGCCACTTCTGCCAAAATGGTACGATTGGCGACAGACTGTTCTAAATCTGGGTGTCCTGAAATAATTAAAATGTTTTTCATTGCTTTTTCCTTTTGTTATTGACGATGAAAAGCATTTTATTCTTGCGATTAGAGATAATAAATCCCATAATTAGACAAATTGTTTCAACCAAAGATTTAAAATATGCAAAAAACTGACGAACTTCGCACCATTATTTCCTTTATTCAAGCCAGTCAATCGGGCAGTTTTACCCAAGCGGCGGAAGTGTTAGGCTTAACCCCTGCGGCGGTAAGTAAAAACGTCTCTACCTTAGAAAAATCCTTAGGGGTACGCCTGTTTAACCGCACCACGCGCAGCCTAAGCCTGACCAACGAGGGCAAGCAATTTGCCGAACAAGCCAAAATTGCGGTGGAATTATTGGCACAAGCCAGCGAAAACCTACGCCAAGCCAATGTTGCCCCACAAGGCAAAGTCAAGCTCTCCTTACCGCCCAGCATTGGCAGGCTCTATGTCGTCCCTCATTTAAGCGAATTGCAGCAGCGTTATCCGCAGATTCAATTAGAATTGGATTTTGATAACCGTGTGATTGATTTTGTACAAGAGGGCTTTGATTTAGTGATTCGTGGCGGCAATATTCAAGACTCAACGCTTATTTCGCGCAAAATCGCCATCATGCGCCAAAGCATTGTGGCAAGCCCAATCTATTTGCAACAAAAAGGCACGCCTCATCACCCTAACGCGCTGGCACAACATCACCTTATTGCCCGCCGTTTTAGTCATGGCAAGCTCGTGCCTTGGTATTTTCGCCAAGCAGACGGCAGCCTTGCCCCACTGGAATTAAGCCAACCTAGCCTTGTGATGACCGATATTGAAGCACTAGCAGACGCCACCCTGCAAGGCTTAGGCATCGCCCAACTGCCCAATTACCTCGCCCACCCCCTGATTGCGCAAGGCAAATTGCAGCCCTTACTCAAGGACTATCATCACAGCGAACCTTATGAACTGGTATTACAATACCCCCACCGCGCCTTACTTGCCCCGAGAGTGAAAGCCGTTGCCGAGTTTTTATTGGAGAAATTGAGCCAAGAATACGCCCTAATCGGCTAATGATAAAAGTAACGAAATAACCACAAAATGCGATGAAATAAGGTATAAAGCATCAACACCAATAGCACCACGCCTGATACCCCATTGAGGATATTCACCCTTTTGGGGTAAGGGCAAGCGCTAAAAGCAACAGCATACAGCAACAAAATCAAGCCATTCAACATCAGTAACAGCAATAGCCAAATCACCAGAAACAAAGGAAATCCCCAAGCAATCTCTAGCAATAACAGCAAAAAGCCCATAAAAAAGACGATATTCTTCAAATAGGCGATACTAATCATCAAGCCACCACGAAAATAGCCATGCGACACCTGCGCTATTTGCCCTTGTCCATCAACCTTATCTTTTAAAACAATCAATGAAAAATACAACAAATAACCACTGCTCAATAAAGTCAACACAGTGAACCCCCATTCACTGATGGCAAAGACCAACCTCATAAGGATAAAAGACAAAATAATCAACATTAACGCACCAACAATCGCCCCCATTATGGTTTTTAGCCCTGCCCACACGCCATATTTCACACGGACAGAAAACACCAATCTAACAGGGGCAGAGGTGCTTAAAAACAATAATATTGCCAGCGTATAAATCAGTAAGAACACATAATCCATCGCCTCCCCCTTATTTTTCTCTTTCATCAAACTACCACCAGCCTATCCCCTCCCACTTTGATTGTCAAAAATAATTTTATATCAATAAGTTAAAGACAAATGTAAAAAATATAACAAAAACTGACCGCACTTTTCTCTTGACTTAATAATTTTATAAGTTTAAACTCTTAAACCTATTAACCTTACTTAAAGGAAGTCAATATGAGCCAACGTACAATGTCTTTGCTACAAGATTGCATACCCTTGTTTAGCTTGTTGCAAGATGAAAATCGGCAAAAAATTTTAATGTTATTATTTGATTATGGTGAAATGACGGTCAACCAAATCACTGAGTATTTGCCTTTATCGCGTCCAGCGGTATCGCATCATTTAAAATTACTCCTGACTGAACAATTAGTTACCGTTAGAAAAGTACAAAAAGAACGTTATTATGCTTTGCATATTGAGCTGGCATTAATGCGGTTAAAAGCCTTAGTGCAATCCATTGAACAAGATCAGCGAAGTCGCTAATACGCCCTAAGTTTTAGGGATTATTTTTAATCAAATAGGTTTAAATGTTTAAACTTATTATGTAACAGGAGAAAAATTTATGTTTTATCAGCAACAACCTAACTGGCAAGCCATTATGCAAGCCTTACCGCGCGATTATCATTTATCCTCAGATCAGCTCCCACAGGAACAATGGTGGCAATGGGGAAAACACCGTATTCATCTTGATTGTTTTCGCAATCCGCAGGCAGTAGCCAAACTGATTTGTTTGCATGGTGTTGGCACGAATGGGCGCCAAATCAGTTTGATTGTAGGGGCAAAACAGGCAAGTTATGGCTATGAAACCATTATGCTGGATATGCCTACTTATGGGCTAACGGAAACCGCTGATCGTGGTGCGGTACGTTATGATGATTGGGTGCAATTGGTTTGTGATTATATTGAAGAAGAAGCACGCCGCGATCCTCGCCCTATTTTTCTCTATGGATTGAGTGCTGGTGGTATGCAAACCTACCATGTAGCTTGTAAACAAGCTAAAGTCAAGGGCATTATTGGTATGACTTTTTTAGATCAACGCTTGCCTCAAGTCCGTCAAACAACGGCGATTTCGCCACTAATGGGAAAAATAGGTGTGCCTGCTATGGGAATAGCTTGCCAAATGGGACTGGCAAAATGGCGTGTTCCGATGAAATGGGTATCCAAAATGTCGGCATTAGTGAATAATCCGCAAGTTTTGCGTGTAATGCTTAAAGATCCGACTTCGGCGGGAAATTGGGTTTCTATGGGGTTTTTGCAAAGTTATATGAATTATTGCCCTGCCATTGAACCTGAACAGTTTAGCCAATGTCCGATTTTATTAACGCAACCGACACAAGACCATTGGACACCTTTAGCATTAAGTGAGCTTACCTTAGGGAAAATCACGCAAGTGCCTGTTAAAACGGTGCTATTACCTGATGGTGGGCATTACCCTATTGAGGCTACGGCTTTACAAACGTTGAATGATGCCATTCATCAATTTATTCAGCAACAGCTTGGTTAGTCTTTTCAGGCTGCCTGATGCAGCCTGAAAAACTTCCCCAAAACCCACCGCACTTTATAGGGTTGGGTAATCTAAATAGCCCTGTTCGCCACCGCCAAACATTGTGTTGCGGTCGGCGGTGTTGAGTGGTGCGTTTTGGGCAAAGCGTGTTGGTAAATCGGGGTTGGCAAGGAAAGTTGTCCCGTAAGCAATCAGATTGGCGATGCCTTTATTGAGTTCTTGTTCGCCACTGTCGCGGTTGTAGCCTGTGCCTGCGATTAAGGTTTGACGGATTTTGCTGCCAAATAATGCTATTTCGTCTTGTTGTGGATAGTGGGGTAACAACGGAAACATAGGCACACGTTTCATCAGTTCCACAAAGGCAAAATCCAGTTGGTTCAGTTGGCTAATTAAGTAGTCGTAACTGGCAATGGGGTCATCAAAAGCAATGTCGGCGTAAGGGTGTAAAGGGCTGATTTTGATACCAACACGTTCGCCACCTACCGCTTCAATTAAGGCTTGCATCACGTCTAGGGTAAAGCGTGCTTTGTTGGCGAGACTACCGCCGTATTGGTCTTGCCGTTGGTTGCTGCTATCGGCAAAAAACTGTTGGGGCAAATAGCCGTTAGCGGCGTGAAGTTGCACGCCGTCAAAGCCTGCGGCAAGGGCGTTTTTGGCGGCTTGCGCATAATCGGCAATGGTTTGTTGAATTTCCTCAAGGGTAAGTTCGCATGGGGGTTCAAAGTGTTGTAACCCTTGTGAAGTAAAATGTTGCATGCTTTGAATGGCAATCGGCGATGGGGCGACAGGCAACTGCCCTGCGCGATCAATGGAATGGGCAACCCGCCCTGTATGCCAAAGTTGAGCAAAGATTAAACCGCCTTGTTGGTGTACCGCTTGGGTAACGCTTTGCCAATGTTGGATTTGTTCTTGGGTATAAAGGCTTGGGGTAAAAGGTTGTAACAGTTTCATATTTTATTCCTTTGATTTGATTAATGAAGCTTTACATTATAGTTGTTGCAAAAATAGTGCATAGAGACAATAATGCAAACTTACGTTGCAAAAATGGAACAAGATAATGAATGTTGATTTAAATGATATACGCCTATTTGTGGGCGTGGTGCAAGCAGGTAGCCTAAGCCAAGCGGAAATTTTGCTGAATATTCCTAAATCACGTTTAAGTCGGCGATTAACCCAGCTAGAGCAATCGCTCGGCATTTGCTTAATGGAAAGAGGCAAAAAAGGCATTATGCTCAATGAACTTGGCTCGCAGTTTTTCCAGCAAGCCCAAATCATGCTACAAAATGCGCAACTTGCCATTGATAGCGTGCAAAGCCAATCGCAACAACCGCAAGGCTTATTGCGCTTATCGGTCAGCAATGACATTGCCCATGCGGTGCTTGCCCCTTTGTTACCGGAATATCTTAGCCTTTATCCTGCGGTCAATCTGGATATTGAGGTCAACAATCAACGCATTCATATGATTCAAGATGGGGTAGATATTGCCCTACGGGTCAGAACCATTGATAGCGAACAAGTGGTTGCTCACAAACTGCGAGAGATAAATACTGGCATTTACGCCCACCCCGATTACCTCGCCCACCGCCCTGCTCTTTTGCAACCGCACGATTTATACCTGCATCAATTACTGGGCAAAAGCGAAATTAGCCATTGGCATTTTGAGAAAAACCAACAGAAAATCCAGATTGAACCCCTGTATCGCATACGTTCAGGCTCATTTCAACTAGTCGCTCAACTGGTAGAACAAGCACAAGGCGTAGCCATGTTGCCTTGTAATCCTGCCCTTATTCAGCCCCATTGGCAAAGGCTATTAAGCGATTGGCAAATGCCGCGCGTCCCCCTTTATCTGCTCTATTATAAAAATCGCGGCAACGCCCCAATAGTACGCAGTATGATACAGTTTTTAAAACAGAAAATGGCGGAGATTTAAGGCTACCGACAAACCTCTAGATATACCTCTAGAGGTTTGATCTAATAGGCATATTGAAAAAGCTCAAAAATACCGCCACTCCCCAATATGAAATAGAGATAGCTCATTCCAAAAAACCACCTTTAAAGATGAGTGAGAAAATCGGGAAAATAACCGTTTACACAGTTATCTGAAAGGAAAATCAAGAGAAATACGACAAAGTAAAAAAACAAACTCTTTTTTATCTAAATTACTTTGAAAAGGTTTGTCAGCAGTTTGAAATGCAAGTACAATCGTGCTTACATATTTTTAACGATCACTCATTAACGACTTGACGATAAGGAATTATTATGACAGACAGACAGACAGACAGACAGACAGACAGACAGACAGACAGACAGACAGACAGACAGACAGACAGACAGACAGACAGACAGACAGACAGACAGACAGACAGACAGACAGACAGACAGACAGCGTAGCTGCTGATGAATTAGCCTGTCAAGCTTTTTTAAACAACCTTGATGCCCAACTTTGGGAATCTGCCAACAAACTCCGTCAACAATTAGACGCCGCCAATTATAAACATATCGTTCTTGGTTTTATTTTTCTCAAATATATTTCCGACAGTTTTATCAGTTTCCGAGAAAAACTGACCGCCCAACTGCAAAATCCCGCACACGAACTTTATCTTGATCCTGCTGATTTTGATGCACAACAATATCAAGAGATTTTAAATAGCGAATTAGAAACACGAGATTATTACACGGCGGAAAATATCTTTTGGGTACCGCAAGAAGCCCGTTGGGACAATATCAAAAATTACAGTACTTTAGCCAAAGGGGCTGAATTGCCTTGGGGAGCAAAGTTCAAAGGCGTTGCCAATCTGATTGATGACGCCTTTACTGCCATAGAACGAGAAAACGAAAAACTGAAAGGTATTATTCAACGCATTTCCGGTTATCAAGTTGATGAAACCACGTTAATCGGTTTGATTAATCTCTTTTCCGATACCAATTTTACCCGTCCGACTTATGACGGCAAGCCAATTTCTCTCGCAGCGAAAGATATTTTAGGGCATGTATATGAATATTTCTTAGGGCAATTTGCCTTAGCGGAAGGGAAAAAAGGCGGTCAATATTTTACGCCAAAATCCATCGTTACGTTGATTGTCGAAATGCTACAACCCTATAAAGGGCGGATTTTTGACCCAGCAATGGGGTCTGGCGGTTTCTTTGTGCAAACTGAACGATTTATTCAAGCGCATCAAGGCAAAATCAACGATGTGTCTATTTATGGGCAGGAATTTAATCCGACCACCTGGAAACTGGCAGCCATGAATATGGCGATTCGTGGTATCGAATTTGATTTCGGTAAAAGCAATGCCGACAGTTTTACCAATCCACAACATATTGATAAAAAGATGGATTTTGTAATGGCAAATCCGCCGTTCAATATGGACGAATGGTGGAACGAAAGTTTAGTAGATGACCCACGCTGGCAATATGGCATACCACCAAAAGGTAACGCCAACTTTGCTTGGTTACAACATATGCTCTATCACCTCGCACCAAAAGGTCGTATGGGCTTGTTATTGGCAAACGGTTCAATGAGCAGCCAAACCAATGGCGAAGGTGAAATTCGTCGGCGTTTAGTGGAAGCGGATTTAGTGGAATGTATGGTCGCTCTACCGGGTCAGCTCTTTACCAATACGCAAATTCCTGCCTGTATTTGGTTTTTAAATAAAGCGAAAAATCAACAAAATAAAGTGTTGTTTATTGATGCTCGTGAGATTGGTTATATGAAAGATCGGGTATTGCGTGATTTTACCGCTGCCGATATTGCCAAAATTGCCGGTACTTACCACGCTTGGCAAAACAATAACGACTATCAAGACCAAGCAGGTTTCTGCTATTCCGCCAACCTAGACGAAATCGCCAAAAATGATTTTGTGCTTACCCCGGGACGTTATGTCGGCACAGCGCAACAACAAGATGACAGCGTGCCGTTTGCAGAAAAAATCGCAAATTTGACCGCACTTTTAGAGCAGCAATTTGCACAAGGGCAAGCGTTGGAACAACAGATTAAACAGAATTTGGCGATATTTGGGGGTGAGTGATGAAACTAGATACATTAAAAAATATCTCTGCTTTAATTGTGGATTGCCCTCACTCTACACCTAAATGGACTACTTCAGGATACACTGTATTGCGGAATCAAGGAATAAAAAATGGAAAACTTATTTTGGAAAATTGCAGTTATACAGACGAGGAAAATTTCAAGCATAGAATAAAAAGAGCCAAACCAAAATTTGGCGATATTGTTATTACACGAGAAGCCCCTATGGGTGAAGTGTGCAAAATACCTAAAAATTTAGAATGCTGTTTAGGGCAAAGGCAAGTATTAATTAGACCAATGGAAAATATAGATTCTGATTATTTACTTTATGCTTTATTATCACCTAAAGTTCAGAATCAAATTTCTTGGAATGAAGGAACTGGCTCTACTGTTAGTAATTTAAGAATTCCAGTATTAGAAAGTTTATTAATCCCGAGATTAGGAAAACATAATGAGAAAAAAGTAGCAAATATCTTAAAAACATTAGACGACAAAATCCACCTTAACTCCCAAACCAACCAAACCCTAGAAGCCCTGGCTCAAGCAATTTTTAAGCATTGGTTTATTGATTTTGCCCCAGTACACGCCAAAGCCGACGCCCTTGCAGCAGGCAAAACTGCCGAACAAGCAGAGTTGGCGGCAATGGCAAGTATTAGCGGAAAAACGGAAGCTGAAGTCATTAAATTAGCCAACAGCAATCCGCAAGCCTACCAACAACTGCAACAAACCGCCGCCGCTTTCCCAAGTGAGTTTGTGGAAAGTGAGATGGGGTTGGTGCCGAAAGGGTGGGAGGTGAAAAAAATTGATGAAGTTATCCAAAAAATTCCAGTTGGGAAAAAATATAGTCAAAAAACAACAATACCTGACGGCAAAGTTCCTGTATTAGATCAAGGAAAATCAGGAATTATTGGTTATCATAATGATGAAGCAGGGGTAACTGCAAGTATTGAAAATCCTGTGATTGTCTTTGCAAACCATACTTGTTATATGCGGTTAATTCACTTTGATTTTAGTGCTATTCAAAATGTTTTTGCTTTCAAGGGTAAAAAACTAAATATCTATTGGCTTTATTTAGCCACTTTAGGAAAACAGGAATTTGTAGAATATAAAGGACACTTTCCAGATTTTTTAATTAAAGAAGTTATTGTTCCTAATGAAAGTTTAACAGAAGTTTTTGGAAAATTAGTTAAAAATAATTTTTCAAAAATTGCACAAAATACCCAAGAAAACCAAACCCTAGCCCAAGCCCGAGATACCTTATTACCTAAATTATTAAGTGGAGAGATTGAGTTATGATAAACAAAAATGATACAAATAGTATGCAACATTACTGGTCTGAGGTCGAAAATTACTTATCAAATTTGACATCAGAAAATATGGAATCTGAAGATAAAATAAAAAAACAGATTCCTATTTTATCTGAGTATTTCTATCCTTTTACTCTTGAGTTACTTACCGATGAGCAAAAAGATAAAACCATAGAACATTTATTAAATATCAGAGAATATTTTATTAATAAGAAAAACTATACCTTATCTGATACTCATTGTAGAGAAGTAGAAAAATTAATTGATGAACTAAAAACATATTTAAATAGCATTAATGGAAAAATTCCCAATTTTTCTGTTTTAGAGAGATATGAAAAGGCTTTCAAAAAACAACAAGATGAATTTCAAAGTAGAGCTAATGAATTATTTGGAGAATTAACTACTCATAGCATAAAGAAACCATTTAATGAACAATATAAGGAATATAATAGAAAAGTGAAGTGTCAAGCTATATTTTTTTATAGCTTATTATTATTCTTATTTATTTGGATACTTATTATATTAAAAGTCATCACTATCCCTTGTTTAATTAATAATAAAATCTTATGCTCAATTTTCACTATAAATTTTGATAATACATTAGAAATGGTTATCCTTAGAATAACTAGCATAATACCAATTATTTGGGCTATTCTATTTTTATCAAAACAAATCTCTCAAAATAAAAAGATTGAACAAGCCTATTTACATAAAGCCGTTATAGCACAATCTTATTTAAATTATTTAGAGTTAATTAAAAAGAATCGTTTTAATCTAATAGATACAAATAACTCTGCTCAAGAAGTTGTTAATAGTTTGCATAAAGTTTCAATAGAAGGTTTAGGATTAAACCCTGCTCTATTACTAGATAAATCAACTGTGGAAAAAATTCCAATGGAAGAACTACTATCCAAAATTATTGATAAATCTATACCTGTAAATAATAGTCCTGCAAGTAAGAGTAAGGGATAACCCATGAAAATCAACGAATCCACCATTGAAAACCAAGCGATTGAAACCTTGCTGCAACTCGGTTGGCAATACGTTCACGGCGCTACTGTTATTGAGGGCGGTCAACACCCTTATCGCAGTAGCACTAAAGAAGTCGTCCTCTTACCATTATTACGCCAAGCAATCGAACGCCTTAATCCTCAACTACCTAATGATACTGTGGAAGAGGTGCTAAAAACCGTTACTCAAGCAGATATTCTCTCACTAGCTGAACGTAATCAACAATTTTATCAATACCTCAAACAAGGCGTGCCTGTCCATTATATCAATCCACAAGGTGAAGAAAAACACGATTATGTCCGTTTAATTGATTTTCAAGCTGTCGCAAATAATCACTTACTGGTGATTAATCAGTTGGAGATTGCGGGTAAACGTGGCAAACGGATTCCTGATTTAATCGCCTTTATTAACGGTTTACCTCTTATTGTTTTTGAATTTAAAAATCCGCTTGATATTAATGCCGATTTAAAGCGCGCATTTAATCAACTACAAACCTATCAACAAGATATCAGTGATCTCTTTGTTTATAACCAATTACAAATTATCTCTGATGGTACTTTTGCTCGGATCGGCTCACTCACTGCCGATTGGGAACGTTTTTCCCCTTGGAAAGTAGTCGATGAAAAAAATCGCAGCCAACGTATTCTTTTTGAAGATGAATTAAGCGGTTTACTGAACGGTTTAATGCAGCCTGATATGCTGCTAGATTATATCCACTATTTTATTACTTTTGAAAGATATCAGGATTCTGTTATTAAAAAATCAGCCGCCTATCATCAATTTTATGGCGTGAATGAAGCGGTAGAATGTACCATTGCCGCTAACCAAAGCCACAGCTCAAAAATCGGCGTAGTCTGGCATACACAAGGTTCAGGCAAATCCTTATCAATGCTGTTTTATGCTGGAAAATTGATTGCACAACCTGAATTGCAAAATCCAACGATTGTGGTGGTTACCGATCGCAATGATTTAGACGGTCAACTTTATGCGACTTTTTGTAATGGGCAAGAGTTGATTCGAGGTACCCCAATTCAGGCGGACGGTCGTGAGGCGTTGCGTTTGGAATTAGCCAAACGGGAAAGCGGCGGCGTTATTTTTACCACGATTCAAAAGTTTGCTTTATTGGATACAGAAAACCGCCACCCTACCCTAAATGATCGACATAATATTATTGTGATCAGCGATGAAGCTCACCGTTCGCAATATGGTTTCAATGCTAAATTAAATAATAAAAATGGCGAATATCGTGTTGGTGGCTATGCGAAACATTTACGAGATGCGTTGCCTAACGCTGCTTTTATCGGTTTTACCGGTACACCAATCAGCTTAGAAGATAAAGATACCCAAGAAGTATTTGGTAAATATGTTTCCATTTATGATATTCACGATGCGGTCGAGGACGGTGCAACAGTGCCGATTATTTATGAAGCGCGCCAAATTCCGCTTAGAGAAAGTGCTGAATTTATCCAATCGGTGAATGAAGCACAAAATATTATTGATGAGGACGAAAACAGCGACAATTTCGGCTTGCGTGAACAATTAATGGGTAACGACAGCCGTTTAAAACAGTTAGCCAAAGATTTCGTCAATCATTTTGAAACCCGTAATACGTTGTTTGACGGCAAAGCCATGCTGGTGGTTATGAGCCGCCGTATTTGCGTCAAACTCTATGAAGAAATTATTGCCTTACGCCCTGCTTGGCATAGCGACGATATTCATCAAGGCGCCATTAAAATTGTGATGACAGGATCTGCCAGTGATCCTGAAGAACTGCAAAAATATGTCTATTCCAGCTCTGATAAGAAAACCTTAGAAAAACGTTTTAAAAATCCCGATGATCCACTCAAGATAGTGATTGTACGTGATATGTGGCTTACCGGTTTTGATGCCCCTTGTTGTCATACAATGTATATTGATAAGCCGATGCAAGGGCATAATCTAATGCAAGCCATCGCACGGGTTAATCGTGTCTTTCATAATAAAAGCCGTGATAATGGCGGCTTAATTGTGGATTATGTCGGTCTGGCGGAAGAGTTAAAAGCAGCAACCAGACAATACACTAACGCTGGCGGTAAAAGTGAAGTGAAAACCGATATTGAAACGGTTTTCCAAAAAATGTTGGAATACATTGATATCATTCGTGGGCAATTTGCCACGCCTGTTGATGGTAAAAAGATTGATATTGCCAAAATTTTAACGCTAACCGATGGGAAAGAATTATTAGCCAGTATTCACCGAGCTGCCTCACATATTCTCGGTTTGGATCGTATGACTAAACCAAATAATTATTCGCAAACGGTAACAGCAGAAAAAACACCGCGCAAAAATCGCTTTTTACAAGCTATCCGATTGGTAAAAAAAGGCTTTTCGTTATGTGGTGCATTGCCTGAAACCCAAGCGTACCAACAGGAAATCGCTTTTTATGATGCCGTGCGGGCAACCATTATCAAATCAGAAAATCACAGTAATCACAGCCCAAAAGAACGGCGATTACAAATATTACATTTGGTTAATCAAGCGATTTCTTCCGATGAAGTGATTGATCTCTTTGATTTATTGCAACAAGAACAGCCTAATATCAGTTTATTATCAGAGGAATTTTTAGGCGTCGTAGAGAAAAGTGATACGCCTGATTTATGGCTTAGTAGCGTGGAACGCTACTTGAAAAGTGAAATCCGCACTAAAGCTGCTAACAATCTTGCCACACAAAAACGATTTGAAGAAAAATTAAAACAAGCAATGAACCAATACCATAACCACAATTTAACAGTAATGGAAATTATCCAAGAATTAGTGGAGATGGCAAAAGCCTTGCAAAATGAACTCACTAAAGGAGCAAGTTTAGGTCTTAATTCAGCAGAATTGGCGTTTTATGACGCATTAGCCCGTAATGACAGTGCAACAAAACTCATGGGCGATGAAACATTGGTACAGTTAGCTCGAGAAGTAACCAATACATTGCGTAAATCAATTACTATTGACTGGCAACACAAAGAGTCAGTGCGTGCCAAGATGCGTGTATTAATCCGTCGAATTTTATTGAAATATAAATATCCGCCTGATCTCCAAACTGAAGCCATCGAGTTTGTATTAGAACAGGCAGAAGTGGTAGCAGATAATTTGAGCAAAGAGGATTAATCTTACTTTGTTGCCACCAGATACAACGGACGATAAGTCAAACTTACTTGTCCGTTTTTTTATGACTAAAGCGATCTTGATATTCTGCAATAAAGCGTTGTAATTCAACGGCGACAGAACCGCTATCTGCAAAAAAGATTTTATTTGGATCTGGTGACAAAATATTTAATAGTGTTTGTTGCACCGCCGGTTCATGAGTAAAACCGCCAAACATAATATGGCTCATTCTACTTAATTGCTCTTCCGCAGCTTGGTTTAACATTGGATGATATAACCGTGCAATGCCTCCCACCAAGATGACAAACACCTCGCCATTAAAATTCGGCGATTACTGTATTTTGACAAGGCTTTCTGCATCAGGTACCACCCCAAAGGTAGGGTAAAATTGGATATAACCCCAAATCACTGCCGCCAATAACAAGGCGATAATCAACAGCCATTTGAGGGTGATAAAAGTGAGTTTTAGCATTTTTTCCTTAATTTGTGTTGTCATAAAAAAATTTCAGGCAACCTTGTTGCCTGAAATTTTTTGCAAATAGACCGCACTTTTTATGCAAACTTTTTGCTATACATTAAACAAGTTAAAGGTAATTGGCGGTTATGGATATTAAGTTCAATGGTGCGTTCGCCCACTCGTTGAAAGCCTTTCTTTTCGTAAAAAGTATAGTTGCATTGGTCATCGGTATATAAAAATAACGTTTTTCCTTTAACCTGTTCCGCTAAGGCTTGGAGCAGAAAACTGCCAACACCTTTTACCGCAAGTTGCGGATTGGCGGCGAGAAAGATAATTTCGCCATCAGGTTGGTGTTGGCGTAAATAGTCGGCTTTCATCGCTTGATTGGCTTGTTCATAACCTTGAACGCCTTGTTTAAATAGGCATTTTTGTAGCCAATCCACCCCTTTGACATAACAAGATTGCCACCAACAGCGATGGGCTTTGGGTGCGCCATACATTTCGCATAATAATAAACCTGCAAATTGTTGTCCTTGATAGGCGGCAAAAATATGGCTGGCTCGGTTCATTTCTAAATATAAAAAATAGCGTCCATAAAGACGTTGCAACCAAGGTTGTGCCAAATACCAATCAAAGTGCATACCACGAATAGCAGATTGTATGGCAAGATTATAGTCCTGTTTGGCAAAGGGTTTTAGGGTTAAGGTTTGCATGATTTCCTCGCATATCAATTATTGTTTAAAGTCGCAATCCTATCGTAAAATATTGAGAGCAAAAAATGACTGGCTATCGAAAAAAACGATAGCAGAGAGGGAAAAATGTATCAATTAGACCAATTAAAAGCCTTTGTTCTCGTCTGTGAGCTGGGTTCTTTTTCCGCCGCCGCGCGCCGATTAGGCAAGGCACAATCCAGCGTTAGCCAAAGCATTGCTAACCTAGAGATTGAACTCAACCAAACCTTATTTATCCGCCAGCAAAACCAAGCCACCCTGACTGAAAATGGCAAAGCCCTGTTGCCCCTTGCACAAGACCTATTGCAACAAGCCCACTTTTTTCAACAAAAAGCCAACGCCCTCAGCAACGGCGAGCCACACCAATTACGTATCCTATTAGAAGAAACCTTGATAACGGATAAATTACTGGCACTGTTTGCCGAACTTGCCGAACGCTTTCCTTTGCTCAACCTGCGTATCGCAAGCGAAGATAATCAACGCATTGCAGAAATCATCACGCAAGGACGGGCAGATCTTGGCATTTGCTATCAACAACAATCCCACCCTCATTTATCAAGCCAAGTATTGGGCAATGAACGCCTGATTGCTGTCGCCGCCAAACACCATCCATTGGCAACACAACGCCACATTTCCGCCCAAACCTTAGGGCAATATTGCCAATTACAGCACGATGACCAACCCCATTACCGCTTATCGCCACGCCAATGGCAATGCAACAGCTATTACAGCCTCTGCTTTCTCGCGCAACAAGGCATCGGCTGGTGCATTATGCCCGCCCAGTTGCTTAATGATGAATGGTTAAATGAACTGACGGTGCTGGATCTTGCATTTGACCTAACCACACCACAATACCCCATTACGCTGTTGCTTTCCCACCAACATAAAATTACCCCAGCCACCACGTTTTTGGTGCAGGGGTTACAAAAAATTTATTGAGGTTTAAGGAAATTTTTTAAAAACTAACCGCACTTTGATAAGTAAAAAAATTCAGACAACCTTTAGGATGCCTGAAATTTTTTATAAAATTTTTTCCATACGCAATTTTTGGGGTTTCATTCCCAAACGCTCATAAAACTGAACTGCTCTGACATTATCCGCCCAAACATCTAATGTTAAATGATAACAACCTTGCTGCTTGGCATAATCAACGGCAAATTGATAAAGTTGTTCGCCAATTTTTTGCCCTCGTGCAGAGCTTGCCACACAAAGATCATCAATAAATAGGGTTTTGACTGGCTTTAACACATCGCCTGTTGGCATTGATAATTCACAAAAAAGATGACCGACAACTTGCCCCGCAAGCTCATACACAAAAACAGGGTTATCGGGATCATTAAGCCGTTCCACTAATTCCGTTTCAGAAAATTTTTGTCCTGATGCATTGAATATATCAGGCCTTGCTTGATGATGAACGTGCAAAATATCTTGCAATAAATCATTTAACGCTGGAATATCCGCTAAAGTGGCTAAACGTATCATAATTGTTTTCCTTTTTCTCAATAAGGCAAATAAATATCGCCTAAACTGTTTATTCTCTATTTATAACCATTTCAATATAAAAGAAATCATTTTAATATGAAAGGGACTAAATAATCCCAAAACTCACCGCACTTATTTACCACCCCAAAAACCTTGTGCGCCTATCGCTTATTCCTTATAATAAACACCCATATATTTAAAAATAACAAAAACTACTTCACTATACAAAAATATGGATAATCTATGGATCAACTAACCGCTATGCGCGTGTTTGTGCGAATTGTGCAAACCGAATCCTTTGCCAAAACCGCCGACCAACTGCAAATGCCACGTTCTACCGTAAGCAAACTGATGGCAGACTTAGAAAATCATCTCCATTGCAAACTGCTCACACGCACCACACGCCAATTAAGCCTTACCGCTGAGGGGCAAAGCTACTATCAACACGCTCAACGGCTTATCGCCGACATTGACCACGCCGACAATTTAATACGTGGACAACAATGCCAAATCAGTGGATTATTACGCGTGGACGTGCCAGCCCTATTCGCCCACCAATCGCTTATCCCCCAATTACCTGACTTTGCAGAAAAATACCCCGCCATACAGCTTAATCTCGGCATCGGAGACCGCCTGACCGACCTGATTGGCGAGGGGGTAGATTGCGTTATTCGTGCAGGAAAATTACAGGATTTAGGGCTAATCGCCCGCCCCCTTTGCCAACTTCCCTTTGTAACCTGTGCCAGCAAAGCCTATTTGGCAAAATACGGCATACCGCAAAACCTACAAGCCCTAGAAAAACACCGCATTGTTGGCTATTTTTCGCAACAAACAGGCAAAAATAAAGCCCTGATTTTTGAACAAAATGGCGAAACCATTGAATACAAAACCCAGCATTATTGTGCCAACGAAGGCAACGGTTTAATCGCCATGCTCCAAGCAGGGCTTGGCATTGGGCAAGTTTTCCGCCCCTATGTGCAAGCGCAACTAGACAGCGGTGAATTGATTGAAGTGCTACCCGACTGGCAACACCCCGACCTTACCTTTTACCTCGTTTACCCTCCCAACAAACACCAAAACCTCCGCCTCACCGCCTTTGTGGAATGGCTAATGGCGACCTATCGGAAAGCAAGGGAATAAAGAGAAATAGCGGTAAAAAATACCTCAAAAACTTACCGCACTTTCATTCCTAAACAAATGCCCTCTTAGTTTAAAAATGTATAGTCGTTTTAATTTAAAATGGGACAAGGAGACAGTACAAAAAATACGGCGAGGCGTGCTGCTATCATTTTAAAGTGGGACGGCGATAAAATATCTGACGCTACCATAACCCTTTTATTTTACTTTGTTTTTAATCAACCCATTCACAACCAATACGTAAAAAACCTGATTGATTTTTCAAGTCAATTGTTTAAACTCTAATGAATTCAGATTAAGGAGAATAGCATGTCACATCAATCCCTCACACTCTCTCTTGTAGACACGTTAACCCAGCTTGCCCCTTTTGACCATGATCCTTATCTCGCTTGGCTCGCTAAAACCGATTGTCCGCCGAAATCTTATCTTGAACACCCCTTGCAATCCGAGCAGGAATTAGCGCATTACAAACGTTTTTTTCAACAACAGTTGCCTTGTTCATTAGGGGCGTTTGTTCGCTTAAAACGGCTGTGGTTTTTATTGCATCATCAGTCATCACAACCTTATCAGCGACTTTATTACGCCTTTATTGATACGCCTATCGGACAAATGTTGAGTATTTTTTCTGAACAGGGGCTGTGCTTGCTGGAATTTATTGACCGAAAAATGTTGGAAACCGAAATTAAGCAATTAATGAAGCATTTTCAATCTTCCCTCTCTTTGCAACACACCCCAGCGGTACAAACATTGCAGCAGCAAATCAATGAATATTTTGCTCAAACACGTCAACAATTTAGTGTGCCGTTGGATTGGGTGGGAACAGCGTTTCAGCAACAAGTTTGGCAAGGCTTAATCAATATCAACTACGGCGAAACGCGCGCTTACAGCGAACAAGCGCTGGCTTTAGGGCTGACTAATGCCACGCGCGCAGTAGCGAACGCCAATGGTAAAAACAAAATCGCCATTATTGTTCCTTGTCATCGGGTGGTAAAAAAAGACGGCGAGCTGGGCGGCTATGGCGGTGGATTGGGGCGCAAACGTTATTTGTTAGCGTTGGAAAGCGGGGTTGATGAGGGTAAATATAGTCGCCCCACTTTAAAATAATACGGCGTTGGCACACCAACACTGTATTATTTTTAATTGTCCATCAGAGCATTAATGGAATAGTTACTCCAACACAATACGTTCACGGTTCTTTTCTAAGGTAGCTTTGCCGAAACCTGATACTTCTAATAATTGTTCAGGGGCGGTAAATGCACCAAATTTTTCTCGGTATTGTATGATTGCTTCGGCTTTTTTACTACCGATGCCAATTAAGGTTTTTTGTAGCTGTTCTGCGGTGGCGGTATTAATATTAACCTGATTGAGCTGAAGCGATGAAGCCTGTGCTGACGTTGTTGCTGTGGACGGATTGGCGATCCCCATTGGGCTAAAGCATAAATAAGAGAACAATAGGGTGGCAATTAATAGATTAAATTTTTTCATAGGTTTTCCTTTTCTTGTTGTAAGCATAATAAATGTTAAGTTGCTTTTAATTCTGAAAAGCAAAACTATTTTGCAAGTAAAGGAAATGAGTTCACAAATAAAATCGTAATATGCCTTGTCTTTTCTCGATCTGGCTCGCAAAAAGAAAAAATGCGGTAGAAAAAACCGCACTTTTTATCCCAATGAGCAATATCGTTGTTTCAATTTAAAGTATGATTAATTGACTTCATTAATGCGTAGTTCTCTCGGCACTTCAAATACGGTATTTTCTTCACAACCTTGTAATTCTTCAACTTGGGTTACCCCTAATTGTTGCAAATGTGCCACTACAGATTGTACCAACACTTCAGGGGCTGATGCACCTGCGGTAATGCCGATGGTATTGACTTGTTGTAGCCAAGCAGGATCAATGTCTTCTGCCCCATCAATTAATTTCGCTTTTACCCCCATACGAGAAGCTAATTCTGCTAAACGATTGGAGTTAGAGGAATTTTTTGAGCCTACCACTAACACTAAATCCGATTGTTTCGCTAATTCTCGCACTGCCTGCTGGCGATTGGTGGTGGCGTAACAAATATCATTTTTGCGTGGACCTTGAATGGCTGGGTATTTTTGCTTTAATGCCTCAATAATATCCACCGTATCATCAATGGATAAGGTGGTTTGGGTCATAAAGGTAAGGTTATCATCACTTTGCAAGCCTAATTTGGCAATATCTTCCACATTTTCCACCAAAAAGATACCGCCTTCGCTATTGTCATATTGCCCCATTGTCCCTTCTACTTCGGGGTGTCCTTCATGCCCGATTAAAATCGCTTTAGTACCTCGTTTACTAGCACGAGCCACTTGCATATGTACTTTGGTTACCAATGGGCAAGTGGCATCAAATACCTTGAGATTGCGTCTTTTGGCTTCTTGCCGAACTGCTTGCGAAACACCATGTGCCGAAAAAATAACAATGGCATCATCTGGCACTTCATCAAGTTCCTCTACAAAAATTGCCCCTCGTTCCCTTAATCCATTGACCACAAAACGGTTATGTACCACTTCGTGGCGAACGTAAATGGGTGCACCATGAATTTCTAACGCAAGTTCTACAATGCTTATTGCTCGATCAACGCCGGCACAAAACCCTCGAGGATTGGCTAAAATGATTTTCATATCTTTCCCACATTATTGTTTATTCTGTTTACTTGCCTTAATTTGGTCTAAAATCAATAAACCTGCGCCAACACAAATAAACACATCAGCAAAATTAAACACAGGATAATGATAAATATCCCAATAAAAATCTAAAAAGTCCACCACAAAACCATGATAAAGCCGATCAAACATATTACCTAATGCGCCACCAATCACTAAGGCATAGGCGGTATTTTGTAAATATTGTTGGCGTGAATTTTTGGCTAACCAATAAATCAATAACACAGAAATTACTAATGCAATACCAATAAAAAAGAATTTTTGCCAACCACTATGGTTTGCTAAAAAACTAAAGGCAGCCCCATAATTACGCACATAAGTAAGATTAAATATGGGTAAAATATTGACACTTTCAAATAATTGAAAATGCTTTACTACCGCATATTTACTGGCTAAATCAATCACTATGGCTAACAAACTAAGCCATAGAAATGCCAATCCTGATTTGTGTTTTTCCATTGTTGATTGCCTTAATACTATGGTATAGATTTAAGCCAATTAACCGCTTGCGAAAAACAAGCGATTAATTGGCTTTTGTTAAATATTAAGCAAAGTGGCGCACTTCGCCTTTGCCGTCCACATTTTCCACACAACGAGCACAAAGTGTTGGGTGTTGCGGATTTGTGCCAATGGTGGCGGAATAATGCCAACAACGTGGGCATTTCTCTGCTTGCGAACGTATTACTTTTACTGCCAGACCTTGAATTTCGCCCTCAGCGACATCAGCCTGTGCTAAAGGTTTTACTTCTGCTTTGGAGGTAATCAGCACAAAACGTAATTCATCAGCTAATTTATTCAATAAAGCGGATAATTCATCATTAGCATAAATAGTGATTTCTGCCTCCAGTGATGAACCAATGACTTTTTCATTGCGGGCTTGTTCTAAAACTCGGTTAATTTCTGACCGCACTTCTAACACCTTTTGCCAATACTGATCGTCCATACTTTCTTGCTTGTCTAGTGCAAATAAGTCTGTGTAAAACTCTTCAGTAAAGACAAATTCTGCCCGTTCGCCCGGGATATGTTGCCAAATTTCATCGGCAGTGAAAGATAAAATCGGTGCAATCCAACGCACTAAGGCTTCTGCAATATGCCATAATGCGGTTTGACAACTACGGCGTGCCAAGCTATCCGCTTTGGTGGTATATTGACGATCCTTGATAATATCTAAGTAGAATGATCCCATTTCAATGGAACAGAATTTCATTAAACGCTGTACCACAGTATGGAATTGGTAATTATCATAGGCTTTTTGAATTTCTTGTTGCGTACGCAAAGCACAATCCACTGCCCAGCGATCTAACACCACCATATCCTGTGGGGCAACAAGATCACGTTTCGGATCAAAACCATTTAGGTTTGCCAATAAGAAACGGGCGGTATTACGAATACGGCGATAACTGTCCGCTGCACGTTTAAGAATTTCATCGGATACGGTCATCTCACCTGTATAATCAGTAGAGGCTACCCATAAACGTAAAATATCGCCACCGAACTTATCCATAACTTGTTGTGGGGTAACAATATTACCAATGGACTTAGACATTTTACGCCCTTGACCGTCCACCGTAAAACCATGGGTTAATACTTGTTTATAAGGGGCTTTGCCCTCGGTGGCAGTGGATAACATCAATGAAGACATAAACCAACCACGATGCTGATCTGACCCCTCTAAATACATATCAATATCTCGCCCTTGAAACTCCGGACGATTTTTTACCACTGACCAATAGGTTGAGCCTGAATCAAACCATACATCAAGGGTATCCAACACTTTGGAATAATCTTGTGCTTCCTCGCCCAATAATTCCGCTGGTTCAAGATCCCACCAAGCCTGAATACCTTGTTGTTCAACCCGTTTAGCCACTTCTTCCATTAATTCAACGGTACGAGGGTGAAGCTGTTCTGTTTGCTTATGAATAAAGAGAGGAACAGGTACACCCCAAGTACGCTGACGAGAAATACACCAATCTGGGCGATTTTCTACCATTTTTTCAATGCGAGCTTGTCCCCAATCAGGGATCCAACGCACTTGCTTAATTTCATTTAAGGCTTGTTGACGTAACCCTTTGGTTTCCATACCAATAAACCATTGCGGCGTTGCACGGAAAATAATTGGGGTTTTGTGTCGCCAACAATGAGGATAACTGTGGCGGATTTTTTCTAATTTCACTAAACTGCCGGTTTCTTCCAATTTTTGCAGTACCGCACCATTAGCCTCAAAGACTCCTAAACCTGCAAAAAATTCAGTGGACGGAATAAACTTACCATCATTGCCCACTAAACCTGCCATACTAATATGGTATTTTTGTGCTACCACATAGTCCTCTTGACCATGATCAGGGGCGGTATGAACTAAACCTGTTCCGCCGTCTGTGGTAACGTGTTCCCCTAAAATGAATGGCACATCATAGGCATAGAATGGGTGTTGAAATCGCAAAAACTCCAGCTCTGAACCTTGTGCAATACCCAATATTTTAACATTCTCTACACCTAAAGTTTTGGCAACACTTTCAACCAGTTCTTTCACTAAAATAACCCGTTCATCGCCAAACTGTACTAATTGATATTCAAAATCAGGGTGAATAGCAATGGCTCTATTAGAGGGCAACGTCCAAGGGGTGGTTGTCCAAATTAAAGCTGAAATTTTGCCTTGCCCTTTTTCCAGTAAATGAAATTTATTTTCTACCGCACTTTCATCACTCGCCATAAAGCGTACATAAATGGACGGCGAGGTTTTATCTTCATATTCCACTTCCGCTTCTGATAAGGACGAACCACAATCCAAACACCAATGAACAGGTTTTGCCCCTTTATACAAATGCCCATTTGCCACCGCCTTAGCAAAGGTGCGGATAATATTGGCTTCCGTATCAAAATTCATGGTGAGGTAAGGGTTATCCCAGTCGCCCAGCACCCCTAAACGGATAAAATCTTTTTTCTGTTCTTCCACTTGCTCTGTGGCATAATGACGGCAAGCGGTGCGAAATTCTGCCGCACTCACTTTTTGATTTGGCTTACCAACCAAGCTCTCTACTTTTAACTCAATAGGTAAACCATGACAATCCCAACCGGGGATATAAGGAGAATCATAACCTGAAGCCGTTTTCGCTTTTACAATAATGTCTTTTAAAATTTTATTGACTGCGTGTCCAATATGAATTGCCCCATTGGCATAAGGAGGGCCGTCATGCAAAATAAAGGATTTCTTGCCTTTCGTGGCTTGACGGATTTTTTGATAAAGGTTGTTATCGTACCAGTTTTTGAGCATTTGCGGTTCACGTTTGGCTAAATCGCCCCGCATTGGAAACCCTGTTTCTGGTAAATTCAGGGTATTTTTGTAATCAATTTCAGACATTGTTGTATTCCACTTGTATCAATTTTAAGGTAAATCCAGTTTAACGTTTAGGGTTTAATCTATGGTTTTATATTCTTACTAAAGAAAATCTTTGCCGTTTCAACATCTTGGCGAATTTGTGCGGTAAGTTGTTCAAACGAAGGAAATTTTATTTCATTACGAATTTTATGGCATAGTTCCACTTGTAAACATTGCCCATACAAATCTCCAGTAAAATCAAAAATATGCACTTCTAATAATTGTTTTACCCCGTTTAGGGTTGGACGTTTACCAATATTTGCCACGCCATTAAAAAATTTTCCTGATTTTAACCGCACTTTTACCGCATAAACGCCCTGCACAGGATTGACTTGGCGATGCAACATAATATTAGCGGTAGGAAAACCAATGGTTCTCCCCAACTTATTGCCATGTACCACACGCCCTCGTATGCAATAAGGTTTGCCTAATAAGGCTTCTGCTTGGGCTAAATTATCCTGTGCCAAGGCTTGACGAATGGCGGTACTGCTCACACGCAATTGTGCTAAACAATAACTTTTATTATCTTCTACCACAAAGCCAAAGCGTTCGCCTGCCTGCTGCAATTTAGCAAAATCGCCCTCTCGTTTTTCGCCAAAACGAAAATCATCGCCAATGCTGAGAAATTTTACCTGCAATTTATTCACTAACACATTTTGAATAAACTGCTCCGCCGTTTGTTGAGCAAAGGCTTGGTCAAATTTTACCGCAAGCACATAATCCACACCTGCTTGGGCTAAATAATGCAATTTATCACGCAACCGCATTAACCTTGCGGGTGCTTGCTCGCCCATAAAATACTCACGAGGTTGTGGCTCAAATAACATGACCACCATAGGCAAAGCAAGTTGATCCGCTTTCTCACGCAAATGGCGTAAAATAGCTTGATGCCCGAGGTGAACACCATCAAAATTGCCAATGGTTAAAGCACAACCTTGAAATTGCGGTGGTAAATTATGTATGCCACGAATAAATTGCATTGTTTGCTCAGGGTTAGAAAATATCAAAAATAAGCATTATACGTGGATTTTATCCTTTCGCCAATAAATGATGTTTACGAATGCCCAACAATAAAAGCAATAATAAATAACTTAATACCGCAAGACTAATCAAGCCGATCAACCAATATAATCGTTGGTTAAATGCCATAGCATACCATTGGGTTAAGCTAGGATTACAATACCAAACCAACGCCCCCATAATCAAAGCGGCACATAAAATTTTGGCAAAAAACACCGCACTTTTACGGCTAAAATGGTAAATTTCTGCTCTTGCTAAACCACGATATAATAAGTAAGCATTTAAGGTAGCGGACAAAGCAGAAGCAATCGCCAAGCCCACATAACTAAACCAAATGGCTAAGAGATTAAAGCCCATATTACTAACCATTGCGATAATACCAATTTTGACCGGGGTCTTGGTATCTTGCCTTGCATAATAGCCATTAGCAAAAACTTTAATCAGCATAAAACTTAATAGTCCTGCATTAAATGCCCATAATGATAACGAGGTGGCTTGCACATCATTAAGGGTAAAACTGCCCCGCATAAATAACACTAACAACATGGGTTGAGCTAAGACCGCAATCCCAATCATCGCAGGCACACCTAGCAATAAAATCATACGCACACCCCAATCCATCGTCTGACGAAATTGTTGCATACTGGTGGCATTATCATGGCGATTAACGTGATGAGCCGCTAAGGCAGGCAAAATTACCGTAGAAATGGCGATACCGAACAAGCCTAAGGGAAATTCCAACAAGCGATCAGAGTAATAAAGCCAGCTAATTGAACCCGTCATTAAAAAACTGGCAATAAAAGTATCTAATAATAAATTAATTTGGCTTACCGACACCCCAAATAACGCAGGGATCATCAGCGTGCGTACCTTTTTAACCCCTTCATCATTCCATGCCCATTTAGGTTTAACCAATACTCCAGCTTTAATCAAAAAAGGAATTTGAAACAAAAACTGCAATAATCCACCAAGGAAAATACCAATGGCTAGGGCAAGATCGGGGCTTGAGGTATGTGGCGATAAAAAAATCGCACTGCCAATCATGGCAATATTCAACAAAACAGGCGAAAAAGACATCACACCAAACTTGCCCAAGGTATTTAAAATTGCCCCTGACAACGCTACAAAAGTAATAAACCACAAATAAGGAAAGGTAATTTTTAACAATAACGAGGCTTGGGTAAATTTATCCGCATTAGCACCATCATTGAGCCAATCAATAAACCAACCTGTACCAAAAATAGCCGCCACAATAGGCGAACCAACCATTGCTAATAAGGTTACAATACTGACTAAGCCCCCTAAAGTACCTGAAACTTTGCCAATAAACTCTCTGGTTTTATCCATATCGCCCTGTTTACGATATTCTGCCAACACTGGCACAAAAGCCTGTGAAAACGCTCCCTCCGCAAATAAACGGCGTAAAAAATTTGGGATACGGTTAGCAAATAAAAATACGTCAGCGGCAGCACTTGCCCCAATAATATTGGCAATAACCACATCGCGCACTAAACCCAATATTCTTGATAACAATGTCATTGTGCTGACAATAATGCCTGATTTTAAAAGACCTTTACTCAAAATAATCACGTTTCCTTAGAAAAATTTGTGCTTATTGTATAGAAAGCCTGTATTCTACGCAAAAAAACTGTTAAAATCTCGCCTACATCGTTATCCATAGCACCTAATCAACCAAAATTAGGGAATTAGAACGATGCTTAATCGGTTGTGTCTCACCGAATGATGGATAAAATTAATTTTTGATTGACAGAAGAATAAAAAACAGGCATATTTTACGCCTTTATTTTTCATTATTTAAACTAGATAAATTCTTAGGAGTTTGACCTTGGCTAATATCAAGTCAGCAAAAAAACGTGCGGTACAATCAGAAAAACGCCGCCAACACAACGCAAGCCAACGCTCTATGATGCGTACTTATATTAAAAAAGTTTACGCTGCTGTTGCCGCTGGTGAAAAAGCAGTTGCAGAAGCCGCTTTCGTTGAAATGCAAAAAGTTGTGGATCGTATGGCATCTAAAGGCTTAATCCACAAAAATAAAGCAGCAAATCACAAATCTAAATTATCTGCTCAAATTAAAAAATTAGCATAATTTAGTACCTTAAAGCCACCTAAAGGTGGTATAAACCAACAAAACCCACTAATCATTATGTTTAGTGGGTTTTATTTTGACCGCGTAAAAGCATCATTATTCAGAACATTAATTATTGAATGTTTATCTACTTCTTATTCATTTAACTTTATAAGGGCAATTATTAATAGGAGTATTTATTGAACTAATTAATAACATAATTATGTTGTTAAATAAAAAGTAAAGGGAGCCAAGTAGATTCCTCCCTCTTTTATATAGTCATTCCACCTCAGAATAATACTGTGTGGATTACCTTACCGTATTATTGTTGTCTTAGATTTGCCATTTTGTCTTATTTCAAATTAAGAAGGCTGTATAATCAAACCGTAACTTAATTCAAAACAAAAAACCATAATCACAAAACGCAATTATGGTTTTTATCCATTAAATAAAACTACCCTACTTCACTCACTTTCACAGGTCTTCTCTCATCTAATGATTTTTTAGCAGCGAGGGCGATGAGGACGGGTTGTAAGCCGTCATTGCCATTGACTTTGGTTGGCTTGTCGTTGACTACGGCATCAATAAAACAAATCATTTCATCGGCAAAGGATTGCATATAGCGTTCAAGGAAGAAATATTTTGGTTTTTCAGCAATAACACCACTTGCACAGGAATAAATGGCGGTTGAATCCGTATCATTGCGAGTTTGTACTGCTCCTTTTGAGCCAAATACTTCTGCCCGTTGATCATAACCATAAACGGCTTTACGACTATTATCAATCACGCCGATTGCACCATTAGCTAATTTTAGGGTAATCACTGCAGTATCAATATCCCCTGCCTCGCCAATGGCAGGATCAACCAATACTTGTCCCACTGCAAACACTTCTTCTACTTCGCTACCGGATAAATAACGAATCATATCAAAATCGTGAATGGTCATATCAAAGAACATTCCGCCAGATACTTTGACATATTCAATGGGTGGGGCATCAGGGTCACGAGAGGTAACACGAATAATATGAGGTTCGCCAATATCCCCAGCTTCAACACGTTGTTTAATGGCTTTAAAATTATGATCAAAACGGCGATTAAAGCCTACTTGGAATTTTACGCCTGCTTTTTCTACCGCTGCTAACACTTCACGAATTTTTACTGGATCTGCATCTACGGGTTTTTCGCAAAAAACGTGTTTTCCTGCGGTAGCGGCTTCAATGGAAATAGGGGCGTGAGTATTGGTTGAAGAACAAACTAATACCGCATCAATTTCTGGATCTTGCAAAATTTGGCGATAATCTTCATATACATTGGCAATTCCCATTTCTTTTGCCCATTGAGTAAGTTCTGGGGTAACTTTGACATCAGAAATCGCTTTAATTTCTGCACCTTTAACGTATTTAGTAATGCTTTCTGAATGTACTCGCCCGATACGCCCAGCACCAATAATTCCTAATTTAATCATTTTAGACTCCTGCAACTTGTTTAATATATTGACGGCCTTTTATGGCATATTCTAATGGATTGGCAATGGCGGGATCTTGTTCCGCTTCCACCACCATCCAGCCTTGATAATTATGTTTATCCAATAGCTCAAAAATTGGTTTAAAATCAATTACACCATCGCCCGGTACGGTAAATGTGCCTTTCACTACGCCCTCTAAAAAGCTCAAATCTTTGGCTTTCACTTCGGCAACCACGTCATCTCTTACATCTTTCAAGTGAACGTGGCAAATGCGATCAATATATTTTTCTAAAACCGCAAGCATTGCTTGCTGTGAGCCTTCGGAATAATACAAATGCCCTGAATCAAATAATAAATACACATCATCATTGACTTCCGCCATATAGCGATCAATTTCTTCTGGGGTTTGAATACCTGTTCCCATATGATGATGCAAACAGACTTTCATTCCTTTCTCTGCCGCCAGTTTGGCAAGTTCATTGTAGCCCTCTGCTAACAAACGCCATTCATCGTCATTAAATACGGTCTTTTCTTTAAAAATGGCTTTTTTCTGCCCTTGAATACTGCGGCTTTGCTCTGAGCAACCAATGACTTTTGCCCCCATTTCGTGCAAAAAATCACGATGAGCAATAAACTCTTTAATGGTTTGTTCCTTTTTACCGTCCACAAAAAAGGTACTAAACCACGCATTACAAATTTGAATTCCCCTTAATGCTAATTTTTGCTTTAAGATTTGTGTATCTCGAGGGTATTTACTGCCCACTTCGCAACCTGTAAACCCTGCCAATGCCATTTCACTGATACATTGTTCAAAGGTATTTTCTTTACCAATTTCAGGTAAATCATCATTTGTCCAGCCAATGGGGGCAATACCAAGTTTGACATTTTCTGCTTTCATATATTGTTCCTTCTGTTGAAGATGAATGATGAATTTTGTCTGTTTATAGCTTATCCCCCTAAAAGTGCGGTGGATTTTGCTAAAATTTTTGCTTAATAAACTCTCGCCTCTTTTAAACGTTGTTGTAATTCAGCATAGGCTTGTTGTACTCGCTGTTTACTTGATACCGCTGCCACACCGACGTGCCACCAACTGCCATAACCATGCACCATTGTTTTTGGTAACACTTTAATATCAATCAAGGTGGAAACCTGTTGTTGTTTCGCCTCTGCCAATGCCGCTCGCAATTCTTGTTCATTGGTAACTTTATAGGTTTTACAACCATAAGAGGCGGCATTCATCGCAAAATCCACAGGCACAAAACCGCCATCAAGCTGATGAGTTTCTGGATTTCTAAAGCGAAACTCTGTGCCAAAACTCTCCATACCATGCCCAATTTCTAAATTGTTGATACAGCCATTGGTCATATTGTCAAATAATATGATATTGATTTTCTTGCCCTCTTGAATTGAAGTAACCAACTCGGAATGTAACATCATATAAGAACCATCGCCTAACAAGGCATAGACTTCGCGTTGTGGCTGGGCAATTTTGACCCCTAATGCAGCATTAATTTCATATCCCATACAAGAATAGCCATACTCCAAATGATAAGTATCTGTGCCTTTCGTTTGCCAAGTGCGTTGTAAATCTCCCGGCAAGCTACCTGCGGCAGCGACAATCACGTCTGTTTCGGTTAGGCTTTCATTTAAAATACCTAATACTCTTGATTGGGTCAGTGTTGATCCTGTTAATTTAATAAACTCAGCAAACACTTTTTGTTGATCTAAGCAATCGTTCACTTCAGGCACAAAATCCTCGCCGGTATAAACTGCTTGGTGGACACGCTCAATTTCTTCGGCTAATAAGGCTTTTGCTTGCTTAATGGTCTCGCCCCATTGGCTTTGGTAACCTGTGGGTTGTAAAAGTGCGGTCAGTTTTTGCAATGTTTCCCTGGCATCAGCGGTTACTTGCGTACCGTCTAATTTATAAGCATCAAAACGAGCAATATTGATATTTAAATAATCTACCTCAGGGTGTTGGAAAATCCATTTTGATGAAGTGGTAAAGTCGGTATAACGTGTGCCAACGCCTATAATCAAATCCGCCTCTTTGGCTAATAAATTTGCCGCTAAACAGCCTGTTTCGCCCACGCCGCCCACATTTAAAGAATGAGCAGAAACCACCGCACTTTTGCCTGCTTGTGTTTCGGCAAAAGGAATATGAAATTGTTCGGCAAAGGCTTTTAATGCCTCAGCTGCCGCAGAATAACGCACGCCACCACCGCAAACAATCAACGGCTTACGTTTACGCTGGATTAATTGTAAAGCCGATTGCAACATTGCCTCGGTGGGCGGTGTTCGTTCAATGCGATGAATGCGTTTTTGTAAAAAATACTCTGGATAATCATATTCTTCGCCTTGTACGTCTTGTGGTAAGCATAAAGTAACCGCCCCAGTATCCGCTGGTTCGGTCAATACACGCATAGCATTAATACAAGCCGTCATTAATTGCTCAGGACGACTTATGCGATCCCAATATTTACTCACTGCACGAAAACCGTCATTGGTACTCAAGGTCAAATCGTGGAATTGCTCCATTTGTTGTAACACAGGATCAGGTTGGCGAGTAGCAAAGGTATCGCCGGGTAATAATAACAACGGAATACGATTAGCGGTTGCCGTAGCAGCAGCGGTAATCATATTGGCTGCACCCGGACCAACTGAAGAGGTGCAAGCATAGATTTTTTGGCGTAAATGCTGTTTAGCAAAACCAATGGCAGCATGTGCCATACCCTGTTCATTACGCCCTTGTCGCACAATCAATTCGCCCGCTTGTTGCTCTAAGGCTTGTCCTAAACCAAGCACATTACCATGTCCAAAAATCGCCCAAATGCCCTCTACAAACTTGCTGACCTTGCCGTCAAATTCAATATATTGGTTATCTAAAAACTTGACTAATGCTTGAGCAACGGTTAATTTTACAGTTTTCATGACCTCTCCTTTTTAACAACTGATGGGTACAGGATAATTCAAATTAACATTTCGTTTTCACTTACGATGAAGTTAGTATAAGTAAATTTTTATTTCAAATAAAAGAATAATGAAAAAATAATTTCATTTCTGTGATAGTGATCAAGTTTTTGTCCAACAAAGGCAAAGGAATGAATACATTTTTAAAACATTTATTCAGATTTCAACCGCGCTTAATCACAAAAACTATCGCAATAAAATCCCTTTATTCTTGCCACAAAATGCAGTAAAGTGCGAAACCTTTAACCTTATTAACAAATAGGAAAGTAATATGAATAAAACGATTTTTGTTGCAGGGGCAAGTGGTGTTATCGGCAAACCTTTATGTGCAATGTTGTTGGCAGAGGGGTGGACAGTGTACGGTACAACTCGTAGCCAAGCCAAAGCGGAAATATTAGCTCAAATGGGGGTTAAACCTGTGATCTTAGATATATTTGATCGAGATGCAGTGATTAATGCCATTGTTGCTGCCAAACCAACTGTCATCAGTCATCAATTAACCGATTTACCAGATGGCTTAGCCGCAGACCAAATGGAACAAGCCTTAGTGCGTAATGCTCGTATTCGTGAAGAAGGAACGGCAAACCTCGTTGCCGCCGCCGAGCAAGCTGGGGTAGAAACCTTTATTGCGCAAAGTATCGCTTTTGTGTATGAACCTAGCGAGCAAGTTTTAACTGAACAATCGCCATTATTGAATTTCGCTGATCCTGTGTATGGCGAAACAGCACGAGCAGTCCATAGCCTTGAACAGCAAACACTCAATGGAAATTTCGTAGGCATCGTGTTACGCAATGGACTACTTTATGGTAAAGATACAGGGTTTGAGCAACCTTTTGTTGGTATGCCCTCAGTCAATGTTGATGCCGCCGTTAATGCTGCTTTTCTTGCGGTTAAACAAACCCAATCCGCTATTTTCAATATTACTGATGATAGTGAAATGATAAGTAACCAAAAGGCTAAAACAGAATTAGCTTGGTCGCCTGATTTTCGTTTCTAAACAATAAGGGGGAATATTCTCCCTTTTTTCTTCTTCATTGCCCCGTTAATTATGGTCGTCTTACTTTAAAATAATTCAGTGTTAGCACGCTTCGCCATACTCGTTGTATTGAAACGACTATATATGCCATAAAAACTGCACAAAAAACCACCGCACTTTTTTGTTGATTTTGGCAAAAATTCCATAAATCTGTGATCGATCTCGCAAATCTTTAATTTCAATCATAATTTAAATTGAAATGTATATTTCATTTTTGTTATAACTAGAATGAAAAATAAACCTAGTGGTGGAGGAAAAATTATGCGTACAGCAACACCAAGAAAGCATAATCTGGCTTACATTATCCGCATTTGTGCAGTCGCTTCCTTAGGGGGATTATTATTTGGCTATGATACCTCAGTTATTTCTGGGGCAATTGACGCCTTAAAAGTCTATTTTGATTTATCGCCTGCTGAAACAGGTTGGGCGGTGTCTAATGTGGTAATCGGTTGTGTGATTGGTTCATTATGTTCTGGCGAAATTGCACGCAAAATCGGACGCAAAAAAACGTTAATTATCGCCGCGCTTTTGTTCACAATTAGTGCCGTTGGTTCGGCACTTGCCACGACATTCTTTTGGTTTGTGGTTTATCGTATGATCGGTGGGGTGGCAGTTGGTTTAGCCGCTGCCATTTCGCCAATGTATATTGCCGAGGTTGCTCCAAAAGATTATCGAGGAACGGCTTCGGCTATGAATAACTTTGCCTTAGTCTTTGGGCAAATTGTTATCTTTTATGTGAATTATAAAATTGCACAGGGTATGACCGAACAATGGCTCGCCGAAGTCGGTTGGCGTTATATGCTTGGTTCAGAGGTTATTCCTTGTTTATTATTCTGTTTAGTGGTGGGCTTTATTCCAGAATCGCCTCGTTGGGACGCTATGCGTGGGCGTGATGATTTAGCACTTGCTACCCTGACCAAAATTTCTAATCCACAACACGCTAAAAATCTGCTGGCAGAAATTAAAGCCTCAATGTTAAAAGATGGGCAAGTGAGCAAACAAAAACTGGATTTTACCCGACGTGGTACGCTGTTTATTATCATTGTGGCGTGTTTACTGGCGACATTCCAACAATTAAGTGGGGTTAATGTGATGATGTATTATGCCCCAACGGTATTACGCTCTATTACTGGCAATATTGAGGAAGCGATGTTTCAAACCATTTGGATTGGCGTTGCACAATTAGCGGGGATCGGTATTGGGGCAATCTTGTTTGATAAAATTGGGCGTTTGCCATTAATGAAAACTGGGGCGATTGGAGCGGCTTTAGGTCTATTGATTACTTCTTATGCGATGTATAGCCAAAATCCGGGCTACCTTGCTTTATTTGGTATGATCTTCTTTATGATTTTCTATGCTTTCTCTTGGGGCGTGGGAATGTGGGTCTTAATTGGCGAGATTTTCCCAAATCATATGCGAGCCCAAGGCTTAGCCATTGCCGTATCCTTTAACTGGATCTTTAATTTCGTGGTATCACAAAGTTTCCCAATGATGAACGAACACCCTTATTTGCTAGAAAAATTTAATGGGGCATTCCCAATGTGGATTTTTGCAGGCTGCTGTATTATCGGTTTCTTCTTCCTTGTCCGCTATGTGCCAGAAACCAAAGGGGTATCGTTGGAAAAAATGGAAGATTTAATGTTAGACAAACTCAATCAGCGTCAAAGCAAAAACTCAAAATTAGCATAACTTAAATAGGAAGGAATAAATTATGAATAATGTAAACAAACCCCTTGATGTCATCTGTTTAGGTCGTGTTGCAGTGGACTTATATGGACAACAAATTGGTGCAAGATTAGAAGATGAAACAACCTTTGCCAAATATTTAGGTGGTTCATCAGGTAATGTGGCTTATGGTACGGCTATTCAAGGGTTAAAATCCTCAATGTTGGCGCGTGTAGGCGATGAACATATGGGGCGATTTTTACGCCAAGAATTGGAAAGCGTTGGGGTGGATACCAGTCATTTGATTACCGATAAACAACGTCTAACCGCCTTAGTGATTCTAGGTATTAAGGATCAGGATACTTTCCCTTTAATTTTTTATCGTGATAACTGTGCCGATATGGCAATCAGTAAAACGGATTTTAGCGAAGAATATATTGCCTCAGCTAAAGCCTTAGCCATTACAGGCACGCATCTTTCCCACCCTAATACCCGAGAAGCGGTGCTAACAGCTTTAGATTATGCAGGACGCAATGGGGTAAAACGTTTACTGGATATTGATTATCGCCCTGTTTTGTGGGGCTTAACTTCCCTTGGCGATGGCGAAACCCGTTATATTGATTCCGCTGCCGTTACCCAATCTTTACAAGAAGTGCTACACCATTTTGATGTATTAGTGGGAACAGAAGAAGAATTTCATATCGCAGGCGGTTCTACGGATACCCTCACAGCCCTTAAAAATGTGCGTCAAGTAAGCCAAGCCACTTTAGTCTGTAAACGTGGTGCATTAGGCTGTTCGGTATTTGAGGGTAACATTCCTGATGATTTAGACGGCGGACTAAATGTTTATGGGGTAAGGGTTGAGGTGTTAAATGTGTTAGGAGCAGGCGATGCCTTTATGTCAGGCTTATTACGAGGTTATATTAATGGTGAGGGTTGGCAACAGGCTTGTCGTTATGCCAATGCCTGTGGTGCATTAGTGGTTTCTCGTCATGGTTGTGCCCCCGCTATGCCAACCAAAATTGAACTTGATAATTATCTTAGCCGAGCGGAGTCTGTACCAAGACCAGATCTTGATGAAACCCTTAATCATTTGCATCGTGTTACTACTCGCAAACAGCAATGGGATAATTTGTGCATTTTTGCCTTTGATCATCGTAAACAATTAGAGGAAATGGCACAGAAGTGCGGTGCAAATTACCAAAAAATTACGGTACTAAAACAATTATTACTGCAAGCAGCTCAACAAGCCGCCCAACAAGAAAGTATTGCACAAGGGCAAGCAGGTATTTTAGCCGATACCACCTATGGACAAAATGCCCTTAATGCGATTACTGGACAAGGTTGGTGGATTGGACGCCCAATAGAGTTACCGTCCTCTCGCCCATTGCAATTAGAATATGGCGATTTAGGTAGCCAATTAATCAGTTGGCCAAAAGAGCAAGTCGTTAAATGTTTGGCTTTTTATCACCCAAATGACCCACAAGACATTAAATTACAACAGGATAGAAAGCTCTTTGAAGTTTATCAGGCTTGCTGTCGTACTGGACACGAATTGCTGATTGAAATTATTTTACCAGCGGATATGCCACAACAAGAAAGCCATTATGCGGAAATATTGCAACACCTTTACAGCCTTGGCATTAAACCAGATTGGTGGAAATTACCAAGCCAAAGCCAAGCCAGTTGGCAAACGCTAAGTGCGATTATTCAGCAATCTGATGCCTATTGTTGTGGTATTCTGATTCTTGGCTTAGATGCCCCTGAACAGGTTTTTGATGCCAGTTTCCAAGCGGCAAAAGATATCCCTCTAGTTAAAGGTTTCGCTGTGGGACGCACCATTTTCGGCGAACCTTCAGCTCAATGGCTAGCAGGGCAACTTGATGATCAAGAGCTGATTACACAAGTGGCACAACGCTACGGCAATTTAATTCGATTGTGGAAAAAATATCGGAGTTAATTCAATTCTTTAATCTTAATATAGTCGTTCCACTTTAAAATAAGACAAGGCGTACCAACGCTGTATTATTTTAACGTGGGACGGCTATAAAAATAGGTATCTATTTTTGTAACTCAAATTCGCCTAGCTCTAAACAATTCCCCCCTCAATGAGTAAAAATGTTAGCCTATGGGCTAATTTCATCATCATAATATAGTTGTCCCACGTTAAAATGATACAGCGTTGGTACGCCGCGCCGTACTACTTGTACTGTCTTCGGCGTACCGCTTTGTCTCATTTTAAATTGAAACGACTATAGTAACCAAGTATGATAAAATTCAAAAAATATACCACTGTACTGTATTATGAATGTTTAATTAAGGAAAATATATGCAGAAAAATCAAATTGATACTAAGCAAACTCAACAAATCATCGCAGATTTACTGAATGATGGTAGTGATCCTGATGCGCTTTATATTATTGAGCATCATGTGGCTCATCATAATTTTGACCAACTAGAAAAGATTGCAGTTGATGCTTTTAAAGCTGGCTATGAAGTTTCGGAGGCAGAAGAGTTTGAAGATCAACAGGGTAAACTCATTTATTGTTTTGATATTATTGCTGAAATTCCTTTAAAAGCCGCATTAATTGAATCTCAACAGCAAGAAATTTTACCGATTATCAATAAACATCAAGGTATTTATGATGGTTGGGGAACGTATTTTGAAGATCCTAATAGTGATGAAGATGAATATGGTAATGACGGTGAATTTTTTGATGATCGAGATTGATATAGCTTGAATTGAGGAAGAAATATTTTTAACCGAGTAGTTAAATGTAATCCCTCTATTGGCAGTATAAGGTGTAATGGAAAATGGTTGCTGAAAAAGTAGTTTAATACCTTATAGTACGAGGTTTTACTCAACATTTTTGCCCATTGTGCTTAATACTAAGTAATACAATAAAAAAGGAAGAACATTGTTATTCTTCCTTTTGATTGTTTGGTTAATTATTTACCATAATGATCTTCAAGTTTGGCTTTGTGTTTACCTTCTGCCACCATAACGATGAACATCAGTAATACCGCTAAAACACCGCCACCAATCATCACATAAAAACCGCCGTCCCAGCCGTAATGCTCAGCCGCCCAACCTACGACTGCTGATGCCGATACAGTACCACCAAGATAACCAAATAAGCCTGTGAAACCTGCTGATGTACCTGCTGCTTTTTTCGGTGCAAGTTCGAGAGCGTGTAAACCAATCAACATTACAGGACCATAGATTAAGAAACCGATAGTAGTCATTAAAATGAAGTCCGTTAATTGATATGGATTTTCATACCAAGCATGACCTGCATATTGAGCAATTTCATTATCAGGTGTTGCTGGGTTTAGCCATAGTGCCGCAACTGCAATCGTAGTTAAGATCATAAAGACAAAACCTGTTACCCCACGTTTGCCTTTAAAGATTTTATCGGATACCCAGCCGCATAATAATGTCCCTGGGATTGCGGCTAATTCATAAATGGTGTAAGCCCAAGCTGTACCTTTAATATTAAAATGTTTGACTTCGCTTAAATAAACTGGCGACCATTTTAATACGCCATAACGAATTAAATAGACAAAGACGTTAGCAATGGCGATATACCATAATAGTTTGTTTTTTAAGACATAAGTAACAAAGATTTCTTTTGCGGTAAGTTCTTGCTCAGATTTTTTCTCATCATAATTATCAGGATAATCATTACGCCATTTTTCAATCGCTGGTAAACCGCAAGATTGAGGGGTATCTTTCATTACAAAATAAATAGGAATAGATGCAATCATTGCCGCAATGCCCGGATAATACAAAGCTTGTTGCCAAATATCTTTGGCGGTAGCCTCTACGCCATGGGTTGAATAGTAAATCGCTCCTGCTAACAACACCATCATACCCGGCACCATACCGCCTAGGTTATGTGCACAGTTCCAAATTGACACGATTGAGCCACGTTCTGACTTAGACCACCAATGCACCATTGTACGTCCACAAGGTGGCCACCCCATACCTTGGAACCAACCATTTAAGAAAATTAAGGTAAACATCACTAAAATACCTGATGTTGCCCAAGGCATTAAGCCCATTAAGGTCATACATAAACCTGACAACAATAGCCCAAAAGGTAAAAAGACTTTTGGATTAGAACGATCAGAAAGGGACGCCATAAAGAACTTTGATAAACCGTAAGCTAAACCAGCCCCTGTACCAATAATCCCCAATTCGGCTTTGTTATACATTCCTGATGCAATTAAACCGGGCTGAGCTAAATCAAAGTTAGCACGCACAAAATAATACGCCGCATAACCGAAAAAGATCCCTGCAAACACTTGCCAACGCAAGCGTTTATAGGTGGAATCTATTTTGTTGGCAGGAAGTTCCGCAATATGCGGTGCAGGTTTGAATGGACCAAACATAAATATCTCCAATTAAATGTAGTTTATAAAACGTAAAATAGGGTAATTTTGCTAAGGCAAGATAACATAAAAATAAAATACATAGGAAAGTTTGTTGATTAAATGTGATAACTATCACAATATAAATTTTCTTTTTGAGCGAAAAATAACAAAAACAACCTATTTTGTTCAAGTTTATGTTCTTTTTTGCCTATTTTTAGGTTTGTTTTGTTTAATTGTGAAAGAGGATTGATTGTAGAGGTAAAGAGGAATAACTAAATAGGCAATCCTAGAAAATAGTTCCTTTCTCTAAATGTGTAGAGGTTCCACTTTAAAATAATACGGTGTTGGTACGCCTCGCCGTACTATTTGTGGGTCTTCGGCGTACCGCCTTGTCTTATTAAATTGGAACGACTACCTAAGATAAATATCAAACCGATGATTTTTGGTTTCTCGGCTAAAGTGCGGTACTTTTTCTGCGAGAAATTGGGCGTAGTCGGGGCGTTTTACCACCACACGTTGGCGAGCTAATTGTAAGGCGGGAGTAAGTAGCAAATCGGCATCTAAATCAGCACCGACAAGTTGTTGGAACACACGCATTTCTTTTTTGACTAATGCACTTTTTTGTTTATGTGGATACATGGGGTCAAGATAAACCACGTCGGCATAATCCAAGTTGGCGTTGAGTTGAGCCAAATGGGTTTGTGGCAGTAAGCGTAGGTTTTGTTGTAGTAATTCGCCGATATCAGGATCTTGATAAGCTCGTTGTAAGCCGTCTTGTAACAATAAACGTACCACTGGGTGGCGTTCAATTAAACGCACTTGGCAACCTAATACCGCTAACACAAAAGCATCACGCCCTAATCCTGCGGTAGCATCAATGACGGTAGGAAGTCTATCTTTTTTTATGCCTACCGCTTTGGCAATGGCTTCGCCTCGCCCACCACCGAACTTACGCCGATGTGCCATTGTGCCACCAACAAAATCCACATAAATCGCCCCAAGTTTGGGTTCATCAAGTTTGCGTAATTCTAAGCGTGTTTGTGTGTCTTGATGAGTGGTTTTAACCAAGGCTAAGGGCTGATTATGTTCAGCGACAATGCCGTTTTCGCCACAAAATTGGCGAAAATCCTCGTTATTTTGGGTTTCATCAAGTAATTGTAATGCTACTTGCGTGTTAGCCATACGCCAGTTTCCAGATGTTCAGTGTAAGGGAATTGATCAAATAATGCCGCTTTGGCAATGCGATGTGTTTGGCAAAGTTGCTGTAAATTATCGCATAAGCTCTGTGGATTACAGGAAATATACAAGATTTGATCATATTGTTGGATTAATGCGATAGTATCTTGATCCAAGCCTGCTCGGGGTGGATCAACCAATACCGTATGGCAATCATATTCAGCCAAATCAATGCCCTTTAAGCGGTTAAATTGACGTACGCCATTGATGGCTTGGGTAAATTCTTCCGCAGACATACGAATAATTTGCAGGTTGTCAATTTGGTTAGCTTGGATATTATATTGTGCAGCATTGACCGAAGATTTAGCGATTTCAGTGGCTAGCACTTTGCGGAAATTTTGTGCCAAAGGGATAGAAAAATTGCCGTTGCCACAATAAAGCTCTAGCAAGTCGCCTTGGCTGTGGCGAGTGCAATCCACCGCCCATTCTAGCATTTTACAATTTATCTTGGCATTGGGTTGAGTAAAGCTATTTTCTACTTGGCGATAAAAATAATCACGTCCATAAACAGGCAACACTTCCAAGACAAAATCCTGATCTAAACAGATTTTTTGTTTATTGGCTCGTCCAATAATATGCACTTTAAAGCCTTGCTCAATCAGTTGTTGTTTTAGGTTTAACGCTGCTTGTTGCCATTGTTCATCAAGTTTTTTGTGATAGAGCAAGCTCACAATAATTTCACCACTCAAACTGCTCAGATAATCAATTTGAAATAATTTTTGTCTTAATAAGGTTGATGTTTTAAGTAGCGGAATAATGGCTGACATTATTTGATTGATCAGCTGACTTGCCACAGGAAATTGTTGTACCGCATAACGCTGTTTGCTGATGGGATCAAACATAATATGAAACAAATCTTGTTGTTCGTGCCAGATTCTAAATTCTGCGCGCATACGATAATGTTGCGGTTCAGAGGCAAAAACGGCGAATTCAGGCGGATTAAAAGGGGCAAGAAGTGCGGTTAGTTTTTGAATTTTTTTTTGTAATAACGGTTGATATTGTTCAATGGGAAGTTTTTGTATCATATCGGATTTTTTGCTTAAAGGGTTACGGACTGGATTTTAGCCTAAAAAAGGCTTGGGATCACAAGCCTTTTATAGTCGTTTCACTTTAAAATCATACGACGTTGGTACGCCTCGTCCTACTATCTGTACTGTTTTCGGCGTACCGTAAATTGAAACGACTATAATAGCATAAATTATTCGGTAAATTCTTCGCTAGCCTCGGGTGCTACATTGCCTGATAAGGTATAAAGGCGTTTAGTACTTGATGTTAAGGTACGATATTTATACCAGACTTTTTCAAAAGGGGTTTCAGCAGGGCGTTCCCCACGACAAAACGCCACAAAGGCTTTTTCCTCTTTGGTTGTAGGTTCACGCTCGCCCATATCTAGGGCTTTAAAGGCTTGTCCATATTGTTCTAATATTTGTGATTCACGAATGGTGTAATCGCCGTGGCGAGAAAAACCTCTTGGGTAATTTTTATCATCAAAAAAACGGCGTTCAACACGAAAACTTTCAGCCATAATATCCTCTTATTATCTCAGTCAATAAAAATGCGTTTGCATTAAAACAGCTTATAAAAATAAGTCAATTATTTTTTCAATAATTGTTTCACTGTTTCCACATATTCACTCACAAAGGTTTCTACATTTGTATTTGATAAACCTTCTGGATTAACGCGGAATCTGCCATTAACATAAAAATCAGGTACGCCACGCACATTAAAGGTTTCCGCTAATTTTGCTTGACGATTTACCAAATTATTCACTGCAAAACTGTTAATTGAGCTGTCAAATTGTTCGGCAGAAATACCATTATTAATAAAGACTTGGCGAATATCTGCCATAGAGTTAAAGGCGTTGTTTTGTGCCCCAATAAATAAATCATTTTTCACTTTATCTTCTATCCCCATTGCCATAGCCAATGCCCAAGCACGAGAAAGGTTTTCCGATTGTCTACCTAAGAAATCAACGTGGTATTGTTTAAAACTCACGCCCTCTGGCAAATTTTGTTGAATTTGTTGTGGGATTTTGTAATCCACATCAAAATAGTAACAATGTGGGCAATAAAAAGAGAAAAATTCAATCACCTCAGGTTGTGCTGAACGAGGTTGATCAATAACTTGGTATTGTTTGCCCTCCGTAAGGTTGAGTTCATTGGCATAAACGGCGGTAGCGGCGAAAAGTGCGGTTAAAATTGTCAAAATTTTTTTCATTCTTGTTTCCTTATTTAATAATTCCACGTGCTTTTAATAAAGCGGATTTAAAGTCGTCTTCATAATCTTTTTTGATCCCCGGGATTGGCTCAAATTTATCTTTATCTGCCATTTTAAGCTGATAAATAATGACTTCATCAGATAACTCAGCCAAAGGTTTATCAAAGCCAGCCTCTTGGGCAATCTTTTGTAAGATTTGAGTAAGGTTTAACTCAGGATCTTTAGACCAATAAGGCTGTAAAAGTTCCAATACTTCATTTAAACGATGACATTTCATAGCGTTTCCTCTTATATAGACTTAACCTAGCCAGTTCAATAGATTTGAACCAAAATAGCAATATGTTACACTTTCAGCATAATATTGCAATGAAAGCAGGAATAAAATATGCCAATTAGCCTTAGTGCCGTTATTTTAGCTGGTGGACAAGGTAAACGTATGGGCGGTGTAGATAAAGGTTTACAATTATTACAGGGAAAACCTTTGATACAACATATATTACAACGCCTACAACCTCAACTGCCCCATATTGCCATTAATGCCAATCGGCATTTGCCCCAATATGCACAATATGGTTACCCTGTGTTTAATGATGAACTTGCTGGCTTTCAAGGCCCATTAAGCGGTATGCTTACAGGCTTAAAGCGAGCCACTAGCGATTATGTGCTATTTGTTCCCTGTGATTGCCCTTATTTTCCCCTTAATTTAGTGGAAAAGCTCTCTCAAGCGGTACAACAAGGGGCATTAGTGGCTTATGCTGACGATGGGCAACGTGGCCACCCAACCTTTTGTTTGTTATCAACACAACTGATTAGCCCATTAAACAGCTATCTTGCGCAAAGACAACGTAAAGTCTTGGTCTTTTTTCAGCAACAACAAGCGATAGCTGTTGATTTTTCTGAACAAAAACAGGCTTTTATCAATATAAATCAATGGCAAGATTTACACGAAAATAAGGTTTAAGGTTGCCGTTGCCATAAGGTTTTTTTGCCAAATCCTAAGGTATTGTCGGTAAATTTAATTTCATTGAAACAAATTTCCCATAATGCTGATTTCATGACACGTGCATAGGGAAAACGCTCGTAATAAAGGGCTAAGCCCGTTTTCTTTAATTCGCCATGTAGTTCATTTATTTGCCCTGTAAATTGAATACCTTGTAACTTAGCAACAGTGGTAGAGTCGTGAATAATCGTGCCTGTTACTTGAGGATTGGTTTGCATAATCAAACCATGACGGGTGTCTTGGTTAGTGCGAATTAATAAGCTGTTATTGTGTGGATTAAAAGCATAAAAACAAATGGTTGACCACATATCTTGTTGATTAAACACACTTAAACTCACAATATGCTTACGTTGGAGGAATTTAATGATATTTTCTTGCATAAGATTTACCCGATAAAAAAACAATGCTATATTTCACCGCACTTTTTACCAGAAATAAAGATTGATCGGATAATTTATGGAACAATTTGTTGAAATTACCCCAGAAGAGGCATGGCAATTATTACAGCAAGAAGAAGCGGTATTAGTAGATATTCGTGATTTGCCACGTTTTAGTTATAGTCGCCCACAAGGGGCTTTTCATTTAACCAATCAAAGTTACGGGCAATTTCAAGATGAATATGATTTTGACCAGCCTGTGATTGTAAGTTGTTACCATGGTGTCAGTAGTCGCAATGTGGCACAATTTTTACTTGAACAAGGCTATGAGCAGGTTTATAGTTTAAAAGGCGGTTTTGACGCTTGGGTCAGAGCGGAATTACCTATTGAAACGGGGTATTGATCCTTTTATATCGCTGTTCTATTTTTAAATAATATAGTCGTCCCACTTTAAAATAATACAGCATTGACACACCTCGCTGTACTATTTGCACTGTTCTAAATTGATGCGACAATAATATATAGCTTTGCTAGAGGGTTGTACTATAATGGTTAAAACTGAGGAGGAAAACATGGCTATTTCTATTGAAGAAGTGATGAAAAATGTTGTTGCAGTTCCACAACGCCAGATGACAGAAGCGGAGTGGTATCTTGAAAAGATCGAGTCTGGTGAGTTAAAAACAGTTAGTAATGAGGAAGTAATGGCTAAACTAGATGCGCTTTATTTAAAATATTTTGAGAAATAAAAAATGGATTTTGATTATAAAATCAAATGGATTGAAAGTGCAGAAGAAGAATTATTAAAAAAAGCAGAATTCATTTTTGAGCAAAGTAAAAATAAGGATATTGCTTTAAAATTTATAAATGATATAAAAGAAAATGCTTTAAAAAGATTAACTTTGATAGCTCATTCTTTTAATGATAAAGAGATTAAATTTTATACATTATTGAATGGTCATAGGGTAAAATTTTTTGTTGAACATAATCAAAAAACTATTTATATCATTGATTTCATAGCAAAAGGAAGAAATTGCCATTAAAACAGGTCTAAACAATATTTCTGAAAATGCGATAATCTATTATCTAGCCTGCCCTATCAAATTATCATCATTTTTAAGTTGAGTAGCCAAGGTGGAAGACCCTATAAACAATGATGATGCTTACAATCCAGCTTACAAGCGAGCCAAACTAAATTAAAAATGGCAAAAACAGGATAACGAAAACCAAAGTATAGTTGTTCCAATTTATAGTCGTTTCAATTTAAAATGAGACAAGGCGGTGCGCTGAAGACAGTACAGGTAGTACGGCGAGGCGTACCAACGCTGTATCATTTTAAAGTGGGACGACTATAAAATAAAACAAGGCGGCTCGCTGAATACATACAGATAGTACGGCGAGGTGTGTCAATGCTGTATTATTTTAAAGTAGAATGACGATATTTAGCTGTTAATAGTAAAGCCAACTACTGCAATATAAACCACCACCAAATAAAATAATAACCCCAAGAGGATCAATAATCTTTTCGCTAATTGCGGACGATGCTGTCTTAGTTTAAATAATAAGCGAGCCAAAATGGCTAAAATAAAAGGATAGCTCCATAAAAATACCGACATGCCATTAATTTGTCCATCGGATAATAAGGGATTTTTACTGAGATTTGGTGAAATTAATAAAGCAAGTGGCCATAATAAAATGGGCAAGCAAAAAATGGCTAACCCCCAAGTAAAGGGTTGAAAGCCTTGTGGTATTTGATCTTTTTCCATTGTCTTTGTGTATCCTGATTGAGCGATATATATTAGGTATGGCATTATAACAATAAATCACTGATAATTCTGTGTATTGTGTTAAACCTTAAAAATCGAGATGATATGAAATTATTGCTACAAAGTGAGATCGGGGCATTAGCCTTGCATTTTCGTGATTATATTCGTAATAAATATGGTGTTGAACTCAAATTGCAACAAACCGAACAAGGAGATCGCCTTTATATTGAGGAAGATAATCCTTATTTTGCTGACATTTTGCAAGAAAGTGAGCAATTTTTGCAAAATCCCTTTGATCCTCGTTATGAACAAGCCAGTTGGCAAGCGGGTGATATAGGTGTTTATCAACCTAAGCAAAAGAGCGGTCTGTTTTTGGTAAATTTTTGGCAACAATATTGCCCACCTTTTACCTTATTTATTAGCTTAGTTTGTATTGGGCTTTATGTTTTAGCTTTGTTTATTGGCGATGAGCCTATTTTTTTGGCAATGCATTATCCTGCTTATTATGACGAGGAATGGCAAATTTGGCGTTACGTTTCTCATTCATTGGTACATTTGTCGTTACCACATTTATTACTCAATTTGACCTTTTGGATTTATTTGGGACATATTATAGAGAAAAATCTTGGTTGGGTGCGGTTATGTGTCTTGTATTTGAGTTTTGCGTTGTTCTCAGGTATTGCTCAAAATTGGGCTGACGGCCCTGCATTCTTTGGGTTATCTGGTGTAGTCTATGGGTTAATTGGTTATGCTTTGGTGCTTGATCGCTTTGCCAAACAAAGCTGGTTTATCTTACCCTCAGGTTTTAGCTTAATGATTGTTGTGGGATTAATCAGTGGCTTTGTTGCTCCTTTGGTGGGGATTAATGTGGGCAATGCAGCACATATTAGTGGGTTGATTGTTGGATTAATCGCAGGCGTTGTTGAGCTATGTTATCAGCGTTTAAAAGCTACCTCTATGACCTAATTTAAGATAGAATGACCGCATTAATATTAAAATATCAATGATGCTTGGGAAGTAAATTATGAAACAATCTATTCGCCATAAAAAAATTATTGAACAAGTAAAATTAAATGGCTATGCAAGCACAGAACAATTAGTGGCGATATTAAAGGTTAGCCCACAGACCATTCGCCGAGATTTGAATGAATTAGCGGAACAAAATTTAATTCGCCGTCATCATGGCGGTGCTGCTTCGCCGTCTAATTCGGAAAATAGCGATTATACTGATCGCAAAGACTTTTTTTCCCTTGAGAAAAATTTGATTGCTCAACAAGCAGCTTTAATGATCCCCGAGGGGGCATCTTTATTTATTGATATTGGTACGACACCTGAAGCGGTGGCAAATGCCTTGTTAAACCATAAAAAATTACGTATTGTAACAAATAACCTCAATGCCGCACATTTACTTAGACAAAATGAAACCTTTGATATTACGGTGGCAGGCGGTTCATTACGTCGAGATGGAGGCGTGATGGGCGAGGCTACAGTGGCTTTTATTTCTCAATTTCGCTTAGATTTTGCTATTTTGGGAATTAGTAGTATCGATCATGATGGTTCATTATTGGATTATGATTATCATGAAGTACAGGTAAAACGTGCTATTATTGAAAATTCCCGTACAACCTTATTGGTTGCTGATCATTCTAAATTTAGCCGACGCGCTATTGTACGGCTTGGTTCTGTAGCTGATGTGGATTATGTTCTTACGGATACCACACCGCCTCAAACGGTATTAGACTTAATGGCAAGTCATCATGTTGAACTTAAACTTTGCCAAGCTAAATAAGATTGTTATGGTTTTTACTCGAGATAAATTCCTTGCTTATGCTCAATTAATGCGGCTTGATCGCCCTATTGGTTCACTACTCTTGCTATGGCCAACTTTATGGGCGTTGTTCCTTGCTAATAAAGGCGTTCCCGATTTTTTTACCCTCGTTATTTTTGTTTTGGGGGTGTTTGTGATGCGTGCGGCAGGCTGTGTAATTAATGATTACGCCGATCGGCATATTGACGGTCAAGTTAAACGCACTTCACAACGCCCTCTAGCCACAGGCAGAGCAACCGCCAAAGAGGCAAAATGCTTATTTATTGTCTTGATTTTTATTGCCTTTATTTTGGTGTTGTTTCTTAATCTTTATACTATTGCGTTATCCTTTGTTGCGGTGTTATTAGCGATTATTTATCCCTTTATGAAACGCTATACCCATTTGCCTCAGTTCTTTCTTGGGGCGGCATTTGGCTGGTCTATTCCGATGGCGTATGGGGCAAGCATTGAATATCTCCCCCTTGAATGTTGGTTATTATTTATGGCAAATATTGCTTGGACAGTGGCTTATGATACCCAATATGCTATGGTGGATCGTGATGATGATTTACGCATAGGGGTTAAATCTACTGCCATTTTATTTGCTCAATATGATAATAAAGTGATCGCTTTATTGCAATTTATCAGCTTATTGCTGTTAATTAGCATTGGTATAATAACGAAGTTACACCCCAGTTATTTTATTGGTTTAAGCATTGCTGCCACTTGTTTTATTTATCAATGTAAATTAACCAAAAGCCGAGCAAGAGAGGCTTGTTTTAAGGCTTTCTTAAATAACAATTATTTTGGTATGTTGATGTTTATTGCCATTTTATTTGGTATTTTTTACTAATCTTGCATTGAAATTTCCATATCCGAAACCATATATTCCTGTATAGCGATTTGCGTACAAACGCAGTAATGATTTGAGAAATATAGTCGTTTCAATTTAATTTGAAATAAGACAAAGCAAGCCAACGTAGTATTACTGCAACGTTGACTAACAAAGTAAAAGGAAAAACTATGACAACAATCGTGAGTGTACGCCGTAATGGCAATGTGGTTGTGGGGGGCGATGGACAGGTATCATTAGGTAATACCGTAATGAAAGGCAATGCCCGTAAAGTAAGACGGCTTTATAATAACAAAGTGCTGGCAGGATTTGCTGGCGGAACTGCTGACGCATTTACCTTATTTGAACTGTTTGAGCGTAAACTGGAAATGCACCAAGGGCATTTATTAAAAAGTGCGGTGGAATTAGCCAAAGAATGGCGTACCGATCGAGCATTACGCCGTTTAGAGGCAATGTTAATCGTTGCGGACGCCGAAGAATCCTTAATCATCACAGGAAATGGCGATGTGGTGCAACCTGAAAAAGATCAGATCTTAGCCATTGGTTCTGGTGGCAATTATGCCCTCTCTGCGGCACGTGCCTTAGTGGAAAATACCCAATTATCCGCACGAGATATTGTGGAAAAATCACTAAAAATTGCAGGGGATATTTGTGTATTTACCAATACCCATTTCACCATTGAAGAATTATCCAAGGATTAATCTTAATAGGATTAATTTGTAAGTTTAGCGAATAAAAGGAAAAAACAGATGTCGGAAATGACCCCTAGAGAGATAGTTTCAGAATTAGATCAACATATTATCGGTCAAGCTGATGCCAAACGTGCAGTGGCGATTGCATTGCGAAATCGTTGGCGAAGATTGCAATTACCTGATGCCCTACGCCACGAAGTTACCCCAAAAAATATCCTAATGATTGGACCTACTGGGGTAGGTAAAACAGAAATTGCACGCCGTTTAGCCAAATTAGCCAATGCCCCTTTTATTAAGGTAGAGGCAACCAAATTTACCGAAGTGGGCTATGTGGGTAAAGAAGTGGATTCCATTATCCGCGATCTTACCGACAGTGCAATGAAATTAGTACGTCAAACGGAAATTGAGAAAAACCGTTTTCGTGCAGAAGAGGCGGCGGAAGAGCGTATCTTAGATGCCCTGTTACCACCAGCCAAAAATCAATGGGGACAAGCAGAAGAAACGGATAATCATAGCCATACTCGCCAAATTTTCCGTAAGAAATTGCGTGAGGGGCAATTAGACGACAAAGAAATTGATATTGAAGTGGCAGCTCCTTCAATGGGCGTAGAAATTATGGCACCACCGGGTATGGAAGAAATGACTAACCAATTACAGTCTATGTTCCAAAATTTATCCAGTGGACAAACCAAAAAACGCAAAATGAAAATCAAAGATGCGTTGAAAGCCCTGATTGATGATGAGGCGGCTAAATTGCTTAATCCTGAAGAGCTAAAAGATAAAGCCATTGAAGCCGTTGAGCAATATGGTATTGTTTTTATTGATGAAATAGACAAAATTTGCCGCCGAGGAGAACATTCTGGTGCTGATGTTTCGCGTGAGGGGGTACAACGAGATTTACTGCCTTTAGTGGAAGGGTCAACGGTCAATACCAAACATGGTATGGTCAAAACCGATCATATTTTATTTATTTGTTCAGGGGCATTCCAAGTGGCTCGCCCATCAGATTTAATCCCTGAATTACAAGGGCGTTTACCTATTCGTGTGGAATTATCCGCATTAACCGTTGGCGATTTTGAACGTATTCTTACTGAGCCTAATGCCTCTTTAACCGAACAATATGTTGCTTTAATGGCAACTGAGGGGGTGAATATTGAGTTTAGCAAAGATGCCATTACGAAAATTGCCGAGGCGGCTTTCCATGTAAACGAAAAAACCGAGAATATCGGTGCGCGCCGTTTGCATACAGTAATGGAACGTTTAATGGATAAAATTTCCTTTAATGCTAGCGATATGAGTGGCGAAAAAGTCTTGATTGATGCCAATTATGTAAGCGATGCTCTCGGCACTATTGTTGAGAATGAGGATTTAAGTCGTTTTATTTTATAATTTCTTATGGCGGTATAATGTTTATCGCATAAAAAATTATTGAAAAATTGACCGCACTTATTGGATAAGTGCGGTTAATTTTTTTAAAGTTTTGCACTATTCTTATTAAGACTTATACAAAAATTTACCCTCAAGCGAGATTAGTTAAAGCATAAAAGGTTATACTTTGGACAAATATAACCTTTAACCACAATAAAATTTATTTCTTATAGAAGGAAAAGTATGATGAAAAAACCACTTATTTTTGCTTTAATTGCCATGTTAATGGGCGGGCAAGTGTTGGCAGATACGCCGACTGCGGATAATCAAAATCCTGCTTGGTCAAAACAATATGGTGGGGCAGATAAAAGTTATGATCAGCAGTTATTAACCTTGCGTGAACAAATCGCCCCACGTTTTCAACAATTAAGTTTTAAAGATGAAAAAACAGGGCGTACTATGGAATATAACCTTTATATTCCGAAAAACTATGATCCTAACCAACAATATCCTTTAGTGATGTTTATGGCTGATGCAAGCACAGTGGGGAAAGGCGTTAAAGCCCCTTTAATGCAAGGTTATGGGGGGATTATTTGGGCAACTGATGAAGTGCAGGATAAACAACCGACCTTTGTACTTGTTCCTGCTTATGCTGGACCACAGGCGGCGGTAAATGACGATTGGCAAACTTCTGATGAGGTAGCCACGACCCTAGATTTATTAGAAAATGTGGTGTCTCGTTACAATATTGACCGTAATCGTTTATATACCACAGGGCAATCTATGGGCGGTATGATGTCGTTCTATTTTAATGCCACTCACCCTGATTTATTTGCGGCTTCATTGTTTGTGGGAAGTCAATGGGACGTGAATGTGTTAAAACCTTTGGCAAAAGAAAAATTCTTCTATATTGTTTCCGCAGGCGATCCGAAAGCCTCAAAAGGTATGGCGGAATTAGGGCAATTATTTCATCAGCTCGGGGTAAAATATGGCGAAATTGAATTTTCCGCTAAGTTACCAGAGGCGGAACAAAATGCCAAAGTACAGCAATTAATTGCCGAGGGCTATCCAATTAATTTTGTGCAATTTACCGCAGGTAGTGTATTGCCAGAGAATATTGAGGTAAATAGTAAAGCAGGCGATCATATGTATTCCTTTGATTATGCTTATTTATTGCCAGCAGTAAGAGATTGGTTGCTGTCCCAGAAGAAAGATTAATTTTGCTGTTATCGCCACCGTTATGGTGGCGATATATAGTCGTTCCATTTTAAAATAATACAGTGTTGGCACGCTTTGCTCTATTCTTTGTACTGCTTTGTCTTATTTTAAATTGAAACGCTATATATTTTGTTATCTCACCCAAATCTGCCCATTAATATGGTGGATTTCTGCTTGGTAACCGTACAGATCCTGAATATGGGCGGTGGTAAGCATTTGTTCAGTTGAGCCATAGCGTAATGGGTTGCCTGTTTTCATTAGGATTAAATGATCGCAATAGCGGGCGGCTAAATTAAGATCATGTAATACAATTAAGACTAAATGTTGTTTTGCAAGCTGTTGTGTGGCTTGTAAAAAGCTATGTTGATGTTTAAGATCTAACGCACTGGTAGGTTCGTCCAATAAGACCAATTTTTCTTCAGAACTTGCTAAAATTTGTAACCAAGTTCTACTTGCTTGTACCCGTTGTTTTTCGCCCCCAGAAAGCCGTAAGTAATTGCTATGGGCTAAATGGTTTATCTCAAATAATTGCATTACTTGCTTGATTAAGGCTGAACGGTATTTCGTTTCAAGATTGGGGTGCATCATTAAGCCCATTTCTACAATTTCTTTGACCTTAAAGGCAAAGTTAAGCTGACTATGCTGTGGCATAAACACCAGTTGTTTAGCTCGTTGTTGCCAGTTTAATTGGGCGAGATTATGTTGTTGCCAATAAATCTTGCCTTGGTAGGGTAGATGCTGTCCTAGGGTTTTAAGCAGGGTAGATTTACCTGCCCCATTTGCCCCCAGAATACCGACACATTGTCCTGTGGTTAAGGTTAAATTGCTATCAGTCAGTAAGGTTTGCTGGGATAATTGAATTGCTAAATGTTCAATGACTAACATTCTTACCCCTGTTGTCTGGATTTTATTAACAAATAAATAAAAAAGGGTGTGCCAAGTAGGGCGGTTAATATGCCAATGGGAATTTCGGCTGGGGGAGCAATAATTCTCGCCAAAATATCTGATGTTAATAAGATGATCGCCCCTAATAAGGCACTTGCAGGGATTAGGGGGCGATGATTTGCCCCTAACAGCGTTCGGCAAATATGCGGAATTACCAAGCCGATAAAACCGATAATTCCTGCACTGGCTACGGCGATCCCTACCGCAAGAGCGGTAAAAATAATGCAATGGTATTTGACTTTCTCAATATCAATACCTAAATGGCGAGCCTCTAAATCCCCTAATAACAAGGCGTTTAAGGCTTGGGCAAGATGAGAAAAACGCCAATAAATCAGGATAAAAACCATAGCACAAAGTGTAATATTGTAGCTATTGGCTTGGCTTAATGAACCTAATTGCCACATACTTAATTCCCTTAATGCACTATCGTTAGCGATAAATTGCAAAATCCCTAAAAAAGCAAAGGCAAGCGAACCTATGGCAATGCCACTTAATAACATTAATTTCACGTCAGAACCGAACTCACTGCGTCCAATTTTATATACAAATAACGTTGCCATTAATCCACCAATAAAAGCAAATATGGCAATAAGATGAGTTTGCCAAAAAAACAAGCCACTGGGAATTAACACAATAGCAATGCCTGCCCCTAAAGCTGCCCCAGCACTTACCCCAATAACACTAGGATCAGCCAATGGATTGCGGAATAACCCTTGTAATACTGAGCCACAAATAGCTAAGATTGCACCAATCAATAGGCAAAGTAAGGTTCTTGGTAGGCGTAATTGTTGCACAATAAACACCACTTGCGAGTTACCTTGTCCAAATAACGCCAGAAAATTTTGTTTAAGGTCAAGGGACACCGCCCCCACAGACAGGGAAAGCAGAAATAACATTAACAAAATTGCCCAGCCGATAAATAAAAACAGGGAATAACGCATAGCTTTGGCAACCAAGGGCTATAAACAATGATGGGTTGTGATACCCTGCATAATGCGTTGCGTTTCTGCTAAGGTAGTCAGATTAAATCCACCAAGTAAGGCTTGCCCGTCAACAGTAAAAATACATTGATTTTTGACCGCACTTAATTGGTTCAAAAACGGATATTTATTGAGCGTTTCGTCTAAATCTTGGCTAAGGCTACGCTGTGCCACCAACAAAACTTTTGGTTGTTGTAATAAAATTTGTTCTGTTGAATAAGGATAATAATTTGCTTGTTGGTTAGCGAGATTATCAATATGTAGCAAGTTAAACATACTTGCCATAGTGCTATCTTGCCCTGACGCCATAATATTATTTTCGGCTAATACCAAACCTAATCCTGTTAAGCCTTGTGGGGCTTGCGAAGTAAATTGAGCGAGTTGTTGTTGAATATCAGCAAGTAACTGCTCGGCTTGCTGTGGTTTATCCAATAATTGCCCTAATTGCTCAATATGCTGCATCAAATCTTTGACATTGTTATGGGGGTTATCAAGTTTAATTACTTTAACCCCAGCTTGCGCTAATTGTTGTAGCACATTTTCTGGCCCCATTTCACTGCTACCAATCAGATAATCAGGTTGTAAAGACAATACCCCTTCAGTGGTTAAATGGCGTTGATAACCCAATACCGGCAAATGATTTTCAGAGGCAAAACGGCGACTGGTAGAATCCACCGCAACCACTTGGGATTTAGCCCCTAAGGCAAATAATAACTCGGTTACCCCAGCGCCAACAGAAACAATCCGAGTAGGCGATTGTGCCAAGGTAACACTGGTTTGTAATATTAAGCAACAAAATAAAATAATACGGTACATTTTTCTTTCCTCTAAAAATAAATAAGGATTATTATCATTTCTTTTTATTGAAAAAGTCAATGGTTGGGGGTTAGAAAGAATAAACCGCCATATAGCGGTTTATTGATTTTGTGAATAATTGTATCGTTGTTCTACTGTATTTTAGAAACGATAAGCAAAATCTATGCCCACAGCTCTGCCGGGTTGCCAAAAATCATTACGGTAACTTCCATTACGACCAGCTACATCGTCCCAACGTAAATATTGTTTATTAAATAAGTTATAAAGGGTTAATGAAGCATTGAAAGCCTTGCTTGGTTCATATTTCACACCAAGATCAACAGTAGCATAACCAGCTACTGGGTCAACTTTTCCACCATAAACTGGATCTGAACCAATATCTTTTTCTTTTTTCTTAGCAGCGAAGTTGGTACGCACAAACATATCCCAATGTTGGGTAGCATAGCCTAAACGGACATTTCCCTCTAATGGGCTAATACTATTAAGCGGTTGATTGCGATGAGTATCTTTACCTTTTGCCCAAGCTATATTGGTGGCAAGAGTTAAACCACGTAATCTTTCATTAATCCAAGAAAAATTCACTTTGGCAAAATATTCTAGTGCATTAACTCTCGTTTTTGGCACATTTTCCAATCTTACCATCCAGTCAGTAGAGGTAATTTGCAAATATTGCATATTCATATAAATCATATCGGTATAGCGAGTATGAGAAAGGGTAATATTTTGCTCTAACCAATCATTATGATATTGCCAAGCTAAAGAAATTGCTCTTGCAGTTTCAGGTTTTAAATCAGGATTAGGTTCTGCTGGCCAATGGAAATAATCTGCCACATTGGTTTCCGTATAACTTGGTACGCGTGTTGATTGTGCTAAGTTTAAGGAAAGTAAATGTTCAGGGTTGACTTGCCAATCAAATAATAATCCTACATTTAATGGGGTATATTTATAAGTACGGTAAATTTCCTCGCTAGTATCTGTTAAGCGATCAAAACTATTTTCATCTGCTTTGATTTTAAATTTTTGCCATTTTAGAGAAGGTGTGATGCTAAAACCTGTATTTCCAAAATGAATTCGATCACGAATAAAAATACCCATATTATTGCGTTTACTGCGAGGGATATAGGATTGTTCACGATTACTGTTTGTTGTTGTTCCAAATAAAGTTTGTGAATTGAACAAGGATTTTATTTGTTCTAAATCTTCTTTTCCCCAATCTACACCATAGGACAAATTATGTTCTAACGTTGCGGTATTAAACACTTTGTCGGCAATGATGTTACCGTAATAACCTTTTAAATTAAAAGATGTACCTGTACGGTTAATTAATTGTCCAATAGGGGCAAAGATAGGACCAAGTGGTTGGTTTATATAGTTTGAGAATTCAGTTTGTGTTTTTTGCCAACTGGTTTGCCAAGAAAGTTTATCAAGTATGCCTAAATTAATTAAATGGCTACCACTTACCGAAATAAATTTACGACTAGTATCGGTAAATTTAGGGGGTTCTGTTGTGCCAAAAGAGGTCAGTTTAGGTGGCGTTTTTTGTGTGCTATGATAACGTCCGGCTTGTAGTGTAAAATGGTTTCGCTCATTTAATTCCCATTGCCATTTGGTAAAAAAGTCTTCGCTACGGCGTTTATAATCGGTCAATAATTTTTGATAGTCAGAATGGGTTTTGGCTTCAGAGGATTGACGATGCGTATAGGATACTAAAGCAGACAAGCCGATAATATCAGTATCAAATGCCCCACTAACGTGCTTCATTTGCTCGTGATAACGGGCGTCGTACCCCCCCCCCTAGCTCAATGCCGACTGGACGGTTGTTGACTAATACATCTTTGGCGCTGCGGGTTGTTAAAGATACTGTTCCCGCTAAACCTGTTGATGTTGGAGAAAAACTTGCTCCACGAGAAACGGTCATAGTTTTAATATTGGCTAAATCAAAATAGGCACGTCCTTTGGTATCTTCATGCCCAAATTTAAAACTTGGGGGAACAGGGATACCATCAATTTCTAAAGCTACACGCCCACTACCTACTCCCATATCATTGGCTTTGCCACCAACGCCACGAATTTTTACATCTTCAAGTATGCCACCATCTCCACCAATAAAAGTAACACCGGGGGTATTAGTAAATAATTCTCGTAATGAGGTAGCTTGTTTAATTTGTTCCACCGTTGTGCCAGGCACATAATCCTTATTATCTTCTTCTTTCACGATAATAGGGGCTAATTTAGCGGTCTCTTCCTTAGGTTCTGTTTCTGCCATTACGCCAGTGGCAAAACCAGCAAATAACAAACAGTAAATTGACGAATAACGCATAGTAAATCCTTTTTATTTTAGTGAAAATGAGAATGGTTACTATATTTAATAAATCTATCTTTTGCAAGTTAATCCATTAAAATGTCAGTTATTTTTATTTAACATTTAATTTAAGTTTTGTTTAACAATTATGCGTGTGGTTACAGCCATTTTAATTGCAACGACTATAAAACAGGATAAGCCAACTTAGTATTCTTTCAAAGTAGAACAACTATAACATTCAAGTGCGGTATATTTTGGGGTTATTTTGCATAATTAGTTAACGTAAATTTACCAAATTAACTCAGAACTATTACACAACTAGACACAAATCCCATTGCGTATCATTTATTTTTAAATGAAAATAATTATCAATTTTAATCATCTAAATTTAAGGAATTGAGATAATGAAAAAACACCATTTTACTTTTTGCTTAGCCTCAGGCTCTATCCTAGCCGGGGGGGGGTACGCATGGGCTGAGCCGAGTGCGGCATTGGCTGAAATTACTGTATTAGAAGAAAAAGATAACCAAAATATTGATGAAGTGGTTATCGATCAACAATATATAAATCGTAAACAAGTGCGAGATTTAAAAGATTTATTTACTGACCAATTAGATGTACAGGTGAATAATTTACAACGTACTCGTTCAGGCAATGATGGTGTGAATATTCGTGGTTTGCAAGGTAACCAAGTGGCAATGTCAATAGACGGTATCCCCTTAGCGGAAACACAGGAAAATAAATTGTTTGTCAGTTTAGGTATGCAATTTGGACGAGGGGATTATATTGAGCCAACGGCATTGCGAGCGGCAAAAGTCAATTATAGTGGCTCGGCTCAAACCTTATCGGGCAGTGTGGATTTTGCCACTTTAGAGCCTAGCGATTTGATTAAGCGAGGCAATCTAGGTGGTTTTGTGGCAACAGGCTATAATAGTGTTGATCGCTCGGCTTATGTAAGTCTCGCTGGGGCGGCAAGAAATGAGCGTTATGAGGGTATGGTTTTAACCACAGGACGCTGGGGACACGAAACCAAAAATCATGGCGATATTGGTGGAGAGGGCAGTACTCGTACTAAAGCAAATCCTGCGGATTATAAGAATAGTTATGTGTTAGCGAAAAATGCTTATTGGTTGGATCAGGCTAACCGTTTGAAATTAACCTTTGAGCATCAACGGAAAACCACGAATACCGATTTATTATCAGCAAATGGGGAAAGTATTGATGCGAGAACAGGAACGCAAACTTCGGGGTTTACCAAAGATCAGGTCAATCGTACTCGTTTATCCTTAGGGCATGAATACAATAATGATACAGGCTGGTTACAGCGAGCGGTTAGCCAAGTATATTTGCAAAATTCTACTATCCAAAATTATCGTCAACGTAATTCTGCCAGTTCTTACCGTATTGAACAAGCGGAAGCCAAAGATAAAACCTTTGGCTTTAGTTCAGATTTAACCAGCGAAATAAATAGCCAATTACCACAAGTTTTACGTTATGGCGTCAGCTTCGCTTATTCTGATTTAACCAATAAATTAAGTCGTCAACGCCCTGCTTATGGCACAGTAACCAATGATAAGCCGTCAGCAGATACCACCCAACTTAAAGCGAGCCTTTATGTGGAAGATGAATTTGCCTTTGGTAATTTCGTGGTTATTCCGCATTTATCGCTGTTATATTATCGCTTAAATCCCTCTATGGACGGCGGTTATTATCAATGGGGCAGTGATGATGTGGCAGTAAGCAAGCAATCGGATACTCAAGTATTGCCTAAATTAAGTCTTATTTGGCAACTTGATGATATGTTTACCCCTTATTTCCGTTATTCTCGTGGCGTAAGAACGCCGTCTGCTCAACAGCTTACTTCTTCTTATGGTGGATCTTATGGACCTATTCAATATGCGATTGTTGGAAATCCAAATTTACTCCCTGAAATTGCCAATAATGTTGAGCTAGGGATTCAAGGTAAAACACAACGGATTCAATACCGTATTGCAGGTTATTACAATCGTTATAAAAACTTTATTGATTGGCAATCTAAAGCAATGTCAGGTTATACCTACTTTATTCAGTATGATAACTTGGATAAAGCCAAAATTTATGGTTTAACCATGGAAGGGAAATGGAATTTCTATCAAGATTTTCACCTTGCAGGCGGTTTAGCTTATGCTAAAGGGAAAGCCATCAATGAGGGCGTTACTACCCCGATTAACTCGGTGCAACCATTAAAACTTACCGCAGGTTTAAGTTATGAATTAGCCCAATTTGGGGCGAATGTGAAAATAACCCATATTAAAGGCAAAAAAGATAAGGATATTAATGGTTCAATTTATAACCCAACAAGTAGCGTAAATCTTGTTGATCTTGGGGTATATTGGAAACCAATTAGCGATTTAACCCTATCCGCCAATATTAATAATTTATTTGATAAAAAATATTGGAATTGGGCGGATATTTCTTATTTTGCGATTATGGACGCCTCAGCTAATGGCGATAATACCACAGTGATTAATGCAAATAATGCCGATGCTTACACCGCACCGGGACGCAATTTTAATCTTGGTGTGCGTTATGAATTTTAATGGGGTTTAGCGTTATTTTTTCACTGTTTGTTCTCTGACTTTGCCGTTAGCAAAGTTAGAGAACTTATCGCAAAAAAATTTCAAAAACTGACCGCACTTTGACCGAGCTATGTTATGTTTAATTTAGCATAATAAAAATAATTATCAGTTTTAATTGTTTGCTTCAAACAATGTTATATAATACGGACGATATTTTATAGTCGTTTCAATTTAAACAAATCAACGAGGTTATCAATTATGGACAATAATCGCCAAGAAGTATTAAATAATAAAATCAATACGGACATTGCTGAATTTAGAGAACAATGTTTAACCCTTCATCTTGCTACGGTTGATCAAGAGGGTGTACCAAATGCAAGCTATGCCCCTTTTATTTATGATAATAATCAATATGTGGTACTGATTTCAGATATGGCGAAACACGCTCGTAACCTCAAACAAGTGAATAGTGTTTCTTTAATGTTGATTGAAGATGAAAAAACTGCACGTGAATTGTTTGCTCGTAAGCGTTTGACGATGAATGCTATCGCTCGTTTAGTAGATAAAGAAACGGAAGAAGGACAACATTTTTTAGCTCAATTACAACAGCGTTATGGTGAACGTATTGATGAATTGGGCGAGTTAGGCGATTTTAATTTATTTGCCTTTACCCCTTTAGATGGTTTATTTGTCAAAGGTTTTGGCAAAGCCTTTAGACTGGATAACGAGGGTAAGGTAATCCATATTCGTGGTGGGCATAAGAATATGCCACAAAGCGAGCAGGGTGTTAGCCAATAATGGGCATTTGTTATTATTGAATAAACAATAAAAGTGCTTTTTAGGGGTAAATGTGGAATAAAGAGGCGACTTGTTTATAAGAATAATGATAAAGTACGCAACTATTGCAAATAACAAAAAAACTACTTGCATTTATCCCCTATATCTTGTAATTAATTAACCCTATGCAAACATTTCTTTTTTAACTCTTAACCATAAGGACTATATTATGAAAAAAGTGGGATTTGTGGGCTGGCGAGGTATGGTCGGCTCGGTGTTAATGGATCGTATGGTAGAAGAAAATGATTTCGCTAATCTTCAACCAACCTTTTTTACCACGTCGCAAGCAGGGCAAAAAGCCCCAACCTTTGCAGGCAAAGAGGCAGGGGTTTTATTAGATGCAAATGATATTGAGGCATTAAAAAGCCAAGATATTATTGTTACTTGCCAAGGGGGCGATTACACCAATGCAGTCTATCCAAAATTGCGTGCAGCTGGCTGGGACGGTTATTGGATCGATGCGGCTTCTGCCTTGCGTATGGAAAAATATGCCATTATCGTGCTAGATCCTGTTAATCAACACGTCATCACAGACGGCTTACAACAAGGTATCAAAACCTTTGTGGGCGGTAATTGTACTGTCAGTTTAATGCTAATGGCTATTGGTGGCTTATTTGAAAAAGATTTGGTGGAATGGGTATCCGTTGCCACTTATCAAGCAGCCAGTGGAGCTGGGGCAAAAAATATGCGTGAATTGTTGGAACAAATGGGATTATTGCGTGATGCCGTACAAACAGAATTAGCCGATCCTGCTTCTTCCATTTTAGAGATTGAACGTAAAGTAACGGCTACGATGCGAGCTGAAGATTTCCCAACCGCCAATTTTGGGGCGGCATTGGGTGGTTCATTAATTCCTTGGATTGATAAATTATTAGACAGCGGACAAACCAAAGAAGAATGGAAAGGCTATGCAGAAACCAATAAAATTTTAGGTTTAAGTGATAATCCTATTCCTGTTGATGGATTATGTGTGCGGATTGGGGCGTTACGTTGCCATAGCCAAGCCTTTACCATTAAATTGAAAAAAGATTTGCCACTTGCTGAAATTGAGCAAATTATTGCCAGCCATAATCAATGGGTTAAAGTCATTCCAAATGATAAAGAAACCACGTTGCGTGAATTAACCCCAGCGAAAGTAACAGGCACACTTAGCGTACCAGTTGGGCGTTTACGTAAATTAAATATGGGGCCTGAATATTTGGCAGCATTTACCGTTGGCGACCAATTATTATGGGGAGCGGCTGAACCAATTCGTCGTATTCTTACCCAATTAGTGTAAATTAATTTTAGTACCTTATAATGGGCGTAGCAATACGCCCTTATTTTTGACAATGAAAATACCTGATAGCCATTTTTCCCAATTTGCCTTACAAACCTTACTCCCTTTTGCGGAGCGATTTCCCCTGCAATATTTTCAAGGTAAAAAGGGGATCAACATTGCCTATCGTCATTTTAATCATAATGCAAAAGCGACAAAGTTGTTGATCGTTGCCAATGGGCGTGCAGAAAATATCCTCAAATGGACAGAAGTGGCTTATGATTTTTATCAACAAGGCTATGATATATTATTATTTGATCATCGAGGGCAAGGCTATTCGCAACGCTTACTAAAGGATAAACACAAAGGTTATATTGATGATTTCCGCTTTTATGTGGAAGATATGGCAAATTTAATTGAAAATTTGACCGCACTTTATCCTTACTCACAACAGTTTTTACTCGCTCACTCGATGGGCGCATTGATTAGTAGTTTTTATTTAGCCAATTATCCTCATCATATTGATAAAGCGGTTTTTTCCTCGCCATTTTTTGCCATACCCTATCCTCGTCCTTATAGTGATGAATTGATTATTAATGTTATGATGCTATTGGGGCAAGGAAAACGCTATGTTTTTGGCAAGGGAGATTATGCCCCCGCTAACTTAAACAATAATCATTTAAGCACCTGTCGCACCAGAATATGTTGGCACAATCGTATCCAACGCAAATATCATCACTTACGTCTAGGTGGGCCGACATTCCGTTGGTTACATTTATCAGCCATAGCGATCAAACAACTTAACAAACTTTTGCCACGCATTGAAATCCCCCTTATGCTGTTACAAGCGGAAAAGGACAGTGTGGTCTGTAATAAAACTTTGCCAGAATTGACCGCACTTTTGCCACAAGGACAATTACAACTTATTGCAAAAGCAAAACACGAAATCTTGTTTGAACGAGACAGTATTCGTCAGCCTGTGATCGCTTATATACAAGATTTTTTTGCCAATTAGCGTTTAAAATATTAGCAATCCTCGTTGTACCGCCTTGTCTTATTTTAACGAGAATACTTTCCCTTAGGATTGCTTGAATATCCATAAAATTGCCGATAAAATTTCGCCCAATATATTTATTCAATAACATTAAGAAGATCATAATGAGCAACGAAACTAGTACAGAACAACTACAAAACTTGGATATTCAAGCTGAAACCAAAGCCTTTTGGCATATGTTAAAAAACCTTGATATGAATAGCTTAATTTTTGATTATGTTATTCCTTATGGCACAAAAATCCTGCTTGCTTTTGTCATTTACTTTGTGGGCAAAATGATTGCACGTTGGTTAAGCAAAGTTATGGGGCGAATTGCTTTTCGTTCTACCCGAGATGAAATGTTGCAAGGTTTTGTGGTTTCCATTTCCTATTTTCTCTTTTTATTAATTACTATTATTGCTGCATTATCCCAGCTTGGGATTAATACTGCGTCCCTTGTGGCTTTAATTGGTGCGGCTGGATTAGCGGTGGGTTTAGCCTTACAAAATTCACTGCAAAACTTTGCCGCTGGTGTGATGATTTTCCTGTTTAAACCCTTTGGTAAAGGCGATTATATTGAGGCAGGCGGAGCAGCAGGTACAGTGCGTCAAATTGGCTTATTGATGTTAGAGTTACGCTCTGGCGATAACAAATCGGTTCTCGTGCCAAATGGCAAAATATTTGCGGATAAAATTACCAATTATTCTAAAAATATGACTCGCCGTATTGATATGATTTTTGATATTGCTTATGAAGCGGATATTGCCGAAGCAAAAGCCATTATTGCCCGTTGTTTGAAGCAAGATGAGCGTATTTTAACCACGCCAGAACCTCTCATTGCTGTTGGTGCATTAGCCTCTAGTAGCGTACAATTATTTGTCCGCCCTTGGGTAAAAACGGGCGATTATTGGAGTGTTTATTATAATATTACTGAACAAGTCAAATTAGAGTTTGACAGAGCCAATATTGCCATTCCTTATGATCAAGTGGATATTCATTTCCCTGATGAAATTACGGTAAATAATAAATCAAATAAAGATTAACAGGGGAAAATAGGCAAAAGTGCGGTGCGTTTTTGAAGTATAATCGTTTCTCTTTAAAATAATACAGCGTTGGTATACCTTGTCTTATTTTAAATTGAAACCACTATACATTTGTGAAGTTGGATCAAAAAAATAAGGTGTAATGGACAAAATAGTTGCTAATAATAATTTTCTCGAATTGTTAGCAACTCTTTTTATTCAAAAAGCCCTTTATAAACATAATCTTACGTTTTCTGCTTAATCCATTATGATTAGTTAATTTTCGCTTAAGTTCACTAAATAAACATTCTAACCGATTTGTTGTTTTTTCAATATTTAATTCCGCATACTTTTCAAAGGTAAATAAATATTTTTCATAATATTTAATACTCGCTAATGCCCCTCTTAATCCTTTATGTTTATAAGGAAAATAACCTTTTTCATTGCATTTATCTGAGCGTTAATTAAAATAATTTTGATGTTTTAAATACCAATAATGCAAACGACGAAAAAAATTATGTTTTAGGCTTTCTTTTAACGTTTTCACAATGATTTTTAATTCCTTTCCAACCTGAGATTTATGTTTTTTTCTTAATTTTCTCATCACCATTGCCACAAGATGAAAATGGTACATTTGAATAGGTGTATTGAATATCTCTTTTAATAATCCACGACAACCATCGCAGGTAATTGATTGAATAATATAGCCTTTTTCTCTTAATTTATTTAAAGCTAGTTGATAATAAATATCCTTTTCTGTTTTTACAATTTGATGATAAATCACTTTTTCTGTCAGGCTATCCATTAGCACTATAGTAAAACCCATTAAAAATCGCCACAAAACCACATAAAATAAAAGAATAGACGGTCTATGCAATTTAACCGACATTCTTTACGTTTTTGCTTTATCCAAGCCCAAGTACGTTCAATTGGATTAAGGTCAGGACTGTAAGGTGGGAGCCAGAGAATGGTGTGCCCCGCGGCTTCTATTAATGCTTTTGTGTCTGAACCTTTATGAAAAGCGGCATTATCCATCACAATAACACTGTTATCAGGAAGTTGCGGAAGTAATCACTGCTGGACCCAACCATGAAAAACATCGCTATTAATACTGCAATCATACAACCCCACAGCAAACAGCTGTTGATTAAGCACAGCACCGATGGCATTGCTCTGGTTTTTAAGTTGCCAGTTGGATTGGCTAAGACAAGGCTTACCTCTTTGAGCATACCCATGCGGTCTGTTGTCATGCATTTTAAAGCCGCTCTCATCTAAATAAATGATTTTTCTTCCCGCTTTTTTAAATGCTTTTAGCGCATTAAGAAAAGACTTTCGTTTTTCAGTATTTGCTTGAGAATGCGCTAACGTCTTTTTTTACGTGTTATTCCGAGCCTTTTTAAAGCCGTACAAATGGCGTTTTGGCTACAACCTAAACGCTGTGCTCGCTGCCATTGATAATCATCGGGATAAGCTTCAACATCGGCTTTGAGGAGCTCGTTATCAATCTTATAAGGTTTAACAATACGTTTCTTTCGTTCAGGGTTTTTCTTCCATCTCTGGATGGTGTTAGTACTGAGCTGAAACTCTTGTGCCAATTCTCGAAAGCTTGCGCCACCTTTGAGTTTGGCTAATATCATTTGTCGGTAGTCTTTTGAGTATGCCATGTGAATATTGTAGCGTATTTAATTAGATTTTACTATAATACACCAAAATCTCGCTTAAAGAAAGTGGTATCCATAATAATATTTAAATAAGTTGATGAGGGTAAATTTAAGGCGTTTTTCGGGGCTTTATCGATATATCTTTGAATTGTTTTAACAGAACATTAGTATTTAATGGCAAGCTCTTTATACGTTTGTTTTCCTTGAGAATAATAAAACCAAATTTCGGTGGGATTTAATTTGTTTTGAAAGGTAAAGGTCTTATTACAATGATTACATTTATAGCGTTGAATATGGTTTCTAATACCATGTTTTTTTATCTGTTTATTTAAACAGAATGGGCAATTTTTTGTTCATTTTTCAAAAAAGTGAGTTAAAGCCTTATACTATAAGGCTTCAAGCCACTTTTTAGTGGCCATTTTGTCCATTACACCAATTTGCGGAACGATTTTATAATACTAAAAAATAAACCCGATTAAAAATCGGGTTTAAAACAATTTCATTTTGTATAAAAGCTATTTCTTAGCAAGCAAAGCCGTTGTATTCTCGCTGGTTTGCTCAAGTGGCATCAAACTTTTTAGATTTTGTGCATTTAAACGTTGAATAGCTTCATTATCTTTGACTTGCTCAAAAACATAAGTTGCCATGGTAATATCTTCACTTAATGAACAACCTTGTTGCTCTAACATTGCCTTAAAGGCGTTAGCTGATTTTTCAAGCAAACCTGCTCGAGCATAAAGATAGGCTAAAGCACGCTGATATTGACAAACTCGCTGACTATTGCTTGTTTGTTTAAGCCGTTTTTCTAATAGCTTAATAAGTTTTCCACTTTCCGTTGGTTGTAATTGGCTAATTTGTTGTAACAATAATGGCATTTCTGCACTGTCATCATTCAATTTTTTAGCTAATTCTAAGCTAAATTGATAAGCGGATTGATGATCATTACAAGCAATTAAACTGGTAATTAAAGCTAATTTTGCATAAGGATTATGACGACGTTGACGTGATTGATGCTCCCACCATGTGAGTAAGCCCTCTTGTCCTTCTTCATTTAATTTTTCATTAAGCAAACCATCAATAACCTGTTGCTCTAGCTGTTCAAAAGCCTGCCCTGTATATAAATTGCTACGTTCTACCCTTGGTAAAATATTGTCTAATGCTTGATAAGCAGAAGATTTTAAATAAATCTCCACTGCCAATTTTAATACTTCTGCATTTTTAGGCGACATTTCTAACAAGCTATCTACTGCACTACGAGCGGCAGGTAACTTATGTTGCATTAACATAATACGTGTGCGTGCAATTTCTAGCATAAGGTTATCAGAACCAGCTAGTTCCGTTGCTTGTCTTAAATACTCGTTTGCCGCAAACTCATCGCCTTTTTGCTGTGCAGCCTCTGCGGCTTTCACAAAATTTAAAATCGGTTCTGCTGAATGTTTGGCATTTTTACCAATTAATTTTTCCGCCTTGGCATAATCGCCCTCGTCCATACGCATTAATCCCTCTAAGGTTTGGCGTTGAGCTTTTTGGCGTTTACGGCGTGAGAACCAACTATAAGTGCCAGAACTTAAGCGACAAAAGCGCGTAATAATCCATTCCAAACCATAGATGATCGCCAAGCTCAAGACAAAGAAAATCACCAGAGTAGTGATACTCATTTCAATAGTGTAACTGACGGCTTCAATTAATACATAGCCCTGTTTCCCCGCTAAATAAGGTCCTGCAATTAATCCTGCTAACAGGATAAGCATTAGAAATAAAACGCGTAACATTACTTATCCTCCCTTATTCTGCCGTTTGGCTATCATTCACAGAAGTAACTGGCTCTGCACTTTTTTCTGTTTCTGCTGGCTGAGATTGGATTTCCTCTGTTGCGGTATTCTGTGATGAATTATCCTCTTGTTCAGCCAAAGCATTTTGCTCAGCTTGTTCCTCTAAAATCAGTTTATCCGCTTGTTGATCGCTATCCTCAGTTAAGGCTTTATCCGCACGAATTTCAATGCGTTGCAAACTTTGCCCTTGACGATGCAACAATTCATCAAGCAAGGTAAGACTACTTAATTTTGTCGGTACATCAACATAAATGGATTGCTCCATTAAATTATCCACTTGTTGTAAGAAATCTTTTGCCGCCTCAGTATTGGTATTAAAATAACTTCTTACCCAAGCCGCCACCGCCTCAAGGGATTGTTTATATAATTCATTTTGCTGACGAGGTACAGCTAAAATCGCAATTTGTAAACGTAAACGGATATTCTCACGCAAATAAATATCCTGATTTGGGGCAAGCAATGCTTTATCATTTTGTGATTTTGGCGTAATGCGAATAAAATGATTTAAAAAAGACACCGCACTTTTTTTCACATTTTCTTTCCAATCCAGCATTGAATCGGATAATTGCACATTATCTGTATTATCACCAAAATTCACATTTAAAATTTCCAATTCATCAATGTTATTCGCTAACATAGACAAACGTTGCATAATGGCATTTTGGTCAATATTATTAACGGCTAATAATTGTTTTAAATCATCATTCAAGGCTTTTCGTACACTAACAATACGTGCGTCAGAAACTTGCTCAAGACTTTGAGAAGCCACTTGTAATAAAGCAATAGCAGTATCCACATCGCCATCTAAAACCAATTTACGCAACGCATTATTTAATAAGAAATCCGCTTCAGATAAAAGCCAATCGCTAGGTTCAGCTTTAATCACATTATTGATTTTATTCACTTGCTCTTGCAAGGTTTCAAAGGATTGTTGCTCTCCCGATTGACGTTGTGCAAATTCAGTGAGTTTATTATTTAAAGTTTGATAATCTTGGTTTAATTGCTGTAATTGTTGCGTTAATCGATCATCTTGTTGTGCTTCAACCACTTGTGGTTGTGATGATGCTAGGTCAGCAATTTTTTGCTCAAGGCTTGCCACCTGTTGCTGTCCCACATAATAACCGCCAGCCCCAACACCTAAAGCAATTAAAATCGCAAGTAATGCCAAGCCAGTTCCACCTTTCTTGCTTGAAGAATGGCTTGATACCGCTTGTTGATTATCCAAAGTGCGGTCAGTTTTTACATTATTTTTTGGTGTATTCTTTTCCACATCATTTCCTTTTTTATGCGTTGAAGTTTGGCTTACGGATTGTGTTGAACTCATATTATTAGAGGTCGCCACCCTTGGCGTTACCTCTGATGATTTCGCATTATCCACCTTTTTTGCCTTGTTATTTTCTTCCTTTCCTTGTTCTTTATTTGGAACAGAGGAATTTTGTTGTGCAAGGTCTTTTTTATCTGTTGTCATAGGCTACTCACTTATTTGCTCTTGAATTACCATGCTATTATTTCATTTATTTTAAAGTGGAACGACTATATATTATTTTTCATTGCCACAAGGGTAGAAAACAATGCCCTATTATTCGGTCGCTCTGAAACAAAAATATGTTGCCAACCTTGTTGACGTGCAAGTAATGCAATACGTTGACTGATCGTAATAAATCTACAATGTTTTAACCAATGATGCTGCTCAAGGGGAACAAATTTTAGTAAATAACGTAAAATTTCGCCACTGGTTACCACCAATGTATTAATTCCCGCTCGTTTCCATATACTGACTTGCTCAGCACCTATATAAGGTATTGCTTGACGCTGATAACATTGCACAATGTCTAATGTTGCTCCACGTTGCTGAATTTGCTCTGGAAAAAGGGGGCGCCCCTCATTCCCACGCAATAATAAAATTTGTCTCTCGGCAAGATACTCTGTTTGCATCGCTGTCAGTGCTAACAATCCTTCACTATTTTGTTGAGCATAAGGGTAGGTTATGGGTAATCCTGTTAATTCACAAAACCTCTCCGCACTACTTTGCCCAACAGAAAAATATTGCAAATCCGCACGCCATGTAAATCCCGTAGAAAGCAAAGTTTGATAAGCATAATCTACTGCATTTCTTGACACCATAACAACATAATCATTGCTATTCATCTGTGCCAATTTATGGGGTAAAGTATTTAATTGCTCACAGGCTTGAATATCAAAAACAGGAAAATGCAATGAAGCAATACCCGCTTTATTGAGCATATCAACTAAAATCGCCCCTTGTTGGGCAGGACGTGTTACCAATACGCCCATTATCTATACCCCATAAATTACTGATACAACGCTGTTAATAATTTATCCGCCCCTTGTTGCAAGAGATCTTCAGCCACGCGTATACCCAAATTTTCCGCAAATTGCACCGCACTTGTGGCTGAGGCACGAATAATTTGGCTACCATCTTCCGCTCCCACTAGGGCTTGCAAATAAAGTTGTTCATTCTGTAATACTGCGTAACCTGCAATCGGCACTTGGCAACCACCTTGTAAACGCTGATTCATTGCCCGTTCTGCCTGCACGCAATAACTGGTTGTAGGATCGGCTAAAGGGGCTAATAAGGCTTGCACTTGATAATCATCTGCTCGACACTCAATCCCTACCGCCCCCTGCCCGACCGCAGGTAAACAGGTTTGTATATCAAGAAAATCCGTAATACGTTCCGCTTCTCCCAAACGGATTAACCCTGCGGAAGCCAAAATAATGGCATCATAATCGCCATTATCTAATTTATTCAACCTTGTCCCCACATTGCCCCGTAAAGAACGAATTACCAAATCAGGGCGTAAGGCTTTTAACTGGCATTGACGGCGTAAACTTGACGTTCCCACCACAGAACCCGTTGGCAATGCCGCCAAATTAGCATAATGATTAGACACAAATACATCGCGAGGATCTTCTCGAGGGCAAATAACTGCGAGCATTAATCCTTCAGGAAAAGCCATGGGTACATCTTTCATTGAGTGTACTGCAATATCCGCACGATATTCTAATAAAGCACTTTCTAACTCTTTGACAAATAACCCTTTTCCACCAATCTTTGCTAAGGGAGAATCCAAAATCACGTCACCCTTGGTAACCATTGGCACAAGTTCAACATTTAATTCGGGATAATATTGTTGTAAACGTTGTTTTACATAATTGGCTTGCCATAATGCTAATAAACTTTGTCTTGTGGCAATTCTTAGGGTATTTTTATCAGTCATAGCCTATAATTTTATGTCAAATAATTGACCCTATCCTATCATTGTTAAAGCAAAAAGTCAGTTGAATATTCATTCCTGCTGACATAACTGTAAGGTTTGCTCAATTAATTTACGAGCAATTGTGCCTTGTGGAGGCAATATTGGCAAAGGCTGATCCACCGAAAACCAAGCAGCATCATAAATTTCCTCAGGCTGAATTTTTATTTCCCCCTCCGCATAATCCGCTAAAAATCCCACCATTTGCGAATTAGGAAAAGCCCAAGGCTGGCTTGCTACATAACGGATATTTTTTACTTTTATATTGGTTTCCTCAAAAATTTCCCGCTCTACTGCTTGCTCAAAAGACTCTCCCACTTCCACAAATCCTGCTAAGGTAGTATACATTTGGCTTTCTTTATGACGTTGATGACAAGCCAATAAAATCTCTTTTCCTCGCCGAACCGCTACAATAATAGACGGGCAAATCACAGGATAAGTACGAAAATGACATTGTTCACATTCCACAGCCCATTCATCTTGTGCTAATAAAGTTTTATGCCCACATTTACCACAAAATTGATGCGTATGAAAAAAGTAATTTAACTCTATGCCACGACTTAATAAATTGAAAGTACGCTCAGGTAAATAAAGTTGATCACGCAAAGAAAAATAAGCCCGCTGAGAATCAGGCACTTCCGCCACCAACCAAAGGGGTTGTTGTTCCAATGCCCCAATTACCATAGCTTGTAAGCCCTCTAATTGAAACTCTTTGGCATAGCCATAAGGCAATTTTCCATCAATCAAATGTAATTGGCTACCTTGGGTCAGCAACCAGAAACCACAGTCTTGCGGATTAATTTTTTGCATAATATTCTCTCTATTTTTTACCATAACATAAAAAGTGCGGTTATTTTTTTATGTATTTTGCTTCTCTCTACGCTTTTGCTCTCGTACCTTTTGCACTTTTTGTTTTACACGTTCATCAATCATTTGCCGTTTATGTTGTTCTTGTTGACGACGTTTATCTAAAATCACTTCCTTATTCGTGATAATTTCAATTTTCTTCGGTGCTTTTGCTTCATCTTGCTTAGCTAATTGAAGAATATTGGCTTGTCCTAATGTAACCTGTTGTAAATCAGGTTGTAGCCAAATATGTTCATTATTAGGGAAAACTATCGCAATGACAGTGGACAAATTATGTTCTTTCAATAGGTCAAAATCCACTCGGCAAAGTTTGTCGCCCGCTTTTACCTGATCGCCTTGTTCAACAAAACAATCAAATCCTCTACCATCAAGAATGACCGTATCCAGTCCAATATGAATAAGCACTTCTACACCGTCTTTACCCCGTAAAGTATAGGCGTGTTTAGTTGGGTATGTTGCAATCACTTCAGCATCAAAAGGCGCGACAACAAAACGCTCTGTTGGAATAATCGCAAACCCTTCGCCCATATATCCGCCAGCAAATCCTTCATCTCTCACTGCCCCCAAAGGAATGACCCAACCCGCTGCAGGAGAAAGGAAAGGATATTGGCAGTATTGTTCCGCAGGTGCTGTCATTTTATGTTCCGCTGGCGGTAAATTTTGTTCCTCTTTTAAAAAGTTTTCTTCAACTTCCGCATAAATAGAGGCGATATCAATATCCTCTTCATCATTTTCGCTATGGGGATTATCATTATTTTCTTGTTTATCCATATTTTCGTTTGGCTCTGAGGCATTTTCCGTTAATTCTTCTTCATTATTTTTACTTTGTATGCCTGTTAAATCATAACTGGTTAATTTTTTTAAGCCAATAAGATAAGTTAAAGTAAAAGAAATGGCTGCACCGATAAGCCCTGCGATAATCCATGTGAGTAAGAATTGTGGTTTAATAGAAATAACCCCCAATATACCAGCAACACCGATACTTAATGCCTCAACACCGCCACCAATGGAAATCATACAAGCAATAGAGGTTCCTATCATACCTGCCACCATAGGGAACACATATTTAAGATTGACCCCAAAAATAGCAGGTTCGGAAACCGCAATATAACAGGAAATGGTAGCAGGAATATTGATTTGACTGGCTTTCACATTTTTACGTTGTAGGATTGTCATTGCTAAAATGGCTGATGCCTGACAAATACTTGATAAGGCTAATAATGGCCAAATGGGCGTACCGCCTTTAGTTGATACCAAAGTTAAATCTATGGCTGTGGCAATTTGATGTAAACCTGTTAGCTGTACAGGAACAAACACAAAGCCAAAAATCCCTGCCACCAAGATTTTATAATCGGAGGCAAAACCAGCCAAAATAATATCCGCTAACCAATTTCCTACGGCTAAGCCCACTGGTCCTGCAATTGCCTGAGCAATTAAAATAGCAGGAATTAATGAAGCCACTGGCACAACAATCATCGCAATTAAGGTTGGCGTGATAGAACGAAAAAACCGTTCCAAACTCACAAGGACAAAGCCTGCTAACATTGCGGCAACCACTTGCCCTTGATAGGAATAATTATAAACTTTGAAATAACCAAAATCCCAAGATGACACTTTATCAATAGGAATATTAGCTATATCACTAACAGGGATAAATCCTGAATAAACAAGGGAAAGTCCTAACACAATCCCCAACACCTGTGATGCCCCCATTCGGCGACAAATAGACCAACAGATAAACACAGGTAAGGCAGGAAAAATAATATTACCAATTAACACCAATAATTGATTTAAGCCATGAAAAATTAGCGATATTTCCGCTAAGGATTTACTGCCACCATCAAAAAACTTAATTACCCCAATTAAATTTTGCAACCCTAAGGTAATCCCACCAACAATAAGGGCAGGGATCACTGGAGCAAAAATATCGCCTAAAATACCAATAATCCGTTGTAAAAAAGACTTTTCATTTTTACGCTCACGCTCACTAGCAATAATTGCCTCTTTTAATTTTTCTGGCGTTGCATTAGGTAAATGGGTACATTGTGCAAAAGCCTGAAAAAACTCTGCCACATCAGGCCCAATAATAATTTGAAATTGCCCAGCTCGTGTAAATGTTCCTTTGACAGAATCCAAATCTTCAATTTTATCCGTTGCCACTAAATTTGCTTTATGTAAAACAAACCGCATTCGGGTTAAACAATGGGTAACTGCCGCAATATTCTCGATACCCCCCACATAATCCACTAACAATCTTGCATCATTTGTATATTTAGCCATAACTACCTACCTAAATAAAAAATTAGTCTGTTATTGTAACGAGAGAGGAGGGAATTGTGAATAATGGGCATTTGATTACAAACCAAACCATAAAAAATGCGGTAAATTGACCGCACTTTTTAATATTGTTGTCCCATTTAAAAATAGACACGCCTCACCATTCTCTTTGTACTGTCTTCGGCGTGCCACCTTGTCTTAGTTTAAATTGAAAGGACTATAAATAAAATTTAACTTTATGCATTTACAATTTCAGCAACTTCAACTTTACGGTTTTCATAACGGGATTTAGTGCAGGCATCAGCTGTGGCAATAGCTGCTCTCGCTGCCTCTCCTGTGAGTAATTTTTTAAACTCCTCGGTGGCAGGCATACCATGTAAAATATCATTAAGATATTTCATTTCTTTCCGCATAATTGAACTCAGCCACAATGGCGTACGTTTCCCCGGTTTACCGTATTGAATTGCGCCGTCCATTTCTGTACTGGTATAAATGCGTGTACGATCATCATCTTCTTCTTGGCTTTCATGGATCAAAAAATGACTATCTTGCCCATTAACACGTAACGTTCCGCCACAATGATACATATCCAATTTTATTGCCCCTTTTTCGCCTTGAATAAGCAAATAATGTTCTCCCCAACGGAACGCGGATCCCCATTCTAAAACGGCAAAACGATTATCATCAAATTCTAAATTCACGAACAACATATCATCTTCATCGCCAAATTTTTCACTTTGATGTGCTACATTACCCGCTGTCATTGTTACTGTTTTTGGCATACCGCCCATAATAAACTGCACACAATCCAGTTCATGAATATGATGATATAAATGTCCTCCCGATTTTGACCGCACTTTTTTCCAAGATATTTCTGCTTGTTCATCTTCCCAGCCATTACGAGCTGAATGGCAATAAAGCACTTTACCAATCACACCTTGTTGAATTAATTCTTTAGCATGATGTACACCATTAAAGAAATTCATAATATGCCCAGCCATAAATACCACACCATTTTCTTCACAAGCACGTACCATTTCATCACAGTCAGCATAACTCAATGCAATGGGTTTCTCACAAAAAACGTGTTTTTTATGCCGAGCAGCTTGAATAACGGGCTCTTTATGTAGATAATTTGGCGTTGCCACAATCACACAATCTACATCTGGACTACTCACTAACTGTTCTAACGAAGTTGCATTCACACAATTTAATTCTTGTGCAATCGTTGCTCCGTTATCAGGATCATACACCATACTAATCGTTGCAGTATCAATTTCATTCATAAAGCGAGCAAGATCTGCACCAAAATAGCCTACGCCAACAACACCATATTTAATCATATTGTTTTCCTCTTGATTATTTTACAGAACCTTCTGCCAATCCTTTTGCTATTTTATTTTGGATAAAACAGAAGAAGATAACTGATGGAATGACAACTAATACTGAGGCTGCCATCATATCGCCCCAATCTAAAATCTCAGCCCCATTCAATGAACGTAATGCAACAGCAACGGTCATCTTGCTAGTATCATTGACCAAAATAAGTGCATATAAGAATTCATTCCAAGCATTAATGAAAGTATAAATTGCGGTAGCTACAATCCCCGGAGCAACCAGTGGCAAAACAATTTTGAAGAATACGGTAAATTTATTCGCGCCATCAATTCTCGCAGCTTCTTCAATTTCAATAGGCACCGTTTGGAAAAAACCAACAAGTAACCAAACCGCATAAGGTACACTGAAGGATAAATAGACAATAATTAATCCCGTCATCGTATTCGTTAATCCTATTTTTGCCATCGCAATGGAATAAGGTATTGCCAAAAGAATAGGGGGAAAAATATAAGTAGTGACCAATAATTTAGACATTATTGAGCCAAGTTTAGGGAAAAATCTTACAATACCATAGGCTGCCATAGCCGAAATAGTGATAGCTATTACTGTTGTGATTAAAGAAATAACTAAACTATTTTTTATATTAACAATGAAATTTAAGTCATTAATGACATGTTCAAAATATTCAAAAGTTAATACCTTAGGCCAAAAACGTGTTGGATCATTGGTTAATTCTCCTTTACCTTTTATTGAGGATATAAAAATCCATACAAGGGGAAAGACCGCAATAATCGTCATTATGCTTAGGAATAAATGAGAAATAATATCGCCTAGCCAAGTTATTTTCTTTTTCATAATCTATCTCCCTTCTTTTTCCCAACGATTAATAATTTTGAAGTAAATAAAACAAACTAACAGTAGGAAAATAAACAGTAATACGGTTACTGCTGAAGAACGTCCAAGCAACTTGCTTCCCCACCCCATATCATAGGCAAAGATTGGTAAAGTCATCGTTGCATCTGCTGGACCACCACCGGTAATTAAGTAAATGATATCGAAATTATTGAAAACCCAAATGGTGCGTAATACCACTAATAATCCCACCACGACTTTAATATGTGGCAAGGTAATATAACGGAAAATCTGCCACATATTTGCACCATCAATTTTTGCTGCTTCATATTGATCTGCGGGAACAGTTTGTAAAGCAGATAGCACATTAACCATAATCAAAGGAGCGCCAAACCAAATGTTAATAAACACTAGGCAAATAAATGCCCATGTACGATCTGCAAGGAAATTGGGGGCAATATCCATAAAACCTAATTGGACAAGAATATTAGGTAAATAACCATAAACACCATTCAAAATCCATTGCCAAGAAAAGGCAATCACAATTGTTGGAAATGCCCAAGGAACAATTAAAAGTATTTTATATAACCACTGAAAATGTCTGACTCTATTTAAAGCAAGTGCAAGTAAAAAACCTACCAAAACCTGCCCAATTAAAGAAAAAATCGTCCATTTAAGTGAATTAACAAAAGACAACCAAAAAGTAGGGTCAGATAAAACAGCTTTATAATTTGCTAGCCCCACAAAACTATAATGAGGCATAATTAAATTTTTATTGGTAAAACTATAAAAAATGCTGGATAAAAAAGGATAAACAAACAGTACTGATACCACTAATAATGCAGGTAATACAAATATCCAGCGAGTATAATTATGACGTGTTTGGTAGTACATAAACTTACCCCTTGTATTATGATTTAATTAACAATAATTGCCTCAAAAAGTGTATTTAACTCTTTCTCTGCTTTTTCAGCTGCAACCATAGAATCTGTTCCATTAATCACTATATCCTGAAACATTTTTTCAATAATATGTTGATTAGTTATCATACCGGCTTGTACACTTGCCCCTCGTTCAAATCCAATAGCAGAGCCACGTTCAGCTGCCGCAGCAATCACTTTTTCAGCTTGATTGAACTGTTGAATAACAGGATTTTGTTGATATTCTTCTTGTTGTGAAATACCTTTAATCGCAGGCAACATACCAACTGGAACTGCAGTTAAAAATTGAATATAACGATCTTTTTCATATAAAGTTTTCAGAAAAGCCTTAGCAATATCTGGGTGTTTTGATTGTTTCCATACAACCAATGGTATATTTGAAGTTTCTGCCGCATAATCAGGATCATTAATATGACGTTTAGGCAGAGGATAGGCATCAATTTCACTGAGTAATTGTGGTGAATTTGCTTTTACGCCACCAATTTGAAAACCTGAATTAAAATCAAATGCTGTTTTACCTTGATAAAACAAAGTAGCTTGTTGTAAAACGTTATAATTCACAGAATCTCTAGGGGAAGTATTTTGATACATTTTTACCCAGTATTTGATACCCTCTTGTACTAAGGGGCTAGTTAAATCAACTTTAAGATCTTCAGTGAGTAAACTTCCACCACCACTTCTTACATAAAGGTTAAGCAAACGTGTTGCCATAAAATCATTACTTCCCATAGGAACTGACAAGCCATAAACATTATCTTGAGTTAAGATTTTGGCTGTATCATAAAGTTGTTGCCATGTTTGTGGAACAGGTAGATTATGTTTAGCTAGCAAATCCTTACGAACCCACATAACTTGAGCATGGGAATACAAAGGAAGAGAATAATTGTGCTGATTTAAACTGCCTTCATTAATAGCTGTTGCTGAAAATTTATCTCTGCCAATACTATCAATTAAATCATTAATGGGCTGTAATGCACCAAAATTAATCATTTCAATTACTTGATTAGGCAATGCGGTACTCATATCAGGAACATTTCCAGAAGATAAACCTGTCGTCCATTTAGTATAAAAATCGTTCCAAGAAAAGGTTTCAATTTTTATACTCACTTTAGGGTGTTTTTGCTGAAATTCATTTGCTGCTTGCTGAATAATTTCTAAACGTGGGCCTTGAGTAAAAGAATGCCAAAATATAAGATTACCTGATAATTCTTGTCCCTCTTGTGGCATTCCTATATTGACAGTTTGTGGTTCTGTTTTTTCACAAGCTGATAATAGTGTCATACTTGCTAAGACAGATAACCAAAGTGAAGAAAGTTTTTTTACTCGCATAATCATTCTCCTTATAAAGTAAACAAAGATTGCTCTGTTTCAGGATCAAAGAAATGGGCATATTTCATATCAAAAGCTAACTTAATATTTTGCCCCATTGAAATATTCTGCCGAGAAGGTACTATCGCTTTAATTTGTTGTCCTGCAATTTCGGTATGTAGAATATATTCAGCACCAAGTAACTCTGACACATGAATATCCGCATTAAGAATGGAATGTTGATAAATTCCTAATAACATAGGATCATTAGAAATATTTTCTGGTCTAATCCCTAAAATCACCGATTTATTTTGATAGCCTTTTTCTACAAGATATTGATATATTTTTTCAGGGATAAATAATGTTACATCTTTATTTACTACAAAATAATTATCCTCAATAGTTCCCCGAATAAAATTCATGGTTGGTGCACCAATAAATCCAGCAACAAATAAATTATTAGGGTGATTATAAATTTCTCTTGGTGTACCTATTTGTTGTACAATGCCTGCTTTCATCACCACAATACGATCAGCCATTGTCATCGCCTCTGTTTGATCATGAGTAACATAAATGGTTGTTGCATTGAGTTTTTTATGAATACGAATAATTTCAGCACGCATATTACTCCGTAATTTAGCGTCTAAATTAGATAAAGGTTCGTCCATTAAAAACACTTTTGGGGAACGTACAATAGTACGTCCTAAAGCGACTCGTTGACGTTGTCCACCAGATAAGGCTTTGGGTTTACGATTTAATAACTGTTCTAAACCTAAAATTTTAGCGGCTTCTTGTACTTTTTGATCAATTTGTACTTTAGGTAACTTGCGTAGTTTTAAAGCAAATGCCATATTTTCATAAACCGTCATATGGGGATATAAAGCATAAGATTGGAATACCATTGCAATATCTCGATCTTTTGCCTCAACATCATTAACTAAACGATCATCAATATAAAATTCTCCCGCAGAAATATCGTCAAGCCCTGCTATCATTCTTAATGTTGTTGATTTACCACAACCCGAAGGACCAACTAATGCAATAAATTCTTTATCTTGTACAACTAAGTTAAAATCTTGCACTGCTTCAAAGCCATTGTCATAGCGTTTATAAATATTCTTTAATACTAAGGTCGCCATCTTTATCTCCTTGATCTGAAATATAAAGATTATTGATTTAGGATTTACAACTTAAGGAAAATAGATAAAATAATAAGCAATTTTTTATTATTTTTTACAACATCTGATATATGACATATGATGTCTTATATCTATTAAGAAATAAAGAGATCTAGATCACAAAAATGAAAAAATTATGAGCAAATTAACTAAAAAAGAAGCCTCACTTGAATTACAAGAAAAAATAAAACAACTTATTCTGCAACGCCAATTAAAATCTGGCGATCTTATGCCAACCGAAAATGAGTTGATTGAACTTTTTTCTGTAAGCCGTTCTAGTTTAAGAGAAGCAATTAAATCCTTAGAAGCATTACACATACTAGACATTAGGCATGGTATAGGCACATTTGTTGGCGAATCATCGCTTGTACCTATGATTCGTGGATTAACATTCTATGCACAACTACATTTACAGGATAATTTAAAAAATATTTTAGACATTCTTGATGTTAGAGAAATCTTACAATATGGTTTTGCTCCTATGGCAGTAGCTCAAATTACTGACATTGAAGTGCAATCCCTACTAGAATTGGTCGCAATTATTGAACAAAATGCCTATAAAAATCAATTTTCACTTAACGAAGAACGACACATTCATTTGTTGATATATCAATCGATTAACAATCATTTATTAACACAATATCTAGATGCATTTTGGCAAATTTATCAACAACTTGAAAAAGATCTCCCTAAATTAACAACTACTCCGACTATGGTAGCTATGCAATATAGAGAATTAGTTGATGCCATTGAAGCAAGGGATTTAGAGCGTACACAACGTGCAATTCTCTACTATTTTCAGCAAATTAGATTAGGTTTAACAAAAGGAATTAAAGTATGACACATATTACCACTGCCTTAGTCGGTTGTGGCTTTTTTGGACAACAGCTGGCTCAAGGTTTTACTAAAGCAAATTCGCAATTAATTGGAGTAACGGATATTGATAAGCATAGGGCTCAACAATTAGCAGAAAAATTTAATACTCAGGCTTATACTGATATTCATCAACTACTAAAACACACTACGCCTGATTTACTTTTAATCGCTACACCTAACTATGCCCATCAAGATCCTGCAATGATAGCACTTAACCATAATTGCCATCTATTTATTGAAACACCTTTTGTGATTGATCCTAAACAAGGCCAACAAATTATTAACCTAGCTCAACAAAAACAAAAACAGATTTTTGTTGGGCATTTATTACGCACCTTACCGGGGCTACTAAAGGCAAAACAAATTATTACACAAAACCAACTAGGTAAAATTACCGTTGCCCGAGCAAATCGTCAACGTTGGATCGATAGCTCAACAAATAAACATTGGTGGAAAAATGATATTAAACTTACTGGTGGTAAATTATTTAATGAAATTCATGAACTCGATCTGCTCTGTTGGTTATTAGGTGATGTTCATTCTGTTTATGCACAAGCCACAAATATTGCACATTTAGATACCCCTGAAAATCACGATATTATTCAATTATTATTACGCTTTAATAATGGTATTTTTGCCTCCCTTGAAATGGGCACTGCCTATCGTTTACATGAATGGGGGATAGCTATACATGGCGAATTAGGAGCATTAGTTGTAAATTTCTTCACTTCCACAATGACCTTGACTTTATCTAATGGCCATCGTCAACAATTTAATCTATTTGATGAATTTGAAGCCGATCTCTCTTTAAGAGAAAGTAGTAAAAATATTCAGCGTTATCACGAAAAAGATACTTTAGCACCATTATGGTTAAGTCGAGCCGTAGAAATTGAAGCTGAAAATATAATTAATCATCTATTAGGAAAACAGCACTCTGTATTAACTAATAATATTATGTTTGCCGTTTCCGCCGCAAACGCTGCAAGTTTATCAATAAAACAACAAAAGTTAATCCTACTTTCTAATTAATATAGTCGTTTCAATTTAAAGTGGAACGACTATAAAAGTAAAATATCCCATTTAATAAAATAAATGGGATACACTTAATATCTTATATATCATAATTAAAACTCACAATCCTTATTTTCGTGGCTGTTAAGATACCTTAGTAATAACTTGTTTAACCAAACTCATAATATATTCTAAATTATCTGTATTTGATACTGTTAGATCATAATCACCATTGCCATTACGCCCTATTTTAGAAACATCTCTTGTTAATTTCTTAGGATCATCAAGCTGTCCTTTTTTCATATTTATCCATATTTTTAAATTCTTTTTCTGTGGCAATACATCAATAACATTTGTTTTAAGTTTAAAAGCAATATACATTTTAACAGGGACAATTTCTATATTATTATCTAATCTTAAAACTTCATTTTTAAAAATATCATAAAGTTCTTTAATTTCTTCACTTTTACCCTCTAAATGATCATTTTCAGTATAAGTTTTTAATTCTTTATTTAGTTCACTAATACTTGAATGAGGTTCAGTTTTAATTTGTTTAAAACTAACAGCAGATTTTGTTTTCTTAATTTGATTAAATACTATAATATTATTCTCAAAACTTTTTATTTCCCATAATTCTATGGGTAAGTCTTTGAAATTTACTGCTTGACGTTGATAATTATTGAAAGAGGGGGCGATAAATAACACTTTACTCTGAGAGAAATCAACACTATCTCGTTTTAGATTTTTTCCTGTTTTCTCATTATACTCAATAATAAACTCTGCTTTATTATCAAGCATAATATTTAGATAAGAAATACCTTGATCAACAACGCTATCATTTTGATTACGTTTATATTCAATAATAACAAAAGATCGGGTTTCTGGATTAAAGGCTAGCGTATCAATACGATAATTTTTAATAGAAAATTCTGAACAAACAAATTCCAATCCTCCTATGAGTAAATTTAAATTGTTCTCTACAAGATACTGTATATCTTTTTCTTTACGAAAAGTTTTTTCTTTTAGTTCTAAAATGGTTTGCTGTTTTTGGTGAAATAATAACATAAATTTACCCTATTTAAATATTATAATCCCTATCCTACCATTTATAGATAAAATGCTCAATCAAGCAAATAAGCCCCATTTGCCATAAAACAAATGGGGCTTAACTTAAAAACAGCGATAATGATTAACTAAAAGAAATGCGTTTCATATCTTTCATATAACCACGCAATTCTTGACCAATTAATTCAATTGGG